>CAJOLW010000036.1 GCA_905235525.1 uncultured Bacteroidaceae bacterium
GGTAAGTGAAAAATCTGACATGGCAAAGTACCTGAACAACTTTTTGTTGCTCAGGTACTTATAAAGATAGTTAAACTAAAGTGCTGCGGAAATTAGGTTCTCATACCCTTCCCATCTGATGTTCGGTTTTATCTTCTCAAATATCCTTCGCCCTTTCTCTGAGTGAATCAGCATTCGGTTTGTTCCTTCTTCATCAAAGTTTCTCGAAAAAGCTTTCACATCATAGCAGTCCCAAATGGTAAAATCAGAAACTCGATAGCGTTTCTTAAAGTGGCAGTTATAGCATGACGGTCTTACATTCATGTCGCTGAAGAATGTCCGCATGAACTTATCCCGTTCTACGCCACTATGATAGTCTTTCTCTTGGTCCTCATTGAATATGGATACTGAAGTGTAATTATAGGAGAGCCGTTTCTCTCTAAACAGCATTTTCGTAAACTTTCCTCCTATCCGGCTCTGTTGCCAGTTAACATAATCCCTGAACACTCCTGGACTTGGAATACCATAGCAAACCACATCAACCGTCACCAGTTTCTCATAGTCTTTTCTGAGAAAACACTTCAGACCCTCAATCTGGCAAGGAGTACCACTGAAACAAACCCATCGGCCTTCTTTTAAGAAATGTTTGACCTCCTTAAAACATTCACCTATATTGCTTTGTACATATTTGCTGTTCCTGAAAAGTCTAAGTTTCTCCCTGTTGTCTACCCATCGATGATGGACTTCTCTCTTCACAATGTCAAGCGTAGCCCCGAACACTATGCCTCCCTGGTCAATTATCCAAGATGCAATAGCTGTAAAACTACCACCAGATGTACTCTCTTTCCTTATTCTGTCGTCTTTAATTTGAACTAAATAACCCCTTTGTCCTTCATTCTCCTCTTCTTTCGGAGAGTTGAATATCGGGCAGACAGACTCACATGCTCCACAATCTATACATCGCTGTTGGTTAATAACAGGATAGGCAAAGCCTTCTCCATTAAATTTCAACTCGATGGCATTTCTTGCACAGATATTTTGGCAAGAATAGCAACCACAGCATTCTTCTTTCTCCAGAATGTTTATCATCGCTATTATTTGTCAAATACGAAAAGATATGCTTTCCAGGCTTCTTTTCTTTCATCTTTATGCTTCCACCAGAGTCTAAAAAATGATATAGTATCCCTTAGTCCTCGTTTTTTTAGCATAAAGGGGATATACAGGATATCGTGTCTATAGAAAGGAAGATGCCTTAGCCCCATTTCCCAATAAAAGCCGTTCCTTTTCTGTACCTGAAGATAAAACTGGAACTCTCGCTCAACTGAACGTTTTTTATGTGTAATACTATCTGTATTCTCGGTGAAATAATAAAGTTTATTGGGAATAACCTTATATCTTTCTGCTCTCATCCCAATGAGGATAGAATACAGTACATCTATATTAATCCTACAATTTTCATAGCAAATATTGTTTTTTCTAATAAAATCCATCGACACAAGTTTGTTCCATGATTCCAGATTGTGGAATCTCAGCAGTTGCTCTGTTTTTTTCGAAGAATCTGCCAAATATTTTGATACATTCTTATTTGCAACAAGTTCCCGTGTAACCTCTCCCGTTTCTGTATCTACACAATGAACACAGAAGCATAGGCAATCAATCTGTTCATCCTTATATTGGTCAAATACATCAAAAGCACCATCTGAAAAAAAGTCATCAGCATCTACAGAAATAAACCATTCCCCTTTTGCATGTTGTAAACCGATATTTCTGGCATAACCACCTCCCTTATTTTTTTCAAGAAGAACCAGTTCAAGATTCTTATGCTGTAGTTTTTTCAGGGCATTCACATTCTCCTCACTACTTCCATCATCCACCACTATTAACTGAATGTCCTCTCGTTCAGGGATGCTCTTCAGCATTCTTCCCAACAATACTGGCGAGTTGTAATGTGGTATAGATACACTATATGTATAATTCATTTGCTAATCTAATTTCATTTTTAGTTGACACAGTTGGCGCTTTCCATTATAGATTGTATCGACATAGATAGCCTTCCCGTCTGGCGTGAACCTAGGGTGAAGATCACAGCGGTTGTAGTTATGATGTTTTATGTCGTGAAAGAATTCTGCCAAAAGAATATAGTCCTTTGTTTTCTGATTATAGGCGTGTAGTCTCTGCATCCTGTCCATATCTGGATAACCATCTACAACAATCCAGTCACCATGAGGGGTTGGATGGCCGTTCTTTGGGTGCACCTTTGTCAACTCCTCCAGTTTATGGACTTCGCCAGAGATTGTGTCTGCCTGAAACCAACCCGTTTCGCCATTACAGCCACAATACCCCATAATTGTATGATTATCGAGCCAACAGAAATGACTTTGAAGCGGGTCATCCAGAAGGCATCTCAATTCTTTGAAATCATACACCATTAACCGGTCATATTTTTTGCCTCCATATCGGTATCGATGGATAAACATGAATGATTTTCCATCGGGTGCTATCATGATGTGATTAATGCAATGACGACCATCCTCATATAGCCTCTCTTTCTTAACTGACAACACGTCTTTAATACTTAGAAGCAGTTGTTTCTCATCTTTATGCAAGTCATACCTCCAGATGCCGTCATGCTCATAATCTTTGAACACATTGTCATCCATCTCAGGCAAGCACTGATATGAATAGTCCGGATCAACGCTCCTTAGCCGTTGATAATTGGTTGTAAGCACATAATCTTTCTGGTATATATCCATCAACGGCATGGGAAGCGTTTTTATAACCTTACTTTGTGATATGGAGTACCACTTGCAAACATACATCCCGTCTTCAAAGTCATTGCATGATATCGTATCGTCATCTATCCACAACGCCCTTGTTCCCATCTGCCAGTTGAAAGCAGAAGACTCACCCATTTTCTTTTCGTCACCAGATGCAATGTCTTTCACTATAATAGAGACCCTATTATTCCCCATCACATGGAAAAGAACATTTCCATTCTGCTCTGGGCTCTTGTCATAATATCCGAAGAAAGATTCACTCATGGACTTGGAATCTTTCATCTCTATTTCTGAACCATTGTACAACTTAATCTTGTACGGTTTCTGTTTGACTATATAGATAAGTAAACGAAGAATTTCTTTTATGGAGTTCATGTATAAAAGTCCTATTTACTCGATTTCAAACATTGGTCTCTATTCTCTATACATAAGAAGTGGAATGAATGAGACTCAATGCTTTCTATCTAATAAGATAATAGCACCATTTCCCAAAAAGCAAGGGCTTGGGGATTCCATATTTAAAAACATGGAAGAAGTATTTTGTGCCTAACTTTTTTTCACCGTTTGCCAGCAATCCCGCACAAAGTTCTTCGTATTGACACTTCATGATTTCTCTTTTACAACCGGTTGCTTCTATATCATCCATCATCTCATTGAGAAAAAAACTACGATACTCAACCGCCTTTTGCGGATTCCTGCTGACCACATTAGGGGTACTATATTTATCAAGGAGAAACTCCTCTGGGCATGCAACACATATTTTATGTTTCCTAAAGAAACGAATCTCAAATTCCAAATCTTGATGCCTAAAGAAACGCTCATCCCATCCATTGATGTCATCTATTGCTTTCCTCCTAAATAACACGGAGGAAGTGTTAAAATGAATCTCTCTCTTTAGTATTTGTAATGCCAGATTCCCCTCAAGTTTTGACTTCCAGACAATATCACGTTCTCTTCCATGTATCCGTGTATTGCAATAACAGGCGTCATATTCCGAAGTTTCTTCTAATCGTCTTACTTGCTTTTCTATTTTAGGCACAAATTCGTCATCGTCATCTAAAAAGTTGACGTATTCGCCCATACTTGCCTTAAATCCTGTATTTCTTGCAGCCGAGCCATTTCTATTCATATCATGAGGGATATATTGAATCGCTCCATAACAGATGTATTCTCGCAGAATCTTTTCTGTTTCTTGTTGGGGAGTTGTACCCTTCCCATTATCGTCAACAACAATAATCTCAATTGGTTTATATGTCTGATTCTGTACACTTTTGATGGCTCTAATTAAATTGTCAGGGCGTGCAAATGTGGTAATGATAACTGACACCATAGGATTGTGTTCTAACATCATATCTCAATCTCCGTCTTTAATATAAATATCATACATCTTGTCTGCAGTTAAGTTTCCCTTATTCCAGACATATAAGTATTTTCTTGAATCATTCCTAAAAGGAACTAAAAGGGGTTGTGCAATATTTAAAAACATAACGCATGCCATAACGGGTCCCCAAAGAACCCTTTGTTTTTGTTTACGCTTGATGCACATATCCTGTAGAATACGTGCATATACAATTGCCCTAAAAGTATAAAGCAACGTGTCATACCTGTTGAGAAGTTCCATCTGTGTTGTTATAGGTCTAAACAAAAATGCTATAATAAAAATGTTATAGGCAAAAACATAATGCTTCCCTGCATTGCCACATGCTTTGTAGCCAACAGCTACAACAAACAAGGAACAAACAAAATCAACAATTCCAGTAAATGTGTACAGACTTCCGACAGAAGATGCTTTCATAATCCAGTATTCTGTATCTTCCGCATAATTTGAGAATCTGTCAGACATAGATGCGAACATGTTGAAAAGATCAATATAACCTAATAAACTGCCCACTTGTGCTAAGACAATACTTATAGCCAATCCTATATATACGTACATTGGCTTAATTAACAGAGTTTCTTTAAATGTCATCAATAACAATAAAAGAGCAACTGGAATTAAACCAAAGTGCACTGTACAGCCAATAGCAGAGAGAAATAAATAAAAAAGATAATAATTCTTACCATTCTTTTGCATTATTAGTGACAAACCAATTAGAATCAAGGAAAAACCCACAAACCAACGCATTACATTTTCTGTCTGACTGAAAGAAAACAAGACCCATAATGGGAGCGCATATTGCATAGTATCCCTATATGATTTAAGGAACTGCAGCGATGAAACAATGAATAAGAAACTCATAAAAAGTACACATTCTTGCCATGTCCCACCAATTGATGACAGAAATTTACAAAAATAATAAAATCCAACATCCATATTCACATACATGCTGTCATTAGTTTCTCCTGCTGCAATCCTATTAAAAACTTTCCAGTATGCATTATAGTCAATACCCCTGCCAAATCGAAGTCCTTCATTAAGTGTATATACTAATATAGCAGAGATACCAGCGTAAGAGATAATCTTCCATTTTCGGCGAAGCTTTTCGCCAGCTTTAGATAGAAGAAATAGCATTGTAACTAATAAAAAATCATATATTATTACTTGTTCCATGCCAAATCTTTAATCAATATGTTTCTTTAAATAAAATAGAGAAGGAAACATCATATATATATAGTTCCGTGCAAATCCTAATAAAGCTCTCATAATTCCCATATATCTAAGATTAAATCTGAAAGCAATAGATGGTGTATTCCTTGGATCATGCATAATAGACCATCGCTTTGTCAATGAATTCTGCTTTGAGAAGTAAGGAGGTACAATTTCATCATGTCTATCTGTACTCCCAACATATTTTGATGATAAGAACACCTTCATTCCTGCTTTCTGAGCTCTAAGTCCATAATCATAATCACCAAATCCATGTTTGTAGTGAATATCTATGGTTCTCAATATCTCATATACTGTATATGGAATTAAGACAAGATTCCCATTCATCAACTTAATCTCCTGATTTTTACCATTAGGAGGTATAACAGTTCTGTTCATTCGCTTACCTCCGTAAGCGGCTTTCCCCTCTTTATCGCAGAAAGCACCACTAATAATGGCATTACCACCTGCATCATTATAAGATTTGAAGATTGTCACAAGTGCATCATCATATAATTCCGCATCATCATTAAACCACAAATAAAAATCGTATTCCTTCCCGTTGTCAATAGCCGCCTGCCAGGCTTTACGCATGCCCCCGCTCCAATAAAGTTTGCCATCACCTTGGATGATGTGCACATCAGGGAACTCTTTCACTACCGCTTCACTTGTCCCATCTGTACATCCGTCATCGGTCATGTATATATCAAAGTGATAGCCATCGCCCAGATACTTGATGGCGGCATCGAGCGAGGCGAGTCCTTTCAGTGTAGTCTCACGCCGGTTATAAACCGTTAATATTACTGCGATGTTTGTCATGAAAAATCAGTAAATGAAATTCTCTCCTTTTTTCTTATTAATTATTTTTGTTGTGCTTTATATGTTAAATGCCGCAAAGATAACCATCATATATCAGGTACACAATACGGCCAAAACGACCGCTTTGAATTTTACTTCATACTATCTCCCGATGTTCAACTTCAGACATTTGATGGTTTTATCATCATGCTCCTCATTCACGACTGTCACCTTCCCTTCGTTTACCAATTTCTCCAAGACTTTACGTGACGATGAGAAATGGAAGCGTTTATGCCCTAAGATTGTGTAGATAAAAAAATCTTGACTGACATAACCATTACCATAACTTTCGGCCCACAACTCTGCTGTTTCCAACTCCTGTAAGAATCTTTCTTCTGTAACGTCTCTGAAATATGATAACGGAACATCTATTATTTCCACAGGAGATACCGAGGTTATTTCAACTCCTCCGGGATCTCCTTCTGTTGACGCAGGGATAGCAGGTGGTTGATGCACAGATAGTGCAGAAGAATCATTTCCCAACAAGTCTGCCACCCCATCTGTTGAAGTACTCTCACCTTTTACCGTTACAAATTCTTCTACGGTATCGTCATCTTTCTTCTCTACATCACTTTCAGCAACAGCCTCGAAAGTCAGGTTGGTGAAGTCACGAGCATTGAACACATACAGCATGTGCCCAGTGTTGATATAGGTATCTACTATATAATGCCCAAAAGGTTTTCCATCTTGCCTAATCCAATCCGACTTACGTACATCATTGGTAAGTAATACAACATCTTGATTGTTTCTATTCATATAAGACAGCAGTTCGTGATAGATATAGAAATCGCCACACGGATCTAATCCATCGTTCTCTTTACGCCAGTCTCCACTACCAGGGAAGGTGAAGACATCTTTCTCATTGACATCCGTTTTATGTTCTTTATATTCAGAAAACAGTTCTTCATACTTCTGTTGCAGAAAAGTTTTCTCCTGAATAGATAGTTCTTTCTGGATCTGGGTTTTACTCAAAGCTGCTAATACAGGGTCATCTAGTTCGTACACTGCCTGTTTCAGAGAGTTTTCCACCCCTTTTTTAAGACTATCTTGCAACGGTTGGAAAAGGTTGGTAATTTCGTTTACGTATTCCTCGCTACATTTATGAGCGTCTATATAATCCTGCAATGTCTTGATATGACCTGTTACATCAGCCATATCATTCGATACAATTTTACGATTAGCCAACTGCTGAAGTTGGTCAATTGCCGTCTGACTGGATTTCTTCAAGTCTTCAAATATCCGTTTGGCCAGAGGGTCAAGTTCCTTAAGCGTTCTTTGAAAACCCTGTATGAATTTGATGCGGTGGTGCATATACTCCACCTGCACTTGTGCTGGAATGATAATACGATAGGCATTCTTTTCAATAAACTTGACAAACTGGTTGCGCTCAGTGAAAGAAATCTTATAAAGGTTCAATAGTATGTTTGTATCGATAGCAATAGGCGTACTAGACACATAAAGTTCCTTGTTTGTCTTCTTATGATCCTTGTAGTAGGCATAGGCAGACTGTGTACCGCCAATATCACTATAGTGACGATGAAAACAGAAATTCTCACCAACAAGGACATGCTTAGTCCCAGGAGAAGTATTGGTATGTTTCTTATAATTCATTGCGCAAAAAAGATTTTATGTCAGTATTATCTGAAATCATATTGCGCCAGGCTGATGGCGAATTAACCTGTGCCACAAAAATTCTATCAATATTGTAGGGAGAATTCTTCAATGCGTCACGAATGATAACAGAAGTAGCATCTGTCATCAGGAAAAATGCATGTTCTGTCAACCTCAACTCTCTCCCCATTGAGGCCAATAACTCCTGCACTTTGTCATCCACTTCTGATGGATAACCTACTGCATATTCAATAATTATTATATATAATTGATTCATGGAAAAAAATGTTATTGAATACCATATCCAAACTCATCTTACACGACCATCATAAAGCGTTTAGTCGTATATCCCCATTCATCAAGAATAGGCTCATTTCTGTAAACTATCAATTTGACGTTCAATTTACTAGACCACAGCATTCTATATACCACGGTAGATTTAACTTTTTACGCTTTGAATCAAATCTTAGTTTTTATCCAATATCAAATCAACAAGACCGAACGTAAGCCACCACATGAACGTAACTCCTATTTTACGGACTGTCCGTTGAAGAGTTTTGCAATAAGTTGTTTGGATTTTTTTTACTTCTTTTGTTTCTCCAAAGACTTGCTGATCATCTTAAGATAATAGGCAACTTGCTCTTCGGTTGTGTCTGGAGGAGTGGAATAGTTACTCATTATCTGGGAAAACTTCAACATATAGTGGTTTTTATCGAATTGCCCGCCTTTTATATCCGTGAAGGATATTTCCAACTCCAAATAATCATCCATATGTTTTTCCTTGATTGTTGACCAATAATCAATATAATAATGGAGTTCGTAACCTGAGGGGAATACATTTACTCCTTCATTGAAAATTGGGAACTTGCTCAAAGGAAATTCAATTTTCCCGAAGCAATTATAATCATTTAAAAGAGTTAAGTGAACATTCTTTGCACAACCTTCACCCACATTCTTTATGTACAAGCAGAGAACATCATGAGTGGCTGTGCTTTTCAGATATGGGACAATTTCTGGCTTCAACTTCTGATTTCTCGTTGCTTTACTTTCACGATACATCAAAATGTTGACAATCGTGTAAGCAACAGTAGCAACTGCCACCACAGCACTAAGAATTATCTCTGCATTCATAAGTAAGCGGTCATTCTAAATCTGGAGAAGTTCCGACAGAAATCGGGCGTATAACTTTAGCTGGATTTCCTCCTGCAATACAATCTGCTGGGATATCTCTTGTGACGATGCTTCCTGCTGCGATGATACTTCTGGCACCAATATGCACACCCTTCAGAATCTGACACCTGGCACCAATCCAAACATCATCCTCTATCACAATGGGAGACGTAGGTATTAATGCAATGTAGTCCTTTCTGTTCATGAGTTTCTCAAAATCTCTCCTGCGTTGAAGATAATCATGCGGATGAGCGTCTGTATCCATAATTAGACAATCAGCACCTATATTAACATTATTTCCTATGCTCACAGACTTCATGGTTCTAATACATGCTGCACTTATTCCAACATTATCACCAATTGTAATGAGGGCTTCATTTGACATAACATGAATAGAAGCACAAATATTCCTACTCACGGAATTGATATTATCACCACTACTAAGAACAAAATTATCGCCTATTTTTACCCCCCCATATTGGTAATATAAACTTTGTTTCTTATAATCATATTTTTCCCGTATTGGACACCCATTATACTGAAATATAATCGGTTCCATATGGTATAGTAAGATCTTTTAAGTCTTGGAAAGACACCCCAAAGTTTACGCATCACTTCCTTCATCGCAAACTTTTTTAAAAGTGTCTATATTACTGAAAATTTCCCAATGTTGTCTAAGCCAACTTATGTCTTTGTCCCACCATTTCTCTCTTAGTAGAAATTGTATGGTTTCCTCATCATATCTGTATCCTATTACTTTTGCAGGAACACCACCTGCTATTGCAAATGGAGGAATGTCCGAGGAGACCACCGCCCCTGCAAGCACCACAGCCCCATCGCCAATATTGATGTCACCAGAAATGAAAACATTCTCACAAATCCAACAATCACTACCAATTTTAGGATAATTTCTCGACTCAGCATACATCATACGATTGGCAAATGTCTCGCCTGCCTGTTCTCTTGTTGAGAAAAACATTGGCGAAGTTGTCACGTATGGTTTCTTATATGGATGAGACCCCTCATTAATTCGCACAAACGGTGCAATGGACGTAAATCGACCTATGTCCGCTAATATATGGCAATCTGGTCCGATATACGAGCCATAGCCCATACGTCCTGAGAAGCTTGACCTTGAATAAATCTTATTGCATCCCTCAAACTTTGACTTATCCCCAATACTATTCGAGAACTCGAAAATCAGGGTATCACCAAACCGCAGTGTTTGGCAATAGAATTTGAACAATCTACGCAGGTACTTGATTCCCATCATACAATAGATGGGATATACCAGTCGCACAACAATAGAGGGCTTTCTTTTCATGCAGCAGCCCTCCATTCTTCAGATTCAGCCTGTACAAGAGATATAAGAATTACCCCCCCCATATAGAGGTCGAAAATACGACGTGCGTTTTTGTCCATCTCGAAATACTTGTTAATGAAATTAAACCCGTTTTCAGTCAGACGATGCTGTTCAGATGGACTCCTATATAGTTCAGCCACAGCATCCGCCAGTTGCTCATACGACTCTGGTATTATCTTGCTACAATCCTGTTCCTTATTAAAGTCACAAAGACCAGGAACATCATATAGCACACATGGAATTTTACAGGCCATCGCCTCGATAGTGGTAATGGATATACCTTCAAATCTGCTTGGCATCACATAGATATCGGCTGCAGCAAGATAATTCCTCACGTCTCTTTTGTTGCCATAAAATCTCACACTATCCGCAACACCCAAATCCTGTGCCAGTTGTTTCTCCTCATCCAATGACACACCCTCGCCCAAATGTTGGTACACCACTTTATGACCTTTACCAATAAGAATCGGCAGAGCCTTGATGATATCCGTATGACGTTTGATAGGGCTGCAACCTCCAACTGATATAAGCACCAGCTCGTCGTCATCATACCCAAGTTCCCTGCGGCTTTTCCACCTTTCAAGTTCTGTTATAGGGTAAAATCGCTGGTTCCCATACCAGTTATATACAAGCGTAGTCTTATTGTTCCAGAAGTCGCGTTCGTTATTATATACAGAATCACTGATGGTTTGGAATTGGCATCCAAACACCCGCTTCGCGACCCATCTTTGAACAAAGCCCTTGGCAAAACCAAGCATTGAATCAGAACGGAATACATTATGGAAAGTATATACACTACGAACACCAGCCTTCCAAGCCACATATGACATAACACCTCGTAGGCGAGCAGAATGTATGTGGATTACCTCCACATTATTCTCACGAATCAAGTTAATCATCCGATGTGTCCATGCGTTACGTCCTTTCACTAACTGATATGGTTCATGATACACCATATAGCCTGCATCACGAAAAGCAGGTGCAAACTCGCCAAGTTTTTCTGTCGTATTTACTACAAGTAGTTCACAACCTAGATTTTTGAATAAAGGGGCTGCATCAACATACATTATCTCAGCCCCAGAATACTTCAATTCGTTAAAGACATGTAAGACTTTCATAATCAGTTACACCTTAATATGACTTCTTTCCCAGTTTATGCCAACATTCACCACATGGGCAGGATTACCAACAACAATACAATTAGCAGGTACATCTTTTGTGACAACACTAGCTATCCCCACTATTGCATTTTCATTGATTCGAACGTTTTTCAAGACAACAGATTTCTTACCAATCCACACATGGGCACCTATATCAATGTCTCCAGATAGATTAATAACATCCGCTTCATTGCCATCTTTGAATATAGCATGTGAATCGGATGCCCATATATCTACATCATCTGAAATCATTGTATCCTGCCCAATACTGATATGATGACCATTCCCCATAACAACGAACCAACAGCCATGTCCACACGTGGATTTTTCTTGAAAAGTAATATTACACTGATTTCCAATGATTACAAATGAGGAATCTAATATCTTACAGTTATGGAGGATATTAATCTTGTTGTTATCACCAATCACTCGGAAAGTTGACTCATAAACTTTTCCAATGGATTCAATAATGTTATTATGACCTCTGACAACAATTTTATTATGGCGATTACCAAATTTCCATTTCATCCGAATAGTATTACGACCATCTATATGCCAGTTTCCCAAGTGAACGAAGGGATATCTCTTGCTGATGCTAAAACCCAATATAAACATATATCTTATTCTTATTCAGCCCATATTCCAGAAGCCTTTTGCTCCAAAAGTTTTCTTGCTTGGATGGTCATAATTATAGAATACAAAGAAACTATCAAAATCATTGAGAGCAAGACCCCATAACACCCAAAATATCTACCTAAAATATAAGAAAGGGGCAAGTGTAACAGAAGTCCGACAGTAGTAACATAAATTTGTATTTTTAGTTTGCCTATACCATTAATTATATTCACTTGAAGGCTGTCCCACATATTGACAACCATATAAATGCCTACAACTACAGTCATCATCAACGGCATCTCAATTTTATCACCTATCCAAAGTTTATATACAAACGGGGAGATGACCACCAGAATCACTATTGTAACGGCAATGATACAAAAAATCTTTGACATCTTCATGTATATGCTACGCATCCAAGAATAGTCTTTTTTTGCATAGGCATCAGTAAAAGCCGGCCATAACGGAGCCATAATGATACTGAAAATCATCATGGCGACATTCAAATACTTGTAAGAAATATTATAGATTGTCACATCGCCTGGACCTGAAATATTAGAGATAATAAAGTTCGTCGTCTGAAAAAGGACAATAAATTGAAGCTGTATAAGAAAAAAACGATAGCCCAATCCAAAAAGTTCGTGTACATAGCACTTATTGTAACTACTGAAAGAAGGCTTTACCTTTTTAAACAAATCCTTGTAAAGAAATACACCTGCCACTAAAAGAACAATGATGGGAAGGAACGAAACTGAACACGCCAATAATAATAAAGATGACTCACAATAATGGGTAAGCATATACACCACAATCAGTGACAGTAAATTGCCTATAACTAAAAAGAACGAAGATAATGCCACTTTTTGATGAGCCATAATAACGGTTGAGAGAACATTGACAATCATTTGAAGACAAAAGGCCCAGATAAGAATGTACAATGTACGAGTAATATCTGTGTGATAGATATTTTCAACATTGAGAAGTTCGGTCCAATCTATTAGAGGAACACATAGACAAAGTAAACAACCAAGTGGAACAAAAATGAAAAACATCATCACGTATGTTGTCGAAACAAGTGATTTTCCTCTTTCATAATCTTCAAGAGCTAGGGCTTCTGCTAGTTTATTTTTTAATCCTTGTGTGAAACCTATATCAAAGAACGTTAACCAATGCATAATGGATGATAGCGTAAGCCAGATACCATATATTTCAGGAGTCAAATACCCAAGAGTCATTGGAACTAAAACAAGTGATATGGCAATGCTTATTCCCTTGGCAATTACTGAACCTACTATATTTCGTTTTAACATAACAGATCGGCTAGAACCAGAGGAAAGAACCTTTAATAAAAACATCGTTTATTTGATATATTGAGATTAAGAATCGAACTGGATAAAAATGATTTTAACCATTTAATTTACTAGTGTTTCCAATTAAAGCCTAATCTATGTGATGAATATTAAAAAGCCGCGGACTTGCACCTTAAAGGAATAGTTAAAAGAAAGATGTAGTATCGTTGGCAATGTTGGAAACCGAAGGCTGAGAACAGTGAACAGACACTGGACAACGGAGGGAGGTGATTCTCAACTAGTGGGCACGGTGCGCATGGCATTTCAGGCTGTAAGGACGAAATATTATACGCTGAGTGCGTGAAATATTATGCGCAAGGTGAAAGGAATTGGAGAGAAGCCGAAGGCTGAGAACGGACAACAGACAATGGACAACGGAATTGTTTTTTATTATACCCTAACGTTAACTATGATATTGGGAGGGAACCTAAACCCTAACGAAAACGATAACTATCAAAAGTTTAGAGGATAGGGGTGAGAGAAGATGTTAGATGACAACTACTTCTCATAATAGCCATTCTTACTATATTGTGACCAGCGGAGATACATCTCCTGATAGTGATCCTTAATAAAGTCGGAGATCTTTGCTATCTCACGGTCATTGAGGATGCCACGATTCTGGATAATTGAATCACCATTACTCTTGACGAAAAATTTGGCAGAACCACCCTCTGTGAGTTTGCTGTCACTGGCATGGACGTGCATACACTCCACCACACAGAAAGAGGTAAAATATAGATAATAACCAGCCACTTTGAAATCGTAGTATTTGGGCATTGCTCAATCCTCCATGTATTTCATGTTCTTTTGCAAATAACTGCTTGCAATAGAAAGTTCGATATCATCCATCGTCGTCTCCAACACTTCACCATCTTCACCGAATACAACAGCCTTGTCTGGGCTGTTAAGGTTAAGTACATGGATACCATCATTTTCGCGAGTGAAGGAATATCCATTGATGATTATGTTGGCCTTGTCGGCTATGCTCTTGATGTCAGGCATAAGCAATTCGTACACTTTTAATCGGTTTCAGAAAGGCGGCGGAATCAATATAAAGACCATCAAGAATAGGTTTCAGGTCAATGTATTCTTCCTCAGGTTCGGCATGATGGCTATACTTTGCCAGAACCACCAAATAACCGTCGTCCCACCGCACAACATCCACATACCGTTCCAAACTGTAAGGTGCACGGAAACGGATATGATATCCTCCGAAACTGAAGGCTGTAAAACCTTCTGCACTACTGAGGATAGCCTCATTTCTTGCGTCGGTTGGTGTCTTTGATATTGTCATTATATCTTCTCGTTCTATTTTGATGCAAAGATATGAATATTACTGATGAAATCCAAATCTTTTGCCACTTTTTCTTTAACATTAACGCTGGAGGCGGACAACGGACAACATACAACAGACAACGGAAGGAGGAGTTAGGAGTGAGAGTTTAGGGTTGGAGGAGGAGTTCTTGCTCTTCTTGGAGGTATTGGTGGATGTAGCGGTCTTCGGGGGTGAGGGTTTGTGGGTTCCAGATGGAGGAGGCATCGAGGGCGGCGTTGAGGAGGTCGGTGCGGTCACTGGCGATGTAGAGGTGGGTCTGGAGGTGGGTCTTGTAGTGGGAGTCGGGCAGTTGGGGGATGCGGGTGAGGATGTGCTTGATGATGCGGGGCATCATGCTGTGCCAATCTGCTAATTCCACGGAGAGGAGGAGGGTCAGGAGGTATTCTGTCTCATGGACGGAATCGTGAGGGTGATTCTGTATCTTGTTTAAGAAGGGTAACAACTGCTCGGCACACCCCTTGGCATAGGCTTTGATTGCCTGCTCTTCTTGGAGGTCGATGTAGTCGGAGTCTTGGAACTCCCAACGGTAGAAGGTCATGCGGAAGTCGCGCATGCTGGAAGGGTCAAGGGAAGTTGACAGTTGAGAGTTGACAGTTGAAAGTTGAGTCATGTTACTTGGTGGAGTGCTTTGCTTTCAGGTTCTTCACGATGGTGTGGTACCGTCGGAGGATGTCGGGGCAACCTGGGTGGGTGTTGCGGTATTGCTTGACTGCATCGCGCCAATGGGCGATGCGTGTTGCTATGAAGAGTGCCATCATCAGGTAGGCGTCGGCGTCATCGAGGGGAGTTTCCTTGTCTTTCAGAAGACTTGTCGCTTCGCCAACAAGGGTTTCCACCTTCTTTCCCCACTGCCTCAATGAGGCATAGATGAGGCGGAGGGAGAGGAATCGGGCTTGTTCCGCTTCGTCGTCCATGTAGATGTTATAGTAGGTGGAGAGGCGTTTCAGCCTTGTCGCGTCTTTCTGCGCCTCTTCCTCTGTGACAGTCTTGGTGTAGCGATGGCTGAGCAAATCTATGAGTTCTTCCTCAAAGAGAGTGATGAAGTCCTCGCTGAGGAAGGTCTCCTGTCGGGAATCCACAAATGCGAGGTCTCCCGTCTTCAGATCCACGAAGTTGATGCTCTTCGTACGGTTGAAGATGTTCAGACTGATGTCCATGCACAGTTGCTTCTTCTTGTAGGAGATTTTCTTGATGACACCGTTGCGTCCAGTCCAAGGCTCGATGTTGAGCACCACCTCATTTTCTTCCTCAAAGTCGTTGATGGGCTGGTCAAAGTAGAACATGAAGTGCTGATCCTGGATGGTTTTCTTGAGTCGGCTCATATCAGCGTCCTGCACCACAACCTTTTTGCCTTCATGGTCGCGGTAGTAGTAGAGGTGCAGGCGCCCTGCCCTATTCCATGGAGAGGATACGATGCGGTCAACCCGTTCGGCGGATGCCTGGATGAACACGAAGTTGTGCAGGTCATTCCTAAGTTCCCGGTTGCGGTCAACGCTGTCGTTGAGTTTTCCGCTCCTGTCGGAGTCTTCTTGTGCTTTCAGCGTCTCGGCTGTCGGCATGAAGACATACGGAATGTAGAACTTGTAGGGAGGAAGGGGCTTCACTTTTTCCTCACTATTCTTATCATATAGTTCACCGTTGCTGTCTTTCCTCAGCATGATGTCTATCTGCTTGGGATTCAGGTGGCACAGCACGTACCACGGCTGCGTGTTATGGTCTTTATTCTCTTTCATGTATGGATACTGCTTTTCCTTGTCCCTGCAATATGCGATTGCGGAACGAGTGCTTGCCAGGCAAGCCCTTTTTCATTTCACCCGTTGGTCGCCTCGCGCTCGGAGTCCCGGGCAATTCCTGTGTTTAAGGGATTTCCGTCCGACGGTCGGTGAACCTGTCTGACTGAACTGTATTAGAAGGCAGAACAGTCGAAATTTGCCTGTTTCTATGAGTAACAGGCATTTTTTCATAATAAACTGTTCCTGAACAGAATGCATAATACTATTCTTACAAGAAAACACAAGATTATTCTCCTTATTGCTTAGTCTTTCATCTGCAACTGATTTTCAAATCACAACCGCTGAAAAAAAAGACTTTTCGGATAAGTCCCCACTAATTCATGCTTTTTCAAACACTTTTGTGTCTTTTTTTACATCTGTTTCAAAAATAATTCATAACTTTGCACTCGAAAAAAATGCCTGTTACTCATAGTAACCGGCATTTTTTGAACAAGGTCTCAAGTATTTGTTTGTTCATTTCGTCTATCTTGCTGCTTTCGAAGGATTTGAGGTAGGATTGTGTGGTATGCAAGGACACGTGTCCAAGGCGTTCCTTGATGCACGATTCGGGCATTCCGTTGTGATAGACGGCATTTGCCCAAGTGTGGCGCGGGGCGTAGGTAGAGAGGGCAATGCCTACGTGCAGCATTTGGGAGAGCAGTTCCAGGCGGTGGTTGTACCTTCGGATGGCTCGGGTATATTGCCCATATGCTTCCTTGGCTGTGATTGCTGTCAGGATCGGGAACAGATAATGTCCGTCATTGGCATAGTGCCTGATGATACGCCGCATCTGGGGAAGGATTTCCATCTCGACATAGGTGCCTGTCTTGTGCCGCTGGTAGCGGAGCATCCCATCGCGGATGTCGTCGGGAGTGAGGTAGGCAAAATCGACGAAAGGGAGTCCGCAGGCATAGAAGCAGAACACGAAGATGTCTCTTGCGAAGGTCAGGTCGTGCACCATCTTCCCGAAGGATTTCCTCTTCTCGTCCTTTCCCAGCAGGATAAGTTCCCTGGCAATGTCCAGCCGTTCCAGTCGCTCTATCAGTTCGGCTTCAGAGGCGCGACGATGGGTAGGCATGCAGGAGGTGGAGATGTGCCCGAACGGATAGACATCGGTTGATGTCAGTGGCAGCAGTCCGTCTTTTCTCGCCATGTTGTAGGCGGAACGGAAGTTGCGGAGGTGGAAAGAGCGGGTGTTCCTGCATTTTCCCTCCACGGTCAGCCAGTCCTGATAGTGGGCGACCTGTTCCCTGTCGATGCGGCTCATCGGGATGTCTTTCCGTCCCTGGCTCTGCAGCCAAGACTGGAGACTTCGTCTGGTGCGCTGGTAGTTGCCGGCTGTGCCAAGACTGTTCTGGCGGATATAGTTCTCGATGACCCTGTCCATCCATGACAACAAAGTGAGACCTTTTCTGCTCATTCTGTTTTCTTCCATATTCATTATTATTATATATATTGAGTCCCTTAAAAAGGTGTTTTTTGTCCGTTGCCCCTTCAAGTAATTTTCTAATGGACTCAATAATAACATAAGAGAGGCACCGGAACTATGTCCGGTGCCTCTCTTAGTTATATCTCGCAGAATGTTTCCGCTACATCTGATTAGTGTTGGCGGAGATTCCACTTGGAGTTGTCGCTATTGAAGTCGTACTCTGCGAGTGTTGGTGTGCTGTCACCTGCAGAGTAGAGCACATACTTGGTGTTGGTGCCTTCCTTGCCAGGAATCTCCTTAGGCATGATGCGGAAAGTGCCATCGGTGAGTTGCTCAATGCGCCAGAGTTGCTCGGGAGCACCAGTGAAGGAAGGAACGGTAGTCACTTCCACGTCTTCTGTGGCAGCGAGGGCACGGTCTGTACCAGCAATGGTAATCTTGAAGTACGGGTTGCTCAAGTAACCGCCTGCCTCTGGAACGGCTGTGATAGTCCACTTCTGGTGAGGACGGAACATGTAGTCACCGATGCGGGCAGGAATGTTGCCTGCGGGCCATGTGTTAGCCACATCTTCCAGTTTCTGCTCAGCCACAGGCTGTGGAGGAGCGGCATTGCCCTGCTGGCCACCACCAAAACCGCCACGTGCCACGTTCATGCGAACGAAATCGACAGCAAGTTCGAGGGCATAGCCACGGCGCTCTGATTCAATCTCATAGGTACCTTCCTTGAGTTGGTCGCCACCAACAGGCCAACCGTTCTTCCAAAGGAGAGGACGGACTGCCAATGTAGAACGGCCACCCATGTCGAAGTCTGCTTCCCAGTGGAATGACATCACTTCAACACCTTCGTCGATGATGGTGCGTCCGAAGTGTCCAGCACCCGTCTTGCGGTCGCCTGCGGCAATGACCATCTTGCCACCACCATGATACATGTCACGACCTACATTGTCGATGTATGGACCTTCTGGACTCTTAGAACGACCTACCACAATATTATAAGTAGAATTTACACCGTCGCAGCAAGTGCCGTGAGTACCGAGCAGATAGTACCAACCATCTCTGTAGATGAGGTCAGACGCCTCACAGTCAATGGCGATGTCCTTCTCCTTGTTGCCGCTCTTGCGGAAACCAGTGGCTGGATCCAACTCGATAAGACGGATAGTGCCGAAGTATGTACCGTAACTCACCCACAGACGACCTGTGGTTGGGTCAAGGAGCACACCCGGGTCAATGGCATCCTGGTCTTCCATACCATCTGAATAACAAACTTCTACGGCTTCTGACCACTTGAAATCTGGAGACTTGGGATCAAGTGTCTTGTTCCACATGGTGAGGATGCGGCCAGCGTGACCACCACCAAGTCCACCACCTGTAGCACCATAGATGCAGAGGTAACGGTCACCAATCTTGATCATATCGGGGGCAGCACCACCACCAGGACGCTCTGCGCCGCTGTGCCAGTTCCATCCGTCGTCGGTGATGATACCGCCACCACCTGTGCCGAATGTGTACCACTTGCCATCACA
Source organism: uncultured Bacteroidaceae bacterium (assembly GCA_905235525.1). GTDB lineage: Bacteria > Bacteroidota > Bacteroidia > Bacteroidales > Bacteroidaceae > Minthosoma. Next base: position 19,530 of record CAJOLW010000036.1, read on the forward strand.
CTCTGCCAGTGTGGAGGGGTCGTGGATGAAGGGTTGTCCTGATTGTGCTGATGCTGTTGCTGCCACAATCAATGTGCTGGCAGCCAATATAGTGCGAAGTATTTTCATGCTCTTATTTGTTGTTGATTATTGTATAGTTTTTAACAGGGTTACCTTTCTCATCGAGGAAGCGAACGCAGAAGTCGCTCATACCTGGGCCATTGATGATGGCACCACGCAGCACGTTGCGTCCCTTCTTCAGGGTGATGCGTTTTGACATCGCATCGTCCTTCACCATACGGCGGTCGCCTGAGAGCAACAATGTCTCTTCGCCGTTGAGCCACCACATGGAAGCGGAGTTGGAACCAACAGCCAGACGGACGTCCTTGATTTCCTCAGGACAGTCGATGACGGTAACAGCCCAGAAGAGCACGCCATATACTTGTTCACCATACTTTTCAGCAAAGCGGAAGAGTTTCACGTTCATGTTCTCGCTGTCGAGCGCATGCCAAGTCAGTGTCTGCTTCACGGTCTTCACCTCTGGCTGAGCAGGCTGAGCCTGTCCCATACCCATGCCACGACCGAAGCCGGCAGGAGCCTGTTCCTGCTTGAACACTGCCTGTACCTTCTGACCATCCTTGGGGAGAATAGTCTGCTGATCCTTGAAGTATTCTCGGTTGAAGTGATCGCGCAAGTAACTGTCGGTGAAGACGGTGTTACCGCTGTTAGGCTTGTTGATTGGGTCGAGGAGCATCCAACGATGGATGAAACCTTCGCTGTCTGGTGCAATTGCTGCAGATGTGGATGGTGAGAAGTATTTAGGACGATTCTTGAATAGAACATAATCCACAGCCAATTCTGCATCGCCATCGTTGGTGATCACAAGGTCAGTCACACCCTTTGGCACATACTCCAAAGCAACGGTCTGAGTGAGCCACTGGCCTCTCATGTCACGACGGAATCTGCCCATCATGCCACCACCGCCAGCAGGAGTGTTTGGAGTCTCTGGGGGAACGATGTTGTCGAGCGTAATCTTGGCAATCACCTTACCAGTAGCACTCTTTTCGCGGATGCTGAATGCTGTGTTGCCGCTTGCCTTAACGCTCATGATAAGGTAACTGTCACCTGTAATGTCACTGAAATCAACATCGTTGTAACGGAGCCAACTACCCTTCTTGGGCAGTGCAGCCTGATAACTACGGAAGGTGTTGACTGTGTCGATGAGTTGTGTGGTTACATCGCTGCTTGCCTCGCTGTAACGGTCAATCTCAATCTTCTCAGTTGCCTTGTTGATACCAACACCACGCATGGTGGGCTTCACTTCCTGAATGGTACCGTCAGCGTTGAAGGTGAGTTTGTCGATACATACAGAACGACGCTTGTCATCGCTTGGTGAGAAGTCGTTGTGATGATAGAAAAGATACCACTGACCCTTGTAGTTGATGATGCTGTGGTGGTTGGTCCAGCAACCATTAGCGTGTTCAGCCATGATGAGTCCCTTATACTCGTATGGACCCATCGGGTTCTTACTCATGGCGTATCCAAGCACTTCGGTGTTTTCTCTTACATAAGGATATGTGAGATAATAGTTGCCATTGTACTCGAAAGCGAAAGGTCCCTCAGCCTGACGGTTTGGAAGACCCTCGAGACAGTTGGCACCCACCATTTCCATCTCACGATTGCCAAACTTGACCGTCGTCTTTGGGTTGTCGTCGGCAAGTTCCTTCATGTTGTCTTTGAGTTTTGCACAACGTCCATTGCCCCAGAAGATGTAAGCATTTCCATCGGATGCCAAGAGCACACATGGGTCAATGCCGTTGATGCCCTTGATGGGTTCTGGTTCAGGAATGAACGGCCCCTCAGGATTGTCGGCAATAGCGACACCGACTGCAAAACCACCACCTGCATTAGGAGAAGATGGGAAGTAGAAGTAGTACTTTCCATTTCTGTAAACGCAGTCAGGTGCCCACATGGAGTAGGAATTAGGTCTTACCCATGGCACCTTGTTCTGTGTAACAATCATACCATGGTCTGTCCAGTCGGTCAGATTCTCTGATGAGAACACGTGGTAGTCTTCCATGCAGAACCAGTCCTGGCGCTGTCCTACTGGAGGCTTGATGTCGTGTGACGGGTAGAGGTACACCTTGTTATTAAATACGCGCGCAGTTGGGTCAGCCGTGAATTGATTACGGATAACTGGGTTTTGTGCCGTTAGCGCAAGCGGCACACCCATCAGAAAAATTGCAATTAGGTGCTTCATTGGCTAGTAATAAAGTATTTGATAATTGTTAATAAGTGTTTGTAAAGTTTGTGCAAATATAGGAATAAAAATTTACCCGAACTAAAATTTGATATACTATTTCTCAAAAAAAGTGCTTTCTGACAAAAGATTACCTTGATTGGCACGTAATTCAGAATAAATTTTGTACCTTTGCAACCGCAAAAATGATTACACGCTTACTACATATTCATCTGTTCTTGCTTTTCATGACGGTATGGCTGCCTGTTTCAGCGGAGAAGGTTCCTTCTGCTGAAGACTCTGTCATTGCCGTTGCACCTCAGTTGGATTCTATCGAAGTGTCGATTCTTACATGCACTCCTGGAAAGGATATGTATGCAAAGTTCGGACATACCGCTTTACGTGTGAGAGACTACACGGCAAACCGGGATGTGGTGTTCAATTATGGATGTTTTGATTACAACTCCAATAACTTCGTCTTAAAGTTTCTCTTGGGGAAAACGGATTATTTGCTTGATGCTGAAGAATTTGATTTTCTCAAATATCGTTATGGAAGGTTGGGTAACGGCGTGTCTGAGCAAGTGCTGAATCTGAGTCAGGCGGAGGCGAACCGTTTGTTGGTTTTGTTGTTGGAAAACCTGCGACCGGAGAATCAAGAGTATCGTTACAACTGGCTTTATGACAACTGCACAGAACGTGCGCGTGACATGATAGAGAAAGCCTTGGAAGGGGAAATTGAATACTCGGATGTTGTGGATGAAGATGTGACTGTGAGGGACATGCTGCACGAATGTCTGGAGAAATCCCCTTGGGTCTCCTTTGGCATTGACATGATTTTAGGCGATGAAATCGACCGAAAGGTGGATAGACGTGTTATGATGTTCCTCCCCGATGTGTTCAGGCAAGAGTCTGATGGAGCCTATATCATGAGGAAAGATGGTGAGCGGGTTCCATATATTATGGAAAGAAACACGGTGTTGGAAGATATGAATGGCCCCGACAAAGCCTACATGATTCTGTCTCCTCTTTTCTTATTTTCCTTGCTATTGTTGTGTACGGTGTCACTCTTCCTACAGGAATTGAAGAAAAAGAAATACACAGCATGGATGGATGTGACGATGCACACATGTCAGGGACTTGCAGGTTTCTTGGTGGCATTCCTTTTCTTCTTGTCCGAACACCCTGCGGTTGATAACAACTGGCTGGTTATCATGTTCAACCCTCTCCCACTCTTCTATGCTGCATGGCTACTTTATTGTTATAGAAAAGGAAGGAAGAACCTTCTCTCCTACATCAATTTGATTGTCACCGCCGGATTCTTAGTGACGATGGTGTTCTGTCTGCAGTCCTTCAATCCTGCCATGTGGGTGTTAATGCTTAGTTTTTTAGTAAGAGCCTTGTCACAGGCACATTTTACCTATCATAGAGAACGATGAAGAAACAGATACTAACAACTTTCTTTGCCTCCATTGCAATGGCGGGCGCGATGGCACAGACAGGCTCTGTGCCACGATTGGTTGTGGGTATCTCCATTGATCAACTCCGTTCCGACTACCTGAATGCCTTCATGCCGCTCTATGGTGAAGGCGGTTTTAAACTCTTGTTGGAGAACGGACAGGTCTATTCGAATGTGCAGTACCAGCATACGCCTGTTGACCGTGCCTCAGCGATTGCATCAATTGTGACAGGCACAGTCCCCTACAATCATGGCATCATTGCAGAGGAATGGATGAGCCGTACCGAATTGCATACGAATTATTGTGTGGATGATCGCAACAGCAAGGGAGTGGTAACCAACGATGGTTCTTCCCCCAAGAACCTATTGGTCAGCACGATTGGCGATGAACTGAAAGTTGCCACTCAAGGGAAGGCATTCGTCTATAGCGTGGCACCATATCGTGAGGCTGCCGTTCTGGCTGCCGGACATGCTGCCGATTGGGCGATGTGGATTGATAGTCAAAGCGGCAAGTGGGCAGGCACTACCTATTATGGGCAGACACCCGCTTGGTTCCGTTATCTTGACGGGAACTCGGTTGCGGACAAGATTTCTTCATTGACATGGAAACCGACGAATGATGTGGTCGGCTCCTATAACTATTATTTATTGACAGCCCAGAAGTCTTTCACTCATCACTTCACGACTGACAGCCGTTTCCGTGTGTTCAAGACATCTGGATTGGTGAACGAGGAGGTGACTCGTGCTGCACGTTCCTGTTTGGAGAATGGCAATGCCGGTATGGATGAAGTGACAGACTTCCTGTCTGTATGCTATTATGCAGGTAACTTCCACCCTGACAATGCGGTGAGCACCACAACCGAACTGCAAGACACTTATATACGTTTAGACGCAGAACTCTCCACACTACTGAAGAAGATAGACCAATTGGTAGGGCTTGACAAGACGCTTATCTATGTCACTTCCACAGGATACGATGAGGTGGACAATTCAGAGGAACTCTCCCAATACCGCATTCCAACGGGCGATTTCAATATCAACCGTTGTGCCACCCTGCTGAACATGTACCTTTGTGCCATGTACGGCAACGGACAGTATGTAGAGAGTTATTATCGCAATCAGTTCTATCTGAACCACAAACTCTTAGAGCAGAAGCAACTGAAACTGGCTGAAGTGCTCGAACACTGTGAAGATTTCCTTTTCCAATTCAGTGGCGTCCGCGATGTGTTCACTTCTCACCGCATCACGCAAGGTGCATGGACTCCTGGTATCAGCGCTATTCGCAATGGTTTCAATCCCAAGTGCTCAGGCGACATCATCGTGCAGGTTTCCCCTGGATGGAATATTGTAGATGAAGATCGAGGAACCAAGCGCATGCAGCGCGACTCATTCTTTGAGTTTCCGCTCATCTTCTTTGGATATACAATCAAACCGGAGAAAGTGGCAACTCCAGTGACGGTCGATTGCATCGCACCGACAGTGGCACACCACATCCGCATCAGGGCACCGAATGCATGCTCCTCTGCCCCACTCTTTTAGAAAGCAACAGAAATACTCGATTGGCTTAGTACGATGACAAGAAAAGGCCAAAAAGACAAACAGAATAATAAAACCAACAACGAAACAAAAACAATACTATATATGGGATTTTCATTAAATAAATTTCTCAGCACATTGTTCGGAAACAAGGCTGCCCGCGATATCTTCGTCCTATTGTGGAGCAGATTCTTGCAGTAGAACCTGAGATTCAGAAACTCAGCAATGATGAACTGCGTGCTAAAGTGGATGAGATAAAGGCTCAACTGCAAGATAAAGTAAAGGACAAACGTGCAGAGATAACCGAACTGAAAAATAAGATTCAGGAAACGGAAATCGACAAACGTCAACCTATCTTCGAGGCTATTGACAAGAAAGAGATAGAAGTGCTCGACCTTTTTGAGGAAGGACTGACCGAGGTGCTTCCTACGGTGTATGCCATCGTGAAGGACACGGCTCGCCGTTTTGCCGAGGCAGAGAATGGCGATGTGGTTGTCACGGCAACCGATTTTGACCGCGACCTCTCTATCGAACATGACTTTGTCGATATTGACGGAGACAAAGCCATCTGGCATAATCATTGGGTGGCAGGCGGCAACGAGATGACGTGGAACATGATTCACTACAACGTGCAGTTGTTTGGTGGCATCGTGCTCCATCAAGGCAAGATTGCCGAGATGGCGACGGGTGAAGGTAAGACCCTTGTGGCTACCCTGCCTGTGTTCCTCAATGCTCTCTCACGCAATGGTGTGCATGTGGTGACGGTCAATGACTACCTCGCCAAACGTGACTCCGAGTGGATGGGTCCGCTTTATATGTTCCATGGACTTAGCGTTGATTGCATCGACAAGCACCAGCCTAATTCAGAGGCCCGTCGCAAGGCATACCAAGCAGACATCACCTTTGGTACCAACAACGAGTTTGGCTTCGACTATCTGCGCGACAACATGGCGATGGCACCCAAAGACCTTGTGCAGCGCATTCACAACTATGCGATTGTCGATGAGGTCGATTCCGTGCTGATTGACGATGCCCGTACCCCGCTCATCATCTCTGGTCCCATTCCAAAGGGTGACGTACAGATGTTTGAAGAGTACTGCCCCATTGTGGAACAACTCGTGGAGGCACAGCGTCGCTTGGCTCAGAACTACCTCTCAAGAAACTCATCGAATCGGATGACAAGGACGATGTGACCGCAGGTTTCCTCTCCCTTTTTCGTGCCTACAAGAGCCTTCCGAAGAGCAACGCACTCATCAAGTTCCTCTCTCAGCCTGGTATTAAGACAGGACTTTTGCAAACAGAGGAAATCTATATGGAGAACAACAACCGCCGCATGCCAGAAGCGATTGAACCATTGTTCTTCGTGGTGGATGAGAAGTTGAAGTCGGTGGAGATGACAGACAAGGGTAACCAACTTATTGCCAACATCGTGAAGGACGACACCTTCTTTGTGTTACCTGACATCACGTCTCAGTTGGCAGAATTGGAGAATGAGCATTTTGAGAACGAAGAAGACCCAAAAAGGACGCTCTCATGCAAGACTATGCTCTCAAGGCTGAGCGTGTACATACCATCCAGCAGTTGCTGAAGGCCTACACCATGTTTGTGAAAGACGACGATTACGTCATCATGGACGGTGAGGTGAAGATCGTCGATGAGCAGACGGGGCGTATCATGGAGGGCCGTCGCTGGAGCGATGGATTGCATCAGGCTGTCGAGGCAAAGGAACGTGTGAAGGTTGAGGCTGCCACACAGACATTCGCCACCATCACTTTGCAGAACTATTTCCGCATGTACCATAAGTTGGCAGGTATGACAGGTACAGCCATCACCGAGGCTGGCGAATTCTGGGACATCTATAAGTTGGATGTGGTGGAGATTCCAACCAACCGCCCCATTGCCCGCATCGACATGAACGACCGTGTCTATAAGACCAACCGCGAGAAATACAACGCCGTGATTGAGGAGATCGTGAAGATGCGCAACAGCGGACGCCCCACCCTTGTGGGCACCACCTCCGTGGAGATTTCAGAGTTGCTTTCACGCATGCTGAAGATGCGCAAGATACCACATCAGGTGTTGAACGCAAAACTGCACCAGAAGGAAGCGGACATCGTGGCTCTGGCAGGTCAGAGCACCCTTGGCGAAGTCATCAACGAGGATGGCAGCAAGGAAGAGAAGATGCTGGGAGCCGTGACCATCGCCACCAACATGGCAGGCCGTGGTACCGACATCAAACTCTCCGACGAGGTGAAAGCCGCAGGAGGTCTTGCCATCATCGGTACAGAACGCCATGAGAGCCGTCGCGTGGATAGGCAGTTGCGCGGACGTTCTGGTCGTCAGGGTGACCCTGGTTCTTCCGTGTTCTATGTGTCACTCGAAGACAAGCTCATGCGCCTCTTTGCCAGCGACCGCATCTCGAAAGTGATGGACCGTCTCGGCTTTGAAGATGGCGAAATGATTGAGCACAAGATGATTAACCAAAGCATCGAGCGTGCTCAGAAAAAAGTGGAAGAGAATAACTTCGGTATCCGTAAGCGTCTGCTCGAATACGACGACGTGATGAACAAGCAGCGTAAGGTCATCTATGAGCGCCGTCGTCATGCCCTCATGGGCGAACGCATCGGCATGGACATCGCCAACATGATTTGGGATCGCGTGGTGCATATTCTCCAAAATGGTGACTACGAGAGTTGCAAGGAAGACTTCCTTCGCATCTTCGCCATGGAAATCCCATTTGACATGGAGACCTTCGAGAACGAGAGTCGTGAAAAACTCGAAGACGAAGCATTTGACATTGTTATCGATTCCTTCAAGAAGCGCAGTTCCCGTCTTGCTTCAGTGGCATTCCCTGTCATCAAGCAAGTGTATGAGAACAGCGGACAGAAGTATGAGAACATCCTCGTTCCAATTACTGACGGCAGACGTGTCTATCAGATTAGCATTCCACTTAAAGAAGCCTACGAGACAGAGGGCAACTCCATCCTCGTCGCTTTCGAGAAAGCCATTCTGCTCCATACTATCGACGATGCATGGAAAGAAAACCTCCGTGCTCTCGATGAATTGAAGCAGTCTGTACAGAATGCTTCATACGAGCAGAAAGACCCGCTCCTCATCTTCAAACTGGAGTCGGTCAACCTTTTCGACACGATGGTCAACGAAATCAACGACGGCACCATCTCCGTGCTTATGCGCTGCTCCATTCCGATTGCACAGGAGCACGATGTGCAACAGGCTCCTGCTTCATCTATGGAAGAGCCCAGCCAGCAGCACCTCACCGAGACTCACCAGAATCTTGACGAACTGTCGGAAACCCAGCGTCAACAGGCGCAGGCTGCACAAACCGACACCCGTTCCCGTCAACCTATTGCACCCATCGTGAACAATGGTCCTAAGATTGGACGTAATGACCCATGTCCTTGCGGCAGCGGCAAGAAATACAAGAATTGCCATGGGCGTGGGTTGTAATTACATACTGATGAAAATAACAACAGGGAGGGGGTGAACCAAATTGGTTCACCCCCTCCCTGTTGTATCTGATTGTCATTGCATTACCCTTGCTTATGGTTAATGCAAATGCCTTGCAGATACCACTCATAGAGACGGTGAATGCCCTCGTCAATCTCGATGGTGTGGTGCCAGCCAAGACGATGGAGTTTGGACACATCAGTAAGTTTCTTCAAAGTGCCGTCGGGTTTGGTGGCATCCCAACGGAGTTCGCCCTTGAAACCAATCTCCTCCATGATGCGCTCAGCCACTTCCTTGATGGAAATTTCCTTGCCGGTGCCCACGTTGATGTGGCAGTTACGGATTTCCTTGATGCCGTCGCGGTTAACAATGAAGTCGCTCTTCTCAACCACATCCTTGAAATCGACATTGAGGAGACAGTAAACGGAGGCGTCAGCCATCTCTTCACTCCAAAGGAACTCGCGCATGGGCGAACCTGTCCCCCAAAGAGTGACTGCTTCTGGTGTGATGCCATAATGACGAAGTACATGAAGAATGGTAAATTCATCGCTCATAGCGGTTGCCATGATGGTTTGGGTGGCAGTGGATTCTTTCTGTGCAGCGACAGCGTCGCTGCTTACGGAACCAGCACCTTGGCCATCGATCATCTTAGGCACCTTCATGGAGACGGGGCGAAGACCGAGGTCTTTACGAACAGCCTCCCAATCGCCTTCATTGAGGCACTTTGCCAAATGTATCTTACGAATCATGGCAGGGAGAACATGAGAGTTCTCCAAGTGGAAGTTGTCGTTAGGGCCGTAGAGATTGGTCGGCATCACAGCGATATAATTGGTACCATACTGGAGGTTGAACGACTCGCACATTTTCAAGCCTGCAATTTTGGCGATAGCATAAGGCTCGTTGGTGTATTCGAGAGGTGATGTGAGCAGACAATCCTCTGGCATCGGTTGGGGTGCTTCACCTGGATAGATGCAGGTGGAACCGAGGAAAAGCAGTTTCTTCACGCCATGCTTCCATGCCTCACCAATCACGTTCTGCTGAATCTGCAAATTCTGATAAATGAAATCAGCACGATATTGCAGGTTTGCCATGATGCCTCCCACATGAGCAGCAGCCAAGACAACAGCCTCAGGCTTCTCTTCATCAAAGAACTTCTTCACAGCCACAGGGTCAAGTAGATCCAACTCTGCATGTGACTTGCCAACAAGATTGTCGTAACCGCGTTTTTTGAGATTATTCCAAATGGCAGAGCCGACCAAGCCGTGATGACCTGCCACGAATATCTTAGAATTCTTATCTAATGCCATAACTCTTTATTTCACAAGTCCCTTCTCCAAATACTCTGCCAAGTTCGTTCTCATCACCGATGCCACGTGGTCGGCTGCCACCTTTTCCATATCATGCTTCACCATGATGGAAACGAGTTGCTCGAAAGAGGTTGACTGCGGGTTCCAACCAAGTTTCTCCTTTGCCTTGGTGGGGTCTCCCCAGAGGTTTACCACGTCAGTAGGACGGTAGAAGTCTGGGCTGACCTCAACGAGGGTCTTGCCGACGAGGTTGTCAGGTCCTGCTATGCAGATGCCCTTCTCGTCCATGCCCTCACCTTCAAACTTCAGTTCGATGCCAGCAGCCTTGAAGGCATGGTAGGCAAATTCGCGCACAGAATGCTGAACACCTGTAGCGATGACGAAATCTTCAGGTTTCTCCTGCTGAAGGATGAGCCACATGCACTCTACATAGTCTTTGGCATACCCCCAGTCACGGAGTGAAGAAAGGTTGCCCAAGTAGAGTTTGTCCTGCTTGCCCTGTGCGATACGTGCAGCGGCAAGCGTAATCTTGCGGGTCACGAAAGTTTCGCCACGACGTTCAGACTCGTGGTTGAACAGGATGCCGGAGCAGCAAAACATATTGTAAGCCTCACGGTATTCCTTCACAATCCAGAAACCGTAAAGTTTTGCCACTGCGTAGGGGGAATATGGATGGAAGGGTGTCTTTTCATTCTGGGGAACTTCCTCCACCTTGCCATACAACTCGGAGGTGGAAGCCTGATAGATGCGGCATTTGTCAGCCAATCCGCAAAGGCGTACAGCCTCCAGTACACGAAGCACGCCGACAGCGTCAACGTCTGCGGTGAACTCTGGCGAGTCGAAACTTACCTGCACGTGCGACTGTGCAGCAAGGTTATATATCTCAGTGGGTTGCACCTTGCTGACCACTTGGAGCATCGACATGGAGTCGCCCAAATCAGCGTAGTGCAGGTGAAAGTTCGGAGTGCCTTCAAGGTGTGCAATGCGCTCACGGTAATCGACAGATGAACGGCGAATAGTGCCGTGCACTTCGTAACCCTTTGCCAGAAGAAACTCCGAAAGGTATGAACCGTCCTGTCCGGTAATACCTGTAATTAATGCAACTTTTCTTTCCATAGTTTTTTAAGTCTTGATCATTATATATTCACATATAAATGCGCTCAAATATTCACCTCGCTCAATGTCACCAGTTTGTTCACGATGGCATAGATGGTGATGCCTGCCGCAGAGTGAATCTGCAATTTCCGTGCGATGTTGCGGCGATGGGTGGTCACGGTGTTGACAGACAAACACAATTGGTCGGCAATTTCTTTGTTTGACAGTCCCTTTGCCACGCACACCACAATTTCCTTCTCACGGTCAGAAAGTTGTTCCTCGTTCGAAGTGACTGTGGTGCTTTGTGTATTCTCCGACTCAGGCTGCTTCATCTTGGTCTGATGTTCAAGACGTTTCACCGCAGGCACAAAAATGTTGTCCTCTACCAGACTATGGATGCTCAGTTCCTCTTCCGCCTGATAAATGGAGATAATCACAGCATTCAGTTTCTCGTTCATTTCCGTCTGCGGATAATACTGCATGAAGAGGTTCTTCAACTCCTTCAGTTTGCTTTCAATCGCCTCATGGTGTCGGGAGAGCAGGTGACTGCTGTCAATTGCCACCAATTCGCCCTCTAACAATTTCTCCACATAAGCATATACTGTGGTCTCCTCATATTCCATGTGGCGGCGAACCTCCTCCACATATTCATCAAAAAACTTCAGCACCAAAAAGGCAATTTCGTTCTGCACAGAACAATCGATGGCATTTAGCAGATGGAAACGGATGTTTGGAAACAGATACCCGAGAAAATAAGTGTGCGTACGCTTCAAATATCCCAAGACTGATTCAACCTTCACCATCTCCACACGTTGTGGACGATTTTCTGCGCCATCCTTCACGTAGTTGATGATGGTTAAGAACGTGTCAGCATCCACACCGCATTGGCGACACACCTCTGCGATGGTCTTCTCGCCGAAACCTAAAGAAATGCCAAAACGGCTCATCACCTGCAACAGACGATAGTCATTTGCGATGACAAACCCTAACTTATCTGTCGATTTATATACCCCAGGCATATAGCTTTTCCTCATTATAATCATAATTCTGAATGTTTATAGTTCGTGGACAAAGAGCATCCAGAATTACGTAAACCTATACTAAATTGGGCACAAAGGTAGTGAAAAAAAACGTAAAAAAAGAGAAACTTTTCTTTTTTATTCACCCCAAAGAGGTGAAATACTGAATAGTGAGTATTGTTTTGTTCTCAGAAAGGTCGTAACTTTGCACCCGATTTGCAAGAGTGTACTTTTGCCGTAAACGCGTTTAAGAGAATGAAACTTTCAGATTTAAAAACAGGCGAGAAGGGAATTATTGTTCGTGTCATGGGACACGGTGGCTTTCGCAAACGAATTGTGGAGATGGGATTTATTAAGGGCAAGAGTGTGGAGGTCTTGCTCAATGCTCCCTTGCACGACCCAGTGAAGTACAAAATCATGGATTACGAGGTTAGCCTGCGTCGTGCAGAGGCTGAACTGGTAGAGGTTGTGAATGAGGAAGAGGCGAAGGCATGGATGGAACAACACCCCGAACAACGAGGCATCCCTGCTGAGGGAAAAGAGGACATCTTGCAACGTGTGGCAAATCTGAAAGGACATGAATTGAGTGTGGTTTTTGTCGGCAATCCGAACTGCGGAAAAACCTCCCTCTTCAATATTGCCAGTGGTGCTCACGAACGTGTGGGAAACTACTCTGGCGTGACCGTCGATGCCAAGGCCGGACATTTTGATTTCGAAGGCTACCACTTTAACATCGTGGACCTTCCTGGCACATATTCCCTCACTGCCTATACACCGGAAGAACTCTATGTGCGCAAGTACATCATCGAACAACATCCCGATCTCATCATCAATGTGATTGATGCCAGCAACTTGGAACGCAACCTCTATCTGACCACCCAACTGATTGACATGGATGTGCCAATGATTATTGCCCTCAACATGTATGATGAACTTCGTGAGAGCGGCAACAAACTCGACATCGAACAACTCGGTATCTTGTTGGGCGCACCTATTGTACCAACCGTTGGAAAGACAGGTGAAGGTGTGAAAGAACTCTTTCACCAAATCATTGAAATAGCAGAAGGTAAACAAAAGACCGCCAGACATATACACATCAATCATGGAGTGTTGCTTGAAGAGAAAATAGCACGGGTGGAAACACTGGTACGCTTGAATCCAGAACCCCACCACAACTATTCAGCGCGTTTTCTCTCCATCAAATTATTGGAGAATGACCGACAGGTAGAAGGTATCATCCGCCAACTAGATAACCATACAGATATTCTCTTAGAAAGAGACGCTTGCCAACGTGAAATACAAGAAGAAATCGGAGAGGACAGCGAATCCACCATCACAGATGCCAAGTACGGCTATGTGCAGGGAGCCTTGAAGGAAACCTACCAGAAAGTGCACCGCTATAACCGTGCCACCACTAAACGCATTGACGCGGTAGTGACTCACCAAGTGTGGGGCTACCCTATCTTCTTGCTGCTCATGTATTTCATGTTCTTCTGTACCTTCAATATCGGACAGTACCCAATGGACTGGATCGATGCAGGAGTCGAATGGTTCGGTGGAATCGTCGGGAAATGGATGCCTGACGGACCGCTCAAAGATCTCATCATAGACGGCATCATCAGCGGTGTGGGCGGTGTCATCGTCTTCCTGCCCAACATCATGATTCTTTACGCCTTTATCTCGTGGATGGAAGACTCTGGTTACATGGCACGTGCAGCCTTTATCATGGACAAAATCATGCACCGTATGGGACTTCACGGGAAATCGTTCATTCCCATGATTATGGGTTTCGGCTGCAACATCCCAGCCATCATGGCAACCCGTACCATTGAAGACCGCAAGTCGCGTCTCATCACCATGCTCATCATCCCACTTATGTCATGCTCTGCCCGACTGCCCGTCTATATCATCATCATCGGTGCTTTCTTCCCCAAGAATTCAGCCCTTATCCTCTTCTGCATCTACCTGACAGGGATTGCCTTCAGTGTGTTGATGGCAAAAGTGTTCAGCCGTTTCATCGTCAAGGGTGAAAGCAGCCCATTCGTCATGGAACTGCCTCCTTATCGTATGCCGTCTATGAAGAGTGTCAGCCGTCACACATGGGAGAAAGGCAAGCAATATTTGAAGAAGATGGGTACCACCATTTTGGTTGCCAGTATCGTGGTGTGGGCACTTAGTTACTTCCCCCATCATGCTGAAGCCACAGAGGAACAGCAGATGGAACTCAGTTACATTGGACAAATCGGGAAATTCGTTGAGCCAGTCATCCGTCCTTGCGGATTGGCATGGAAAGAAGGTGTCGCACTCATTGCCGGTGTGGGAGCCAAGGAAATTGTTGCCAGCACAATGGCTGTGCTCTATCATGGCGACATCACCACCAGTGGAATGACCACTCTTGCCGCCTTCTCCTTCATGATCTTCGTCCTCCTCTATTTCCCTTGCATCCCGACCTGCATTGGCATCAAGCATGAGTCCGGCAAATGGAAATGGGCTGGTTTCACCGCCCTTTACACCACCCTCCTTGCATGGCTCACCTCCATGCTTGTCTTTCAAATAGGCAATCTGATATAATGGATATATTACTCTCGCAACTCAATTAAATGATCGCATGAACATACAACTAACCATCGTTTATATCATACTCGCCTGTGTAGCGTTCTTCCTCATCCGTTACGTCTATCGTCAAATCACAGGCAAGAACAACGGTTGTAACTGCGGCTCATGCTCACACTGTTGCCCCCACACTGGCGAAGAAGAGTGTCATTGCCACAATACTCAAAAGTAAGTATTATCCCTTGGGCTACAACTAAAGTCGGCACGGTGCGCCTCACCTTTTCACGCACCGTGCCGACTTTCATTCTTTACCCACGTCTTGCTTGCTCAATAAGTGCCCTCTGTTGGTCGGTCAGATTGGCAGGAATGGTGACATCAAAAACGATGATAAGATCTTTAGGAGAACCGTCACTCTTTGTTCCACCTTTCCCCTTCAGCCGCACCTTCTTGCCAGGTTGAGTACCTGGAGCCACTTTTAGTTTATATTTCCCATAAGTGCTGCTGACGATGAGTTCACCACCAAGTATAGCAGTCCACACATCAATGGATACATGGGCTTCCACTTCTGACGGTTCTGCAGGACGCCGTGTGTTGCGTGTACGGCGACCTCCCATGCTTCCGAATATCTGCTGGAAGAAATCGCTCATTCCACCTTCACCACCCATGTTGAAGGAGAATCCGTCGAAGGGATTGCCGCCTCCACCACCTGTACCAAAACCTCCAAATTGCTCTGCCTGTTTCCAGTTCTCGCCATACTGATCGTACTTGGCTCGTTTCTCTGGATCATTGAGCACTTCGTATGCCTCGTTCAACATCTGGAACTTTGCCTTGGCCTTGGGATCGTCAGGGTGAAGGTCTGGATGGAACTGCTTGGAGCGCTTACGGTAAGCCGATCTTATGTCTTTCTGCGGGGTATCCTTGGGGATGCCCATCACTTTGTAATAGTCTATAAATGCCATAATTTCTGTTGCTTTTTCTATAGAAAAGCACAACAAAAGAGATGCCAATAAGACATCTGAATGGAAAAAATGAAAGATACCCACCAAATATGTCAGAACAAGAGGAATACATTTGTAAATATATGCCAAGAAACAAAGCCTGTCTGCAATTTTTCCTCCTTTCATTCTTCACTTTTCACTTTTTTGTCGTATCTTTGCAAATTGTATGAGCGCAGCGACGAAACATTTGAAGATCATCTTCACGACGGACGTACATGGAAATTATTTTCCTTATGACTTCCGCCATGACCACTGGGGCAAAGGTAGTCTCCAGCGAGTGCATGCGTTTGTGGCGAAGATGGTGCAAGAGAGTCCAAGCAACATGCTTCTAGTTGACGGAGGAGATATGCTGCAGGGCGAACCAACTGCGTATTACTTCAACAATCATTGTGAAAATTTGCGTCACAGAGTGGCTGACATCTGCAACTACATCGGTTATGATGTAGCCGTGATTGGCAACCACGATATTGAAATGGGCAAGCACATCTTCAACAAGTATGTGGAGGAGTGCAGTTTCCCCATTTTAGGTGCCAATGCCATTAATGTGGAAACGGGAGAACCCTATTTCCAACCTTATGAGGTGTTCTACCGTCAAGGTTTGAAGATTGCGGTGATTGGCTTTATTACACCTGCTATTCCACATTGGATTCCGAAAGAAATCTGGAAAGGGCTTCGTTTTGAAAACATCAGGGAGAGTGCCGAGCGATGGGTGAAGACGGTAAAGGAAGAAGAAAATCCCGACTTCATTATTGGATTGTTACATTCAGGCATGGATGAGGGTATCGTCACAGAGGATTATAAGGAAAATGCCACACGGGAAACTGCGGAAAATGTGGAAGGTTTCGACCTTATCCTATATGGACATGACCATGCGAGCAACATGGAAGAGGTGACGACCAAAGGTGGCAGAAATGTACCATGCATCAACCCTGGATGCTATGCTTACAGCGTGGCGGTGGTGGATGTGGATTTCCGCATCAACGAGCAAGGCAAGGTAACCAGCCATGAGATTTCATGTACACTTAACTATATCGGTACGCTACACAATCAGCATGCCAATTCCTTCCGACGTCATTTCGCTTATCCTTTCCACGAGGTGAAGCGTTTTGCCGCAGAGAAGATAGGCACGTTTCTGAATCGTGTCGATGTGACAGACGCTTATTTCGGCTCATCTGCTTATATTGATTTGATCCAAGATTTGCAGTTGAAGGTGAGCGGTGCAGACCTGTCTTTCAGTGCTCCACTCTTTTTCAATGCCTCCATCGAGGCAGGTGACATCCGAGTGAGCAATCTCTTTGACCTATACCGATTTGAGGATCATCTCTACACTCTACTGCTTACAGGACAGGAGATTAAAAACTATCTGGAAATGAGTTATGCAGCATGGACACAACAGATGCACTCCCCTAATGACCCCATGTTGCTCATTAGTCCTATGAAAAGTAATCCAGAGCGAATGGGATTCAAAAATTTCATCTTCAATTTCGACTCGGCTGCAGGTATCTATTACGAAGTTGATGTGACCAAACCAGAAGGCGAAAAAGTGAACATTCTACGTCTGAATGATGGAAGACCTTTCATGTTGGATGAGACATATACTGTGGCAATGACGGCTTATCGTGCAAACGGAGGAGGTGAACTGCTCCCCAAGGGGGCTGGGTTGTCAAAAGAAGAGATGGATTCTCGCATTATGAGTGTGAGCGAACATGACATCCGCCATTACTTGATGGAATATGTGAAGGAATTAGGAACCATTGATCCACAACCCAAGAATCATTGGAAATTTGTGCCAGAGGATTGGGTGGCAAAAGCGAGTGAACGCGAACGAAAGATTTTGTTCGGGAATTCTACACCCCAAGAAAATTCCTTATAACTCCCCAAAGAACAGCAAGAATTAGGAACATCGTTGTTACAAACGGATGTTCTATCACACGGACAAAACAGGCACCGCCATGCAACTGTTTCATGATCTCAGCCACAAACAGAGCAATGAGATACGGAATACACACTACAAAAAAATAATTATAGGCAAGACTTTCTGCGAATCTTCCATGCAATAGTGCATATATCGCACGCTGCATACCACAAACGGGGCAATTCCATCCTGTGAGTAGGTGAAAAGGACACTTCGGCATCCACGCATAGCGAACCGGGTCAAAGAAGGTGTAAATGATAAAACCTCCTACTAAGACAATTCCCAACAGTAACAGCGGAATGTATGACTTACGACTTTTTTCCATCACTTGCTATGTATGAATTAACGCAATGTGCCTGAAGCCTTCAACAGACGAACACGAGTAAGAGGAAGTTGACATCGTGCGTTGACAACTTCGAGCGAAGCGATAAATTCAGAAACTCGAGTTGTTTACATATTATGTGTATCGAGTGCAAAGTTAGGATATTCTTTTGAGACACAAATGGTGTAAAAATCACCACTTTTGTCCCAAATGTATGTTTTGGAGAATAAATATTAGCCTTTTTTGTTGGATAATTGAATAAAAACTTGTTATTTTGTGAAAAAATCATCTGTTATGCGAGAAGAGAAAGTTAGTATTCTGGAATTGGAAGGAGGAGAGGTCAACATCCTCAACGCAGAGAAAGACAAAGTAAAATTGGCCAAGACTGGACTATTCTTGTGCAAAGCAGGAAGTGTGACCTTGACTATTGATGACACGGAATATCATGTACAAAAAGGTTCCATCATTGTCTATTTTTCCTACAGTTCTTTGCACATCAAAAGCCACACATCCAATCTTAAGGGAACATTGATTGGGGCAAATATCGAAACCATCCAGCCGATGCTTTACAATGTATCAAACTTCAACGCTTTGTTCCTAATCAAACAAGCACCTCACCAAATCATCTCTGAAGTACAATATCAGGCACTGAATCAACATATTTCCTTGCTCAAAGTGGTTGCAGAGAAGGGGGATTTAGAACAAGAAAGCGTAGTCCAATCCGCCAATAGACCGATTATCGAGATTGCCCGAAAACAAGCAGAAATGCTCAGTTATTCGCTGATGCTTGAAGTATTGCAATGCTATACCAATGTTACTCCGAATAACAAATCTTTCTCACGTAAAGATGAGGTGTTGCAGAAGTTTGTCATACAACTCTATCGCAACTACCGCACTAAACATGAGGTCAGTTATTACGCAGAACAACAGTTCCTCACCACACGCTATTTCAGCACCATCATCAAAGAATGCTCTGGTAAATCGCCCACGCAATGGATTGCCACAGCCCTTCTTGTCGAGGCACGAAATTTACTATCCCACACCAATATGACAGTCAAGGAGATATCCGATTCGCTTAATTTCCCCAACCAAAGTTATTTTGGAAAATGGTTTAAGAATCTCACCGCACTCAGTCCGCTTGATTTCCGAAAGGGCTTGCCAGAGAAAAATCGTGAAGAAAAGAATTTCATTGATGTGGTACAACGAGGCATCAACCATTCTGAAGAGAACATTGAAACTACAAAGTAATCATAAAAACTCCATTTGATGAAAAAGACTTTCTATTATTTTTTGTTTCTGGCATGCCTCTGCCTGGGATGGGCATCTTGCTCCAAAGACGCAGAAGGAAAAGCCACTTGCACTTATTATGTAGGTACTGAAAGTATCGACTATAATGATGTACAAAACCAAATCGACTACGATTCTGTTATCAAAGTAACCATTGCATCGCTTAAACTTAGTTCATATTCTTTCACAGAAGAAGGCGTTTCCAACAATGGATTAGCGTCTTACGCCATTGACATATGTGACCAAAAAGCAATCAACACCTTCAGCCAGACATATACAACAAATCCCACTTTAGATGCATTTCGCAACGAACTTTTCAACAAAAACAGCAAATTCTTTTCAGAAAAAAGTATTTCTACAGCCGAGGATATAGATTTGAAACCATTCAGCATCAACCTCACACTGATGAATTATTCCCAACAATACACACTGTACAGCATCAAAATAGACATTAAATAGCCATGTGGAAAGGGGGAATCTTATCCCTAATGGGATATTTCATTGTTCATTTTTCGGTTGCACAACCTTCCTATGCTCCCGACATTCAAAAAGAAAAATTAGGACGTGGTTTGACCCTTCTCCGCGATGGTGATAGTTTGGTCATTTCATGGCGGCTATTAGAAGGAGAAAAGAACACTTTATTTAGTGTATATGAAAATGGTAAGCGACTGAATGAACAAAATATAACTGATAAAACTTTCTTTAAAACTATAGCACCTGAAAAGGAGACACCTATCATTCTTTCCATGATAAAAAACGAGCGTGAATTCATTTATGAAACAACTTACACGCCCGACCTTAAAAACTATATTCCCATTTCACTTTCCAAACCTGCCGATGGCATTTCCCCCGACGGTCAACGTTACACCTATTCAGCCAACGATGCCAGTGTGGGTGATGTGGATGGTGATGGTGAATACGAAGTCATTTTGAAATGGGATCCTTCCAACTCTCATGACAATAGCCACGATGGCTATACCGGCAATGTCTATTTGGATTGTTACAAAATCCCTGTTTTTTCTGAAGATTCAAGAAATACCTCACCATCGTCCCACTCCCCTCTCATGTGGCGCATAGACCTTGGCAAAAACATTCGTGCAGGCGCCCACTACACCCAATTCCTGGTATATGACTTCGATGGTGACGGCCGTTCTGAACTCATCACAAAAACGGCTGATGGCACCATTGATGGTACAGGCGTCCCAATAGGTGATGTCAATGCCAATTGGGTGACAAACGGACGTATCCTCAATGGACCCGAGTTCCTTACTGTTTTTGATGGACTAACCGGACGTGCACTCCAAACAGTCCCCTACCTGCCACCACGTGGTGATGTTTCTTCATGGGGAGACAACTACGGAAATCGATGTGACCGTTTCCTTGCTGCTGTTGCATATTTGGATGGCAAACATCCAAGTGCCGTCATGTGCTATTATACCCAAACCTATCTGGCAGCCTACGATTGGGATGGGAAGAACCTGTCTCTACGCTGGTTCTTTGACTCCGAGCAACACTCTGGCTATTCGGGGCAAGGCAACCACAACTTACGTGTAGGTGATGTGGATGGCGATGGATGCGATGAAATCACTTACGGATCCATGGCTGTTGACCACGATGGAACAGGACTTTATACCACCCGCATGGGACATGGTGATGCCATGCATCAATATGCTTTTTATCCCGACAGTACACAACTGCAGATATGGGATGTGCACGAGAACAAACGAGACGGTTCGGATTTCCGCGATGCCAAGACTGGGCGTGTCATCTTCCAAGTGCCAAGCAACACAGATGTAGGGCGCGGTATGGCAGCCGACATCGATCCCGGTATCTACGGACTTGAGATGTGGTCTTCCTCACAACACGGTCTTTATGATGTGAGGGGAAACCACCACTATTCCGACATCTCCTTTCCTCAAAACAGTGCAGTATGGTGGGACGGAGATCTGTTACGTGAGTTACTCGACAACCATGCTGTCCTCAAGTGGAATTGGACTGTTCAGAAAGTAGAGACCCTACTGAGTTTCAAAGATGAAGACTGCTTCTTCAACAACGGTACCAAGCAGAATCCCTGCCTATCTGCTGATATTCTGGGTGATTGGCGTGAGGAGGTGGTAGTGCGTAATCATGAGAGTTCAGAACTCCGTATTTACTCCACCACGATTCCCACCTATTACAGTTTTCCATGTCTCATGCTTGACATCCCATATCGCATCAGTGTTGCCACTGAGAATGTCGCCTACAACCAGCCTCCTGAACCAGGTTTTTATCTTGGCAGCGACCTCTACAAAAAAAAGAAGTGATGCGTTACCGCATCACTTCGTGAACAGATCAAGGTCAATAGCGTCTCCCATCGCTTGATAGCCGCTTGCATTGGGATGTAACCAATCGTTTTCAAAAAGAAAGGCGGGATTTAGGCGGTCCGGCTGTTCCGGGTCGCGCATGGCAGCATCAAAATCTACCACACCATCATACTCGCCTGACGTGCGAATCCACTCGTTCACCATCTGGCGTCCCTTTTCACGTGATTCATTATAATAGTTGTTGCCTTTGAACGGCATAATAGTGCCGCCATATATCTTGATGCCCTTCTCGTGAGCCAAACGAATCATCTTCTGGAATGACTCGATTAACTGCTTTGCTGTTGCTTCACCATCTCGCGAACCACCAAGATCATTTACACCTTCAAATACAATTGCGTATTTCACACCTTCCTGATTCAACACATCACGTTCATAACGACTATTTGCCGTGGGTCCTAAACCACCACGCAACACACAGTTTCCACCCAAACCGAGATTCAACACACTCAAGTTCTTCGTTTTCTTGTTCTGCAACAAACGCTTTGACAGGATATCTGTCCATCGATTTTGTCCATTAGTGGTTGTTCCCCGTCCGTCAGTAATGGAGTTGCCTATGGCAGCAATAGAAGCAAATTTTCCTTTGGGTACCGCCACCAGCAGGCTGTTGATGTAGTACCAGTGAGCCGTCTCCACCGCGCCAGAGAAGTCCCTCGTATCGCCCTTCGCAATGTAAGAACTTGTGCGTGAGCCAGGGTGCCCCGTCACATCCGTCTGCGATGCTTTGCCGAAATGAATCGTGATAGCAACATTCATACGAGGTTTCATCTTGAAAGGGACAAGATCAGACACAATCACCTCTCCCGGCTTCATGGTCACACCTCTTTGACCTTTAAAGGTCAGCGGAGTGGATTTTCCCATGATTCCCGATTTTGCTCCTTGCGACTCAGCTTCAGCCAATTCCACACCCAGAATTTCTGTTTCCTCAGTGTTGAACTCGTTTGACAACTTCAGCGCCACCTCCTTGCCGCCAAACGACACTTCCACAATCTGCCGCAACGAATTGCCCGACAGATACGGTGCCGGCGCCAGATTGTGAGGTTCCACTTTCTGAATGGCTGTAGTCCACGTTGCTACATACTGTAGTTTGTCATTCTTTGCTGATAACGTCATGGATGCCACAATCATTGCTACCGTTAGCAATATACTTTTTCTCATAATCAAAATATTATTGGGTTAAACATAATCATAAGTAATTTATCAATCATTTGCTCTTCAGCCAGAAAGTGTGAATGTCGCCGATTGAGGCTGGGAATACATACTCATACTTTATATACTCCGACTTCTTCTGCTGTACCATCTGCACAATTTTTTCAATCTGCTCATCCGTCAGCGCATTCAGATCGAGCCAAGACATCCACTCATCATCAGGATTGTTCGACATGGATTTAGGATAGTAGATGAAGCCTGTAAAGAAAGCCTCCTGATCTGGTTCTGTGATGGTTGCTTCTTGAGCATTCGGATTGCATTCAAGGATAAAAGTATTCAGCGTCGGAAAAGCCATCACACCATTCATCATTACACCCACTTCAAGGCTCTCGCCTTCCAATTCATCCACTTGCGAATACAGCACAAGCCCCTTGTACTTGCCATCCTTCAGTATCCTATAGTGGCCACCCCACTCCATTTCCTCCATTTCCGCAAGCATTCCCTCTGTAATAGGAGCCTGCTTTGCATCTTCCACATCCGATTTCTTCACAAAACCGTATTCATACTCACTATCCTCCTGCATGATGCCCACCCTGTAGAAATCGCCCTCTTCGCCCAATACGGCAAGTGCCGTACCGAACCATATTTTTCACAAGTATAGTTATCGGGCACATTCTCGTTCGACCATTTTACTGCTACATCAGGATTATCACATTCACATTCTTCCCACCACCTGTTACGCCAGGGGCTCTCCTCATCTGCATATTTGAACACCTCTGCATTCTCCTCATTCGTTACAATGACAAACTTCTCCACTTGAGGCATGCCTACATTCAGCGGGTTCTCCACCTGCACTGAATCGCCAACCGCTTTGTCTCCCGAATTGCCACCAGCATTCTGTCCCTTACAATTACATAATATTAGGGAAGCGCAAAGTCCCCAAACATAAAAAGCCACTTTTTTCATATTTGTAAAAGCATTAAATAGTTATTGCAAAAAACTTCTTGCAAAGTAACAACATTTTCCGCAAACAACAAAATCTTTCAGAGAAAGTTTCCCCGCCCCTTGTATGTTTCGATGGTTTATTTATTACTTTGTTGCAAGAATCTTCCAAAATCATCCTTGATGAATAGCGTACCCCTCGGCTACGACATGGCGTACCCCTCGGGTACGGCATAGTGTAGCCGAGGGGTACGCTTCTCAGAGAGGGACAAAGCATAAGGAAGGACAACAAGTTGCTTAGAAGATTGTTTGACAGAGAACTTTTTGTTCGGTTTTATTCGCAAATCATTGTTTTCGGATGTTTTCTTAATAAATATTGTGTATATGTCGAGGAAAAATCGTACCTTTGTACCCGTTTTTAGTGGTTTAGTGAAGCAAAATGAACGTAGCAATCGTAAAATATAATGCAGGCAACATCGGTTCGGTGGAGAATGCGGTGAGGCGAATGGGTATTGAGCCTATAGTGACGGACGATGTGGAGAAGATTCAGAAGGCTGACCGTGTGATTTTTCCCGGTCAGGGCGAGGCGCACAGCACAATGGCATACCTGCAAGCACATCGGCTGGACGAGATGATTGTGGGATTGAAGCAGCCTGTGCTGGGCATTTGCATCGGCATGCAACTGCTGTGTCGTCACAGCGAAGAGCAGGACACGGATTGTCTGGGTGTGTTCGATGTGGATGTGAAGCGCTTCATTCCGCAGCAACATGAGAACAAGGTGCCGCAGATGGGATGGAACACCATTGAGGACACGAAGACGACGTTGTTTGAAGGTTTCGACAAGCCCGAATTCGTCTATTTCATCCACAGTTTCTACGTGCCGACATGTGACTGGACGATTGCTACTACAAACTACATACAGCCCTACTCTTCGGCTTTGCACAAAGATAACTTTTATGCTACGCAATTCCATCCAGAGAAGAGTGGACAGGTAGGTGAAAAAATATTGAAGAATTTTATAGAACTATGATAGAGATCATTCCCGCGATAGACATCATTGATGGTAAATGTGTACGTCTGACACAAGGCGACTACGACACCAAGAGGGTGTATAACGAAGACCCTGTGGAGGTTGCAAAGATGTTTGAAGCACACGGCATCCGTCGTTTGCATACGGTGGATTTGGACGGCGCACGTTCTGCACACATTGTGAACTATAAGACCATCGAGCGTATTGCAGATCACACGAGCCTGGTGATTGACTTCGGCGGCGGCATCAAGTCGGATGAGGACATCGACATCGCTTTTGCCAGCGGTGCCACGATGGTTACCATCGGCAGCGTGGCGGTGAAGAAACCTGACTTATTTGAGGCATGGCTAGAGAAATACAACGACAACAAGATTATCCTTGGTGCCGACGTGAAGAACGGACGTATCAGCATCAATGGCTGGAAGGAGGAGGGAGAGGATGAACTGCTGCCTTTCCTGCACAGATATGTGAACAAGGGTGTAGACAACGTGCTTTGCACTGACATCAGCAAGGATGGCATGCTGGAAGGTCCGGCGGTGAAATTGTATGAAGACATCATGCGGGAGTTCCCGCAGTTGAACCTGATTGCCAGCGGTGGTGTAAGTTGCATAGAGGATATAGATTTGCTGAATTCGGCAGGTATCCCCTCGGTGGTGTTTGGCAAGGCGATCTATGAGGGCAGAATCAAAATGGAGGAGTTGGAAAAATATGTTGGCTAAGAGAATTATACCTTGTCTGGACATCAAGGACGGACAGACGGTGAAGGGAACGAACTTCGTGAACCTGCGTCAGGCTGGCGACCCGATTGAGTTGGGCAAACTGTATAGTGAACAGGGAGCCGATGAATTGGTGTATCTCGACATCACAGCATCACATGAAGGACGGAAGACTTTCACTGATTTAGTGAAAAGGATAGCGCAGGAGATCAACATCCCCTTCACGGTGGGTGGAGGTATCAACGAACTGTCAGATGTGGATAGGCTTTTGAATGCCGGTGCCGACAAAGTGAGCATCAACTCGGCAGCGTTGAGAAGACCTGAGTTGATTGATGAAATCGCCAAGAATTTCGGTAGCCAAGTGTGTGTAGTAGCGATTGATGCGAAATGTGAAGATGACACCGTGCATGAGAATGGTGACCCACAGACCGACGGTGATTGGGTGTGCTATGTGAATGGCGGACGCGTACCGACACATTATAAACTCTTCGATTGGGCAAGGGAAGCGAACGAAAGAGGTGCTGGCGAGATTTTGTTCACATCGATGAATCATGATGGCGTGAAACGGGGGTTTGCTGATGCAGCCCTGCGGAAATTGGCGGATTCGCTCACCATCCCCGTGATTGCCTCTGGCGGTGCAGGAGCGAAAGAGCATTTCCGTGACACCTTCCTGAACGGGCACAGCGATGCGGCATTGGCTGCCAGCGTGTTCCACTTTGGAGAAATACCCATCCCCGAACTGAAGCAATACTTGCGAAGCGAGGGAGTGAATGTGAGACTCTAAAGACATAGAGAAAAAACTAAAAAGAAAACAAAAACAAACACTATAATGGAAATTGATTTCAAAAAAATGGATGGTCTGGTGCCTGCCATCGTGCAGGATGCCAAGACGCTGAAGGTGCTGATGCTCGGCTTCATGAACGAAGAGGCATACAACAAGACGATTGAAACTGGCAAGGTAACTTTCTATAGCCGCACACGCAAGACGCTCTGGACAAAGGGCGAGACAAGCGGCAACTTCCTCAACGTGGTGGAGATTCTGAACGACTGCGATAAGGACACGTTGCTCATCAAGGCTAACCCCGTGGGGCCTGTGTGCCACACAGGTGCTGACACTTGTTGGGACGAGAAGAACGACAACCCCATCATGTTTTTAGTGGAGTTACAGCGTTTCATCGAGAAGCGTCATGAGGAGATGCCTGAGGGCAGTTACACCACTTCCCTCTTCAGGGATGGCTGTCACCGCATGGCACAGAAGGTCGGTGAAGAAGCATTAGAGGCTGTGATTGAGGCTGTAGCCAACAACAACGAACGTCTCATCTATGAGGCATCCGACATGCTCTACCACCTTATCGTACTACTCACCTCTAAAGGACTGACGATCGAGGATTTGGCAGCAGAATTGGCTGAACGCCATGACCCTAATTGGCATAAACACTAATGTCATGTACCATTTGGCAATGTACAATTAGCCATATGGTATGTAAAAAATTGTCAAATAGGGAAATCAATAGTAAATGGTAAATTGCTAAATTGTAAATAGTAAGGTGAATCTGATTGATTACAAGGGTGTCAACGTCTATCAAGAATCACAACTGGTCTTGCAAGATGTGAACGTGCAGATTAGCGAAGGTGAATTTGTCTATCTGACGGGTAAAGTGGGTACAGGAAAAAGTTCTTTTCTCAAGACCCTCTATGGCGAGATTCCCGTGAAGGAGGGCGAAGCAAAAGTGATGGATTATGACCTGACAGAACTGAAACGGCGCCATCTGCCTAATCTCAGAAAGAAGTTGGGCATCATTTTTCAAGATTTCCAACTGCTGACCGACCGCACGGTGGATGCCAATCTTCGTTTTGTGCTGAAAGCAACCGGATGGACCAACAAGGTGGACATCAACCAGCGCATCAGCGATGTACTCGAACTGGTGGGCATGTCAACAAAAGGATATAAGATGCCTTCAGAACTCTCAGGCGGTGAACAGCAACGCATCGTCATTGCACGCGCTATTCTGAATCATCCCAAACTTATCCTTGCCGACGAACCCACAGGAAATCTTGACGCTGAGACAAGCCGACAGATTGTGGAACTCTTACGACAAATCTGCGGGGCTGGAAGTACAGTCGTGATGATTACTCACAACCTGAACTTGATTGAAGAGTTCCCTGGACGCCAACTGCTATGTGAAAATCATCGAATGACCGATGTGACGTTACAGGAACAAGAAGATGACACAACAGATGAAATAGATTAAGAAAAATACATATATATTATGAAAGTACTTAAGTTTGGCGGTACATCCGTAGGCACCCCTCAGCAAATGAAGGATGTCGTGAAACTCATCACTGATGGTGAGCAAAAGATTGTTGTGCTCTCGGCCATGTCAGGCACAACCAATTCACTGGTAGAGATTTCAGACTACCTCTACAAGAAGAATCCAGAAGGTGCAAACGAGACCATCAACACACTTGAAAAAAAATACAAGAAGCACGTAGAAGAACTCTACACAACTGATGCGATGAAGCAGAAAACCCAGGACTTTCTGAATGAGGAGTTCAACTATCTGCGCTCATTCACCAAGGGCATCTTCACCATGTTCGAGGAGAAAATCATTGTGGCTCAAGGTGAAATCATGTCCACCAACATGGTGACGAACTACCTCGTTGAGCAAGGGTACAACGCGGTGCTCATTCCTGCATTGGAGTTCATGCGTACAGACAAAAACTCTGAGCCCGACCTTGAATATATCCGCGATAAAATCAAGGTTCAACTTGATGAGAATCCAGGCAAAGGCATCTACATCACACAGGGCTTCATCTGCCGCAATGCCTACGGTGAGGTGGACAACTTGCAGCGCGGTGGCAGTGATTACACGGCTTCACTCATTGGTGCGGCTGTTGGTGCATCAGAGATTCAGATTTGGACAGACATTGATGGTATGCACAACAACGACCCACGTTTCGTGGAAAATACTTCACCTGTTAATCATCTGCACTTTGAAGAGGCGGCAGAATTGGCATACTTCGGTGCAAAAATTCTGCACCCCACTTGTGTACAACCCGCCAAGTATGCAGGTATTCCTGTGAAGTTGCTAAATACGATGGATCCAACTGCTCCCGGCACTGTCATCAGCAACGAAACAGAACGTGGCAAAATCAAGGCTGTGGCTGCCAAAGATAACATCACAGCCATCAAAATTACCTCTTCACGCATGTTGCTGGCATACGGTTTCCTGCGCAAGGTTTTTGAGATTTTTGAGTCATACAAGACATCCATCGACATGATTGCGACTTCGGAAGTGGGTGTAAGCATGTCTATTGACAATGCCACCCATATTGACGCCATCGTGAACGAACTGAAGAAATTCGGACATGTACATGTGGATAAGGACATGTGCATCATCTGTGTGGTGGGTGACCTCGAGGCTGAGAATGTGGGGTTCGAAAGCAAGGCTACAGAAGCATTGAAGGACATCCCTGTCCGCATGATTTCTTATGGAGGTTCCAACCACAACATCTCCTTCCTCGTGTCAGCCGAAGACAAGAAGAAAGCATTGCAATCACTCTCCGACCATCTTTTTAACTAATTGAATTTATGGCTATACAATTTCCAGTAGAAAGGTTTGCGGGCATCCGCACACCTTTCTATTATTACGACACAAACATACTGCATCAGACACTTGACGCCATCAACACAGAAATCAAGAAACACAACAATTATTTCGTCCACTATGCAGTGAAAGCAAATGCAAACCTCAAGGTGCTCAAAGTCATCAACGAGGCTGGCTTTGGCATTGACTGCGTGTCGGGGGGCGAGATAGAACAGGTGCTCAAGGCCGGTTTCCCTGCCAACAAGATTGTCTTTGCTGGCGTGGGAAAAAGTGACTGGGAGATAGAACTTGGCATCGACAAGGGTATCTTTTGCTTCAATGTGGAGAGCATTCCAGAACTGGAGGTTATCAACGAGATCGCTGCATCAAAGGGAAAGGTGGCTACGGTATGCTTCCGCATCAATCCAAACGTGGGTGCCCACACGCATGCTAACATCACCACAGGTTTGGCTGAAAACAAGTTTGGTATCGACATGCAGGATATGGAGAAGGTGATTCGTTCGGCACAATCAATGAAGAACGTACAATTCAAGGGGCTAC
Organism: uncultured Bacteroidaceae bacterium; assembly: GCA_905235525.1. Classification (GTDB taxonomy): domain Bacteria; phylum Bacteroidota; class Bacteroidia; order Bacteroidales; family Bacteroidaceae; genus Minthosoma. Next base: position 49,049 of record CAJOLW010000036.1, read on the forward strand.
ACTTCCATATCGGTTCGCAAATCCTGGAGATGGATGACTTCATCGCCCTCGCCCACCGCATCAACGACTTGCAAGATCAACTTGAAGCCGCTGACATCCACATTGAGATTGTGAATGTAGGTGGAGGTCTCGGAGTCGATTATAAGAATCCGCAAGGCAACCCCATCCCCAACTTCAAGGACTACTTTGCCGTTTATGACAAATACCTCAAATTGCGTCCAGGACAGACAATTCACTTTGAACTCGGACGTGCAATGGTGGCACAATGCGGCGCACTCATCACCAAGGTGCTCTACGTGAAGGAGAACGCCATCAAGAAGTTTGCCATTGTCGATGCAGGTTTCACGGATCTTATCCGCCCCGCTCTCTACGATGCACATCACAAGATCGTCAATCTCAATAGCAACGAGGATGGAGAGATCTATGATGTGGTGGGACCCATCTGCGAGTCCTCTGATGTTTTCGACAAGGACATCGCCTTGCCTAAGACCCATCGTGGCGATTTTCTTGCACTTCTCTCTGCTGGCGCCTATGGCGAAATCATGGCTTCAGGCTACAATTGTCGCAGGTTACCAGAAGGATATACAAGCGATGAACTGGAATAGTCATTGAGCAAGTGACACAATGTCATACAAATGCCAGAGTTTCACACACTGGCATCTTTTTTGTTTATTTGACGGAAAAGAAAAATCATTGAATTATGGAACAAGAGATAAAGAATGAAGAGGTTAACGAGGAAGTCGTTAACGAGGAGCAGAATACCACTGCTGAAGAACAGATGGAGTCTTCTGAAACTAAAGAATCGGAAAAGAAAGAACTGACACCTGAAGAGAAAATTTCTGAACTGGAGAAACAAATTGAGGAGTTGAAGAATCAGCAACTCTATAAAATGGCAGAGTTTGACAATTTCCGTAAGCGAGTGATGCAAGAGAAAGCCGACCTCATCAAGAATGGCGGCACGAAGGTCATCACCACCCTACTTCCTATCATTGACGACATGGAACGCGCGCAGCAAAACATGGACAAATATGAGGATGTGGCAGCAGTAAAAGAGGGATTGAGCCTAATTATCGACAAGTTTTTCAAACTGATGGCTCAAGAGGGACTGAAGAAGATGGAAGTGGTGGGTCAGCCGTTTGATGCTGACCTACACGAAGCGATTGCCATGGTGCCAGGACAGCCTGATGACCAGAAGGGAAAGGTGATGGACTGCATGATGAATGGATATACGCTGAACGATAAGGTAATCCGTTACGCCAAAGTGGCAGTGGCTGAGTAGTAGGAATTTGAGTTTAGAGATTAGAGAGTTTGGAGTTTTTAGAAATATAAGATTGTGGCAAAAAGAGACTACTACGAGGTGTTGGGAGTGTCAAAGACTGCTTCTGACGATGAAATCAAGAAAGCCTATAAAAAGATGGCCATCAAATATCACCCTGACCGCAATCCGGGTAACAAAGAGGCTGAAGAGAAGTTTAAGGAGGCTGCTGAAGCATATGACGTATTGCGTGACCCACAAAAACGTCAACGCTATGACCAGTTCGGTCCTGATGCATTCGGACCAGGTGCAGGAGGTTTTGGCGGGCAAGGAATGTCAATGGATGACATCTTCAGCATGTTTGGCGACATTTTCGGCGGTGGATTCGGTGGCGGATTCAGCAGTGGATTTGGTGGTTTCGGAGGCGGTAGCGGTCAGCGCCGCAAACCTGTCTATAAAGGTCAAGACTTGCGCATGCGCATCGAACTGGATTTGAATGATATTGTGAACGGTGTGACCAAGAAGTTCAATGTACGCACAGATATTACATGCCCTCATTGCAAGGGTTCTGGATCTGAAGATGGCCAAGAATCGACTTGCAACACTTGCAATGGACAAGGTGTTGTGTATAAGACCCGTCAGACGATGTTAGGCATCATGCAGACACAAACAGTATGTGACACATGTCATGGTGAAGGTACAGTCATCAAGAACAAATGTAAACACTGTAATGGCGAAGGTATCGTAAAGGGTGAAAAGCAAGTGGAGGTGGAACTGCCTGCAGGTTTAGTGGAAGGTTATGCATACAATTTTCAAGGTAAAGGAGGTGCTGGTCGCAGAAATGGCGTGAACGGTGACTTACAGATATTGGTGCATGAGAAACCACATTCTGAACTGATGCGCGATGGCATTGACCTCGTATATAACCTCCTACTCACCATACCTCAGGCTGTACTAGGCACTTCGCTGGAAGTACCTACTCACGACGGAAAAGCAAAAATCAACATTCCATCGGGCACTCAACCTGGTACTGCGCCTAAAGAACAAGGGCATTCCCGATATCAACAGTTATGGTCACCAACGTGGTGATGAGATCATCAACATATCTGTCTATATGCCTGAAACTCTCTCAAAAGAGGAACGTAAGGCCATTGAAACACTGGCTGGTGGTGATAACATTAAACCTTCAACAAGCATCAAGGACAAAATTTTCAGTCATTTTAGAGGAATCTTCAATAAATAAGCTTTTTCAACAGAAAGTAGGTATTTCTCTTATAAAAAAGGTATCAACTAACAATTCACGTTAGTTGATACCTTTTCTTTTTGTCGTTATCACATATTTTAGGTATTGTTTGGCGTCAAAAAAGTCCGTAACTTTGCAGCGGATTTGGAAAAAGTTATACAACATTCCACTTCGAATCTTTACTCATAATAATAAACCCGTGTCGTGAGACACCGCTATTCAGAATTACGTAAACCATAAAATGTTAGAGGCTTAAAAACCGCTTCTCCTGTCCGTGAGGAACAGAGGGAAGCGGTTACTCTTATTTATACAGAATATCACGAATATCGTGCCGTCCTACAAATCGGCTCATATCCACATTACCCCTGATACCACGAACAGACCCTGTGGCTGAATACTGCCAAAGGACGTAGTCATTGTCATCATTAAGATCGGGTTCTATAAAGGAATAGGCTGCGATGAAGAATTGGTAGGCACGCAAACGTGAGTTACCATGAATGTATTTGTTGTAGAAATTTTTGCCTGTATAGATAATGGGCTTTTTACCATATTCACGCTCAAGGAGTTCACAGAACTCGAGCAACCTTGTCTGCAAAACAGCAACGGAAACTCCATTAGTTGTCTCGACATCAACTACAGGCAGGAGATCTTGTCGATGAGTTTCCACACGAGACATAAAATTGTCAAACTGACTTTTGGCTGATAGTTGTGGGCGGAAAAAGTGATAACTCCCCACTTTAAGTCCCACACGTTTGCATTCACTAAAGTTATAACGGTATGTATCATCCACATTACCCGTTCCTTCAGTGGCTTTTAGATAAACATAGGTAACTTTCATATCTTTAGCCACATCATCCCAATTGATACGTCCCTGATAATGGCTCACATCAATACCATGTGCCCCGCTTCCGCCTGTCCCGCGTCCACGTGTGGCTGTTTGCTTGACAAACAGTGGCATCTCCAACGGTTTGGAATGACGGTCAGGTCGTGACTTGGGGGCTACGGGATCGGGCTGAATATCCACGACCGTAGTTTCTTGGTGTTTCGGTTTCTTAGGCTTGTCTTTCTTCTGTGCATAAAGTGTGTTTACGCACAATGATAAGAAGAGAGACATTACTATATAATATATGTACGTGCGATGAACGTTTGTCATGTATCATTGTTAATTTGAGTACAAATGTAGTCTTTTTCGTTCTAATTCGCAACTATTCTCAAAAGTCTTAACTTTTTTAATGATTTTAAAGACAAAAAATGGCATTCATGTCGCAAATTATGAGTAATTTTGGCGCAAATTTGTAAAACAAGGACATGGAAGGGAAAGCAACTTATTGGTTTATATTTATAGGCAATTCTTTGTTGCTTAAACATGATGACAACGGTTATCAATTGCCATGTACAATTGATCCACCACTTCTGATAAAGGAATGGACTCCCCTACAAGAGTTGCCACCCATTGAAAATGTGCCTTGTATGGCCTATTGTTTGAACACACCTCCTGCAGACCTGAAAGGGCTAGTGACAGTCGGGCTTAGGGAATCGTGGGGATTACTCCCAAGACAATTCTACGATACAGCAGGCAAAGCATCTGAATTGCTCTATTGGGACTCGAATACAAAATACTGTGGTGTGTGTGGTGCCCCCATGAAACGTGCCACTACTATCAGCAAGCGATGTACAAACTGCGGTAAGGAAGTGTGGCCACAAGTCAGTCCCGCCATCATCGTAAGAATCAGGCGCGGTGATGACATTCTACTGGTTCATTCCAGAAACTTCAGAAGAAGTGAGATGTATGGATTAGTAGCAGGATTTGTAGAAACAGGCGAAACGTTGGAGCAGTGCGTGAGACGAGAAGTTGCTGAAGAAGTCGGACTGGAAATAACAAATTTACGATACTTTGGAAGTCAGCCATGGCCCTATCCATGTGGCATCATGATTGGTTTCACAGCCGACTATCTGGGCGGTGAGTTGCATGTACAAGAGGAAGAACTGAGCAATGCGGGGTGGTTCAACCGTAAGAAACTTCCTCCCATTCCAGACAAAATGTCAATAGCCAGGAAATTGATTGACGACTATATAGCAGAAAAGAGACCAGACAAAGAAAACGAAAGTTAAAAATCAACTAAAACGAAAAGCAATGAAAAAGAATCAAATCACAGGTTTGACGTTAGCCACAATTTTACTCACAAGCAGTTGTACCAGTTCATATCAAGCAGCAGGTGGAGTGACTGGTGCCATGATTGGTAGCCATGTTGGAGGTGCTGTGGGCGTTTTGGCAGGTCATGGTCCTTTCCGCGGTGAAAGTGCGGCTCTTGGAAGTCTTATCGGCATGGGAGTCGGTGCTATTTTAGGTGTTGGAATCACATCACAAATTGAGGAACAAGAACGTGCTGAAGCACGCAGATATGAAGAACGTGCTGAGAATAACACATCAGCCAACAACAATGGATACTACGATAACAATGTTGGCTATCAGACAAGTGGCGGATATCAAGGTACACACACACAGGAGTACTCAAACTATCAGATAGGCAATGGCGCATACAACGGAACTGTTACATCGTCCGTGTTAAGCATTTCCGAACTCTCTTATATGGATGCAGATGGCGACGGCTATATTTCCAAGGACGAAACAATTGAGGTGGAATGCTTCATTACCAACACCTCCAACTCTATCCTACGCGACATTGTGATTTCTCTAAATGTGAATGATCCGAAGGCATTCAGCCTTTCCCCTTCACTGACCACTACATTGCAACCCGGGCAAAAGATTCGCTATACAGGACGAATACATTGCAAACGTACACGTGGCATTGAAACATTGGGCATCGATTTAAACACGGATTATGCAGGAAAGACTTACACAAGCAACAGTCTTTTGGTAGGAGTAAAATAACCCCAGATAGTCTAAATCAAACATCCACCGTAGGAAGGTTCAAAAACGAAAGCCTTCCGTTTCGAATAGGGAAGGTGATGTCAACACGACCTCTCACCTTCTTTTTTCCAGATGTGGCAGGTTTGAATTTCATCTTACGGCACACTTTAATTGCTTCTGTATCAAGACTCTTTGTTAACGAACGAACCACTTGTGTGTTCTCGACATTCCCCTTGGAATTGACAATTACAGCGACAACAATTCTTCCGTCCACTTTTTCACGAATTTTAGGCTGATTGAAGTTTTTCAGAAGAAAAGACTTTACACCCTCTTCCCCACCTTTAAACAAAGGAGGAGTTACCCTCTCCTTCCTTTGTTCCATTTGTTGACGAGGTGAATAATCAAAGAAAAATTGAGCCTTGAGTATTGATGAAAAAAGAATGAAAAATAGTAGAGTAATTTGTCGCATAATAATACGGTTTTGATGTTTGCGGGTTCAAAATTAATGGAAAGTTTTCTTTCTGGCAAGAAAAATCCATAGAAAGGTTTAAAAAAATTGATTTCTTTAGTCACGTGTCGAAAGAAATCCCTAACTTTGCATTTTGTAAGGCAAAAAGTCTATAGATTGTTGTGTGCGCACACAAACAGTTTCATGAAGAGAGAATATGAATTGGCTAAAATGCTTATACACTACATAATCAATCACAAGTTTACAATCATCAAATTTAGGACAAATGGCTGACGTAAAGAAAATCAAGACCGCACTCGTATCAGTGTTCCACAAGGATGGATTAGACGAGTTGCTCGCAGAACTGAACAAAAACGGAGTAAAATTCCTTTCAACAGGAGGAACACAAGCATTCATAGAAAGTCTTGGCTATTCCTGCCAAAAAGTGGAGGACTTGACTACATATCCATCCATCTTGGGAGGTCGAGTAAAGACACTTCACCCTAAAGTGTTTGGTGGAATTCTCGGACGTCGCGAATTGGAAAGCGACCAACAAGAAATGGCAAAATATGAAATCCCAGAAATAGACCTTGTCATTGTTGACCTCTATCCATTTGAGGAAACCGTGGCATCCACCAATGACGAACCCACCATTATTGAAAAGATTGACATTGGTGGCATCTCGTTGATTCGTGCAGCAGCCAAAAACTTCAATGATGTAGTCATTGTTCCCAGCAAAGCAGAGTACAAGCCTCTGCTCGACATTGTCAAGGCACAAGGTGCGGAAACCACAAAGGCACAGCGTAAGCAATTTGCAGAACGTGCTTTCGCCACCTCAAGCCATTACGACACAGCCATTCACGCATATTTCGCACAATAAAAGAGTAAGATTATGGGATTTTTTTCTTTGACTCAAGAAATAGCAATGGACCTCGGTACCGCTAACACCATCATTACCGTCAACGGCAAGGTGGTAGTGGACGAGCCTTCGGTTGTTGCTCTCGACAAGAAAAACAACAAAATGATTGCAGTCGGTCACAAGGCAAAGATGATGTATGGCAAAGAGCATGAAGGCATCCGCACCTGTCGTCCACTACGTGACGGTGTGATTGCAGACTTCTATGCATGTGAGCAGATGATGCGCGGACTCATCAGAATGGTAAAGACCGGACATCACCTCTTCACACCATCACTCCGTATGGTGATTGGTGTTCCTTCTGGCTCAACAGAAGTGGAACTTCGTGCTGTACGTGACAGTGCTGAGCATTCTGGGGGACGTGATGTCTATCTGATTTTCGAACCAATGGCTGCAGCAATCGGTTGTGGTATTGACGTCGAGGCTCCAGAGGGTCAAATGATTGTCGATATTGGTGGAGGTTCCACTGAAATTGCAGTCATTTCATTAGGTGGCATTGTTAGTAACAACTCTATTCGTGTTGCAGGTGATGAGTTGACGGCTGACATTCAAGAATATATGGCACGCCAGCATAACGTCAAGGTTTCGGAACGCATGGCTGAACGCATCAAGATTAATGTCGGCTCAGCCCTGACAGATCTTGGTGATGAGGCTCCTGAAGATTTTGTTGTGCATGGTCCTAACCGAATCACCGCACTGCCTCTTGAGATTGCCGTATGCTATCAAGAAATCGCCCACTGCATTGACAAAACAATTGCAAAAATTGAGACAGCAGTGCTTCAGGCATTGGAAGCCACTCCACCAGAGTTGTATGCCGACATCGTGAAGAATGGTATCTGGCTGACAGGTGGTGGCGCATTACTTCGTGGTCTTGATAAGCGTCTGAGTGACAAAATTCAGATACCATTCCATGTGGACGACGATCCGTTGCACTCTGTGGCAAAGGGTACTGGTATCGCATTGAAAAATGTCAACAATTTCCAATTCCTGATGAGATAAACGCACATCATGCGTGCACTGATTGACTTAATCATACATAACAAACACTGGTTTGTATTCCTGTTGCTGGAAGTAATAAGCCTAGCCTTTCTTTTCAGTTACAATGGATATCAAAAAAGTGTGTTATTTACAACTGCTAATGACGTGGTAGGAACTACCTACAACGTCATTAGTAGCATTACGTCATACCTCCATTTGCAAGAGGTCAATCAAGATTTGGAGAAAACTAACGAGCAACTCCGCGAAGAGGTATATGAGATGCGTCAGCAATTAGAGGCTATACAGCAGGACAGCACAAAACGTATGCCTGCATTACCTTCAAAGTATGATGTCGTTTCGGCACAAGTTATCAACATGACTATACACAAAGCCAATAATCTCATTACAATCAATAAGGGTGAAATTGATGGCATTCGACCAGAAATGGGAGTCATTTGTTCTCGTGGTGTAATTGGAATTGTATACATGACCAGCCGCCATTACAGTATTGTCATGCCTCTCCTCAATGTGAATAGCAAAATCAGTTGTCGGTTACGCGATTCCGAGTATTTTGGTTCACTCATTTGGCAACGTGGTTATGCAAACATTGCATATGTTACAAATGTGCCACGACATGCGCAGGTAAAAGAAAATGAAATCGTTGAGACGAATGGGTATTCAGATATATTTCCGCCTGGACTCCCCATTGGAGTTGTACAACATATCGGTGATTCTCCAGACGGCATGTCCTATTTCCTTCGTGTAAGACTATTTGTCAACTTTTCCACCCTACGCGAGGTATCCGTCATCACCAATTACCATGCTCCCGAGCGCCGTTTGCTTGAGCAAATGGCTGAAGATCCGACACAGAAAGACAGCGTGCTGAACAAACTAGAGAAGGAAAAGAAATTGGAGGAGCAACAGAGAAAAGCGGATGAAGAAAGAGCACAAAAAGAGCAACAGGAAATGAACAGAATTAAACAACAACTGGAAATGAGACATTCCGCATCTGCCCCCTCATTAGCAACGGAAGATAATAAAACAAATACCGATACTGTCAGATGAATTCAGTAATTCTTATACGAATGGGCAGACTCTTGACCATGCTGCTCTTACAGGTATTGGTGTTTAATCACATCCACCTGCTGGGCTATATCACCCCTCTTGTGATAGGCTACATGGTTGTTTGTTTCCAACGTAACACATCGCGTACAGAAATATTGATATGGGGATTTATCATTAGTTTGCTTTTTGACATTTTCAGCAATACGGCTGGAATGGGTGCCGCATCGTGTACAATGATTGCCATGATCCAACCGAAATTGCTCAACATGATGGCACCTCGCGATTCTGCAGAAGACATCACTCCTTCTATAGCAACATTAGGCTTCGGCAACTATATCCTTTATGTATTCTTGCTCATGTTTGTACTGCACGGATGTTTCTATTTGTTAGATGCATTCACTTTAATGGACTGGCAATTGACTGCAATCTCTATCGTAGGAGGCTCCGTGTTTACCACCTTCATTATCATCCTTATTGAATTGATTGTACGGACTCAACGGAACACAGTACATCATACATAAAATAAATATGAAAAGCCACATTTACGAATATCGTAAGTTTGTTCTTGCTGGTATAGCATTAGTAATTGTTCTCTGCTATATCATCCGTTTGGCTTTTCTGCAACTTTCCAATGAAGAGTACAAGACCCGCGCAGACGACAATGCATTTTTCAACAATGTAATTTTTCCTGCACGTGGCGTCATCTATGACCGCAACGGCGAATTACTTGTATTCAACCAGCCTGCCTATGACATCATGGTCATCATGCGAGAACTAAAAAATCTCGACACACTTGACTTCTGCCAAACGATTGGCATCACTCGTAAACAGTTTGATGAACGTATGGCCGCCATAAAAGACATCAATAAAAATCCGGGGTATTCTACATATACGCAACAACTCTTCATGCCACAAATTACAGCAGAAGAGTATGGCGTGTTCCAAGAAAAATTATTCCGTTTTCATGGTTTCTACATCCGTGAACGCACCATTCGGCGTTATGCGACCGACAACTGCGCTCACATTCTTGGTGATGTTGCAGAAGTGTCACAGAAGGAGGTGGATAACGATGATTATTACGCCCCAGGCGATTATATTGGCAAACAAGGCGTGGAACGCAGTTATGAACCAGAACTGCGAGGAGTGAAAGGCGTACAAGTTTTATTGCGTGATGCACGTGGGCGCATTCAAGGGCACTACCGCAATGGGGCGTTAGACCGAAAACCCATACCAGGAAAGAACCTAACTCTCTCCATCGACGCCAAGTTGCAAGCACTTGGTGAACGTCTAATGGAAGGAAAGATGGGAGCCATCGTTGCCATCGAGCCAAAAACTGGAGAAATACTTTGCATGGTCAGTGCTCCCAGTTACAACCCCCACCGCATGGAGGGCAAACAACGAGGTGCACAGATGATGGAGATGCAACGCAATCCGATGAAACCCATGCTTAACCGTGCCATCGCCGGAACCTATCCTCCCGGCTCCACATTCAAGACATCACAAGGACTGACTTTCCTTCAGGAAGGCATCATTACTTCCTCCACAGCATATCCCTGTTATCGAGGTTTTGTCACCAAAGGCATGCGGGTAGGTTGCCACGGACACGGCTCGCCCCTTCCTCTCATTCCCGCCATCGCCACTTCATGTAACGGATACTTCTGTTGGGGACTCTACCACATGCTGAACAACCGCACGAAATATAAGAACATCCAAGAAGCAATGACCACATGGAAAGACTATATGGTGTCGATGGGCTTCGGATACAAACTGGGTGTTGACCTCCCAGGAGAGGTGCGTGGCATGATACCCAATGCAGATTACTATGACCGACGACTGGGACAATGGAATGCGCTTGGTGTCATCTCAATTGCCATCGGTCAAGGCGAGGTGACACTCACTCCACTCCAGATAGCCAATCTTGGAGCCACTATTGCCAATCGCGGTTACTACATCACTCCTCACATCGTCAAGCACATCGATGGTGGGCACATAGCCGACAGCCTCAAGGTGAAGCACAAGACAAAAGTGGACAAGCAATACTATAACATGGTGGTAGAAGGTATGCGCAAAGCCGTAATCGGTGGAACTTGTCGCAGTGCCAACACCTCCATGTATGAAGTGTGTGGCAAGACGGGGACAGCCCAGAACCGAGGAAAAGACCACTCCGCATTTATGGGGTTCGCCCCAAAAGACAACCCCCAAATCGCCATTGCTGTCTATGTGGAAAACGGTGGTTTCGGAGCCACATACGGAGTACCCATCGGTGCATTGATGATGGAACAATTCATCAATGGCAAACTCTCGGCTGGCAGCGAGGCAAAAGCAGCATCATTCCAAAACAGGCACATTGATTATGGAACAAGAGAAAGATAAACAGCGGCAATGATAGAACAAGAACAAAGCAACAAAGGCATATTCCTCAGCATCGACTGGATAACCATCCTGCTCTACGTGATACTCATTGTGTGGGGATGGTTCAGCGTGTGTGGTGCTTGCTACGATTTCAATAATCCAAACCTTTTCAGTTGGGAGACCAATTCGGGCAAGCAAATTGTCTGGGGAGGCACATCGTTGGTGTTGGCTGCAGTGCTGATGCTTATAGAAAAACGTTTTTATGACACAGCCGCTTATGTCATCTATGTAGCAATGATGCTACTGTTGATTGTTACCATCTTCATTGCTCCCGATACAAAAGGTTCTCGTTCCTGGTTGCCCATCGGTTCGTCTGTCAAGATACAACCGGCTGAATTTGCCAAGTTTGCTGTAGCATTGGCACTTGGGAAGTTCATGGACAAATACGGATTCAGCATTCGAAAGACGAAAGACATTGGGATTGCCATCGCATTGATTCTTTTTCCAATGTTACTTATCATCGCCCAAAGGGAAACAGGCTCAGCCCTCGTTTATTGTGCCTTTTTCCTTATGCTTTATCGAGAAGGCATGACAGGTTCCTTACTGTTCAGCGGATTTGCTTGCGTGGTGTATTTTGTGGTGGGCATGAAGTTCTGTGAGGACTATATTGCTGATATGCCCGTATCCATTGGTGAATTCACAGTCCTGTTACTGACCATGATTTTCACGATTGGAATGATATGGGTGTATTGCAAAAATCTGAAAGCGGTAAAAATCATCTCGTACATATGTTTCGGAGGGACACTCTTGGGTATGCTGTTCTCCACCTTTGTCATTCCCTTCGATGTCTGCTATATCATGCTTGGACTCTGCATTCTGATGATTGGTTATATCATAGGACTGGCGGTCTATACTCAATTGATTCGATACGGTCTGATTGCCTTTTTCGCCATCATATCAACATCCTTTTTTTACATCACAGACTCACTCTTTGAGCACCTCGACAACCACCAACGTGTACGTATCGAAGTGCTGCTGGGCATGAAGGATGACCCACGTGGTGCAGGTTACAATGTCAATCAGGCAAAGATAGCCATAGGCTCTGGTGGCTTGTTAGGAAAAGGCTTCCTAAACGGCACACAAACCAAATTGCGCTATGTACCTGAACAGCACACAGACTTCATTTTCTGTACGGTGGGTGAAGAGGAAGGTTTTATCGGTTCAGCGGGCGTGCTCATTGTCTATCTGCTTTTCATATGGCGACTCATCGCATTGGCAGAACGACAAACCGACACGATGGGACGAGTGTATGGCTATTGTGTGCTGTGCATCTTCCTTTTTCATCTGTTCATCAATGTGGGTATGGTGCTCGGCTTGACTCCAGTCATCGGCATTCCCCTCCCCTTTTTCAGTTACGGAGGTTCTTCCCTATGGGGATTCACATTACTCCTCTTCATTTTCCTTCGCATGGATGCAGAAAGAAACCTCAAACGACAATAGGCTTTTAGAACTAATAAATCAACAATCAAAAAAAGAATGAACACAACAACAACTAAGAAGCCCGAGGCAATTAGGTGGCACCACTTCTCACGCCACGGCGATGCCATCTTCCTCAGTTTGAAGAGGGAGATTCGCATCAGCGTGCTCAGCGTTGCCACCCTGGCTGTTGCTTGTCCCAATTCGTCGGCGGCAATGATGGCAATGAGCCAACATCCGACATCAGAGGAATTGACCGACAGTGCTGGCGCATCTTCTTCTGGTGGAGAAGACAGCCTGCTTGACCTCACAGCGCTTCAGCATGGTGATTTGCTCTTTTGTGTGGCAAGTCCCTCACGTGATGGCATTGCGCAAGCCATCGTTACAGTAACTGAAGGTATAGACCTTCAGCGAGTTTCTCATGTAGCCATCGTATGTAAAGAGCCATCTGGCACATACGCGCTCGAAGCCTCAGGCGAACACGGCGTGTGGCTTCATCCAATCAAAGCCTTCTTTGACCATTGTGACCACACCTCTACAGGCAATCCGATGGTATTGCTTGGCAGACTCAAGGACACGTCCAATGTCGCTGCATCGGTAGAGAAGGCAAAAACTTATCTTGGCAGACCTTACGATTATCAATACATGCCAAGCGATTCGGCACTCTATTGCAGCGAACTCATCCACTTTTCGTATTTTGACACTGAAGGGAAAGAAATCTTTCCTCAAATGCCCATGTCCTTCCACGACAAGAGCGGCAACGTCACGTCCTTCTGGAAAGATTACTATCGGCAGTGGAATATGAGTGTGCCCGAAGGCTGGCCAGGTACGAATCCTGGTGGTATCAGCCGAAGTGAGAAGATTGAAATGATTGGAAAATTCTTTTAACCACAAGAAAACAATGAGAAAACTATTTTTGACGATTGCAGCCATGTGGGTGGCTGTAACTGCACTGAAAGCGCAAGAGAACAAGACAGCATACGAAATGAATTTAATTGAAACGGAAGTAGTGGGCACTCGTGCACCACTGCCTGCCGATAAAGCCGTCCGTCTCGTGCAAGTAATTAACCGAAAGGAAATAGAGGCATCCAGCGCCAATTCCGTCAACGATCTGCTTAAACTTGCAGCAGGAGTTGATGTACGCCAGCGCGGAGGCTTTGGCATCCAGACTGATATAGGTGTGAATGGTGGCACAGAAGACCAACTGACGATTCTGCTCAATGGCATCAACATCAGCAATCCCCATACGGGACATCTGGCAGCCGATTTCCCCGTAAACGTGGATGACATCGAACGCATTGAAGTGATTGAGGGTGGAGCCAGCCGTGTATATGGCAGCCAAGCATTTGCCGGTGCCATCAACATTGTGACACGCACTGAAAAGGAAAGCAGTGTAGGTGCCCATCTGCAAGGTGGTTCCTATGGCACACTGGGAGTCAACGCCCATGTATCTCTGAAAACCAACCACTTTAACAATCGCATCAGTGGAGGATATGCCCGAAGCGATGGAGGAACCTATAATGATGACTTCAATAAGGGCAATGCCTATTGGAATGGCAAGTACGAGAGCCGGTTCTTCGACGCTACTCTACATGCCGGACTGAGTACCATGAACTATGGTGCCAACACCTTCTATGGCACTGGCTCTGATTCACAGTATGAGCAAGACCGACGCTACCTCATTGCTGCACAAGCAGAATACAAAGGCAGAATCCATGTGCCTGTGCAAGTGTATTGGAATCGCTCTCTCGACCACTATGTGTGGTGGCGTGCCAATCCCGCAGCCTACCAGAATTTTCACCAGACCAATGTCTATGGTGCCAACCTTAATGCCTATACCACATGGACATTGGGCAAGACAGCCGTCGGTGTGGAATTCCGCCGTGAGAACATCCTCTCCACCCGTTTGGGTAAGGAGATTCCTGAAGCCGACCAACACAAATACAAGGTGCCAGGATGGGATGAGTATTACAAATATAAGGATGGACGCAGCAATGTAGGGGTTTATCTCGAACACGACATCCTCTTCGATCATCTGACTCTCTCGCTTGGTGTGCTTGCCAACCACAACACCTCCATAGATGGCGACATGAAACTCTACCCAGGCATTGACGTCTCATGGAGACCTGCTGACCGATGGAAGTTCTATGCATCCTTTAATCAAAGCCTTAGAACACCCACATATACAGACCTTTATTATAATGGTCCTGGGATTAAAGGTAACTCTCAACTGAAACCCGAGAAGAGCACAGATTGGCACGTAGGAGCCAGTTATACTGGAAATTTCTTCAAGGTGCAGGCTAAAGGATTCTACCGCAAGGGAACCGACATGATAGACTGGGTGAAATACCAAGATGCAACCATCTACACCACCGCCAACAGCGATATAGACAACATCGGTGCAGAAGTATTGGCTGGCTTCGACTTTGCCCACCTGTGTGGAGATAAATCCATTCCTCAACGGCTCACCCTCAGTTACTGCTACAATTACAAATATCGTGTCAACACCGAACAAGCAGCAAACTATGCCTCACGCATGACCTTTCTCCGTCACAAGTTCGTTGCTTCGTTCCATCACCGCATTGCCAGCAAACTTACGGCACAGTGGGACTTCACACTCAAAAATCGCGAAGGTGAATTCGACAATGCCAAAACGGGAGAGCGTCAGAGTTATGGTACCTATGGGACACTCGACTTGAAAATGCAGTGGACCGAGTCCCACTATTCACTCTATGTGCAGGCAAATAACCTCACAGCCCATCGTTATTATGATTTCGCCAACATTGAACAGCCTGGTGTATGGCTGATGGCTGGACTCAAATGTCACATAGCATTATAGTGTAAAAAGAGTTCAAGAAAAAGATTATAAATCAAATATTAGTTCTACAAGCCAGAAAAGAATACCAGAAATGGTATTCTTTTCTTCGTTTCATATGTTTTTTTATTGGTTTTTTGTAACTTTGCAACGATTTCAAATTGATATGAGAAGACTATTACACATTTATATATATATTGGAGCACTGCTTTTCTGTATGCCAGCCATTGCAATGACCGACGGCGGACAATTTGTAGTGGTGCTCGATGCTGGACACGGAGGAAAAGATCCTGGTGCAATTGGTTCAAAGTCAACAAACCGCGAAAAAGACATCAATTTAGGCATTACGCTTGAAGTAGGACGGTTGCTGAAGGCAAACTGCCCAGATGTAAAATTGATATACACAAGAAGCACCGATGTATTCATCGAATTGGGACGACGGGCAGAAATTGCCAATAAAGCAAAAGCCGACCTCTTTGTGAGCATTCACACCAATGCATTACCCCAAAATGCACGAAAAGCAACAGGCGTGCAATCCTATACCCTCACCTTACGCACCGCATCAACAAATCTGGCTGTGGAGAAAAGGGAAAACTCCGTTATTGCCCTCGAGGGCTCTGCGGCAAAAAAATACAACTATAACCCATCGCCCGAAAGCAACATCATGTTCGAACTGATGCAAGACCACGATATGAAGGAGAGTGTGAATTTTGCAAAAATGGTGCAGAACGAAATGGTGCACACAGCCGGTAGAACAGACATGGGAGTATTGCAAGCAAACTTAGCAGTACTTCGCCTCACCTACATGCCCAGTGTACTACTCGAAGTAGGTTACATCTCTACCCCATCTGAAGAACAGTTCCTCATGTCAACATCCGGACGACAAACAATGGCGAAGAGCATCTACAACGCTATCGTGAAATACAAGGCACAGAAAACTGGTAAGGAATCAGAACTGGAAAAAGCCACTCCTGCACCAGTCACCGAACCCACAACAGAAGAAGCAGAAACAACATCAGAAACAACCGCAACATCTTCTTCCACGGCACCAACCAACAACAGCAATCCTGTTGGCGGGAAAAAGACCGTCTATAAAGTTCAGGTGCTCGCAGGTAGCGCAAAACTGAAGAGCAACGACAAGCAGTTCAAAGGTTTGCAGTGCGAGATGCACGAAAAGAACGGACGCTACACCTATACCTACGGCTCTGCAACCACGATGGACGAAGCAAAAAAACTACGTCAGTCCATCCTCGATAAATTTCCACAAGCATTCATCGTGACATTTGAAGAATAACAATATGAAAATCAGCAAAGAAATTAAAATCGCCTTAGTGGCAGTCCTTTCTGCCATCATCGTATATGTAGGCATCATCTTCCTCAAGGGTCTCAAACTCTTCAACGACGAAGTCTCCTACTTTGTAGAAATCGCCGACATTCAAGGCATGCCGACCGCATCCGATGTGCGCGCCAATGGACTGAAAGTGGGCACCGTGAAAGCCATCACATTCAATCCCGATCGCCAGGACCTCACAGTCGAAATCACCATTGACCCCAAATTTCAGATTCCACAAGGCACCAGCGTTTATATGACCAAAGAAATGCTGGGAAGTGCTATGATGAACCTGAAACTTGGACCCAACTCCAACGCAGTTCTCCATCCTGGCGACACCATTCAAGGAGAGCCCCTTGTGGATCTCATGACAGAAGCCGGCAAGATGTTGCCCCAGGTTGAGGCCATGTTCCCCAAAGTGGATTCCATATTGAACGCACTCAACACGCTGTCAAATGATCCTGCCATCACCACGTCACTTCACAACATGGAAGCCGTATCTGCAGACCTGCGCACTACCACTACAAGAATAAATGGGCTGCTTGGCAACGATGTTCCTCAACTCATGGCAAAAACAAATACCATCTTCAACAATTTGGAAACAACCACCAACAATCTCAATCAGATAGATATGGCACAGAAGGCAGATGCCACAATGAATGGTTTGCAAGATATGACATTCAAGATGAACACTGCCATGAATAGCAAAGAGAATTCCCTTGGTATGCTAATGAATGACAACTCCATAGCACTGCATCTTGATTCGACCTTACAGAACTCAGCAAAATTGCTTGAAGATTTCAGACTACATCCCAAGCGATATGTTCACTTCTCTCTGTTCGGAAAGAAAGATAAATGACTGTAACAAAAAAATACAAGAAGAGCACATTATTTGAATTTAATTCAAACAGCACTTTTCTTTTTAACAAGTATTTTTCAAAGAGTAGGAAACTCATAAAAAACAACGAATTAGAAGCACAAAAAAAATATTGTACAAGGATTGTTTCACGCATAAAACATTTATTCAACAATCTAATAATCAATCAATAAGAAAAAAGTAACACAAATCAAGACCGCCATGAACTTAACAAACGTAAATGGCTGAAATGAAGCACTTTTTATTTCTCGGATAAAAACAAACAAAAAACTAAATTTTGTTGTCTCAAAAAAAAAGACGAACTTTGCATTGTCAAACAATTGATAAGCGCCAAAGCTAAAATGGTAGAAACAGAACAAAATCCAAAACTCTTGTGGGAGAGATGTCTTGACATCATTCGTGACAACATCTCCCCCGAGCAATTCGCAGCATCATTTGCCTTCGTGGAGTTATACAGCTTCGAGAATGGCAAACTGATACTTGATGTGCCCAGCGAATTCGTAAAGAAACTTTTGGAAGACAATTTCTTGCCACTTATGGCATCTACCTTTAAGCGTGTGTTTGGTAACAGCATCCACAAATTATATTATAATGTAAAGGTGGTGAACTCCAAACGAGGTGGCGAAGTGAGGGAAGTGGCAGACATGTCGCAAAAAGTGACCAACGGTCCTTCACGCGAAGATGCTCGAAAAACTCCTGGCGATGTGACTGCGCCACAGGTGCAGGATCTCGATTCTCAACTGATTGCCGATTACAAGTTTGAGAACTATATCGAGGGTGAGAGCAACCGCTTGGCACGTTCAGTAGGTGAATCCATTGCCAACAATCCAGCCAAGACCTTCAATCCCTTCTTCGTATATGGCCCATCAGGATGTGGAAAGACCCATCTCATCAACGCAATTGGCCTGCGCATCAAAGAGCAACACCCACAAATGCGTGTACTCTATCTCTCTGCGCACCTTTTCACCGTACAGTACACCGATGCTGTACGCCAAAACAAAGTCAATGAATTCATTCGATTTTACCAAACGATTGACACGCTGATTCTTGATGATGTACAGGAACTCTCAGGTAAGGGAGCGACCCAAAACACATTCTTCCACATCTTTAATCACCTTCAACGCAACAACAAGCAGATTATCCTATCAGCAGACCGTCCTCCCATCGCTATTCAAGATTTGGAAGACCGACTGCTCACTCGTTTCAAGTGGGGTATGCAGGCGGAAATCGAGAAGCCTACTCAAAACTTACGTCTCAACATTCTTTCTGCCAAAGTGGAAAAAGAAGGGTTGAATATTCCTGCAAACGTGCTCAAATTCATTTCCGACAACATTGATGACAGTGTGCGTGATCTCGAAGGATTCATCAACTCACTCATGGCATACTCTGTTGTATACAACTGTGGCATCAACATGGCACTGGTACGAAAAATCATGCCACGATTTGTGGAGAAACACAGCAGAGAACTCACCATCGATGATGTGAAGCAATCAGTATGTGACCACTTCAATTTAAAAATCAGCCAACTTGATTCACGTGCACGCACCCAACAAGTAGCATATGCACGCCAAGTGGCAATGTATTTATCATCTCAGTTGACAGACAAATCACACGTACAAATAGGCATTCACATTGGCAATCGCAACCATGCTACCGTCATCCATGCACTAAAGCAAATAAAAGACATGATGGAGGTTGATGAAAGAGTTCGTCTAGACGTCGAAGAACTGATGGAAACACTCAAAGCATCACATTAACAAAATATCATACTAAAGAACATACTAACCAATTCCTATAGATAACTTATGTTTAATGAGAGGAGAGGGCTCGTGGTGAGTCCTCTCCTTTTTCGTTTCTTCCCTTTCTTCCCTTTCCATCTCTCATAGGAATCCCTGATTCTTCAGTGCCTTCAGCAATCCCTCCGACATAATCTCATTGTCCTTCCTGGTGTAACGGCAGTCGGTGAAAACTTGCGCCAGATTTTCCTTCTTGTTAATTTCCACGAACTTCTTATTTTCCTCCAATTGTTCTTTGAAGAAATAGATAATATCCAGTTGATTAGGCTCATAATTTTGATACGTTTCCTCATGGATATATGCCAAATGTGGTAAACGGTCAGGTTGTTCAGGATTCTCGTCAGGCACCCCAATCGTAATAGTAGCAATCGGGAATGTCAATTTCGGCAGTTTCAACAAATCAATGATGCCCTGCGGATTATAGAGCGTGGTGCCCAAATAGCAAGTGCCGTAACCCGCATCCTCTGCCAAAGTGCAGAAAGCCTGCACATACAATAATGTATCGCTTGCAGCATTCAAGAAAGAAAGGAAATTGCCATAACCCGCATCAGCATTGCGCTGCTCACACCAACGAGTGAAACGGTTAAAGTCTGCACAGAAGGTAAGCATCACAGGAGCCCCCTTCACCATCGGTTGTCCAAAATGAAGAGGAGACAGTTTTTCCTTCATATCTTCCGAACGTGTTACAACTACACTATACAACTGCATGTTTCCCATCGTGGCAGCCCTCGATGCCTGAAAGAGCAGCGCATCCAATTTCTCCGCAGGAATATCCTCCTGCTTATACTTACGGATAGTCCGTCTATTGCAAAATGATGCCATAAAATACTTACATTTTAACGATTTGCGATTTACAATTATGCAAAGATAAGCATTTCCTCCCACATTTATTTTGTTATGTCGCAAAATCCCCGTATTTTTGCCATTAGTTAACAATCTTACGTCCCTAAAACGTTTGATTGCAAATCCTCAAATTGTAAACAATCTAACATGTCACCTGTACAATCTTTATCAACCACCATCCTGAACACTTTGACAGAGTTTGGTGAGAAGAAACTAAAAAAAGCGTTAAAACCATACAACTCCAAGGGTGAAGTGAGCAAAGAGCGCGAGGAACTACAGTCGTTGCTTGACAACGAAATATACTCCTTCCGTCCCCAGTTTGAAATTACGGAGAAACGTCCCGTCAGTCTTGAATGCGATGTGGTCAAGTTCCAAAACAAGAAAGAGAAGTGGGTTGCCTTCGTCGGACTGCTTGATGGCTATCCTTACGAAATTTTCACAGGAGTCCTTGACGATGAAGACGGCATCGCACTGCCCAAGACCGTCACGAAAGGGCACATCATCAAACACATTGACGAAGACGGCACCAAGCGCTATGACTTCACTTTCGTTAACCGCCGTGGGTACAAGACCACAGTGGAAGGACTCTCAGAACGATTCAATAAGGAATACTGGAATTACGCCAAACTCATTAGTGGCGTCCTCCGCTACAGGATGCCCCTTACTAATGTCATCAAATTGGTTACTTCTCTGCAACTTGAAAATGAGAATATCAACACGTGGGCAAATGGTGTAGCACGGGCATTGAAGAAATACACCAATGGCGATGAAGATTTTATTGACGAACCAGCATCCAAAGATGAAAACCACAATGCTGAATAAAATTATCCTCAAGGGACTGCGTCTCCATGCTTATCATGGAGTGATGGAACAAGAGCGTAAGGTGGGTGCCTACTTCACCATCGACTGCGAAGTGGAATGCGACATGTCTGTAGCCATTCAGACAGATTTCCTGCATGCCACCATCAGTTATGCCGACATCTATGAAACCATCAAGCGCGAAATGGAAAAACCCTCCTTCCTCGTTGAGCATGTGGCAGGTCGTATAGCCAAAGCCATCCTCGATGAATACCCCAAGGCACAATCCGTCCGCATTCGTCTGCTGAAAGAGAACCCTCCTATGGGTGCCGACTGTCAAGGAGCAGGCGTGGAAATTGTGGAGAGTAGAGGAGAAAGTTAATGGACAATAGATAATAGATTAAAATAACCAGAAACATGAGTACAACAACCAACAAAATGACCAACTATCGTTGGATCATCTGTGCGATGCTTTTCCTTGCCACCACGGTCAACTACATGGACCGTCAGGTACTCTCCCTCACATGGAAAGACTTCATCGCCATCGACTTCCATTGGAGCGATGCCGACTACGGTTTCATCACCGCCGCATTCTCCATTTTCTATGCCTTCATCTCCCTCTTTGCCGGAAAGTTCATCGACTGGATGGGAACGAAGAAAGGTTACATCTGGGCCATCGTCATTTGGTCCATCGGTGCCTGTTTGCATGCTGCTTGCGGTGTCATCACGATGTCGCTGACAGGCATTGAGAACGAAGCAGCCCTGCGTGCTGTCAAGGCTGGCACTGATCTGGCACTGACCATCTCCACCATCAGCGTGTGGCTCTTCCTTGCCTGCCGCATCGTGCTTGCTACAGGTGAGGCTGGCAACTTCCCTGCCGCCATCAAGGTGACCGCCGAGTATTTCCCAAAGAAAGACCGTGCCCTCGCCACCTCTATTTTCAATGCAGGAGCCTCAGTGGGTGCACTCGCTGCCCCACTCACCATTCCTATTCTGGCAGAGAAAATGGGTTGGGAAATGGCATTCATCATCATCGGTGCCATCGGCTTCGTCTGGGCTATCCTATGGGCAGTGTTCTACAACAAGCCCTCCGAAAGCCAACATGTGAACGAGGCAGAACTTACCTACATTCAACAGGACAATAATGCACCTGCTGAAGAAAAGGTTGCTGTTGCGCACACTCGTGTGCAAGCCAACGACAACTTAGAGATTCCATTCCTCAAGTGCTTCACCTACCGCCAGACATGGGCATTCATCGTGGGCAAACTCCTCACCGATGGCGTTTGGTGGTTCTTCCTCTTCTGGGCACCAGCCTACTTCTCCGAACTTGGCTACAAATCTTCCGACCCCATGGGACAGGCACTCATCTTCGTGCTCTACCTCATCGTCACCGTGGTCAGCATCGGTGGTGGCTATCTGCCTAAGTTCTTCGTGGAGAAAAAAGGAATGGAGCCTTATTCCGGCCGTATGATAGCCATGCTCATCTTCGCCTTCTTCCCCATCTTCGCCATGTTTGCACAGCCATTAGCAGACACCTCTGTGTGGTGGCCCTGCATCATCATCGGTTTAGCAGGCGCAGGACACCAGTCGTGGTCAGCCAATCTCTACTCCACCATCGGTGATATGTTCCCCAAGTCAGCCATTGCATCCATCACAGGCATCGGCACTATGTTTGGCGGTCTATGTTCTTTCGCCATCAACTGGGGCAGCGGACTCCTTTTCACCTATGCCGACCAGCAGGGAGAAGCCTTTCAGTTCTTCGGCGTGACGGGCAAACCTGCCGGTTACATGATTGTATTCTGCTACTGCGCTGTTGCCTACCTCATCGCCTGGGCACTCATGAAAGTACTTGTGCCAAAGTATAAGCCCATCACGAAGTAAGCACACACTCAATAGCAGACACATATCTCCGATTGACCAACCACGACGTATTCGATGAATCGATTACGTCGTGGTTTTTTTTAAGATATTTCAATAAAAACTCTCAGCCGACGTGGGACACATCGACACCCTGTTGGGCAGAGTACACGATGTATTCCGCTTGGCTTTTCTGTTGCACCCACATTCACGCTTCACGCAAAGAGTTCACCCCCTTAAGGCGGCACCGTGCGCCTCTTATTTCACGCACTCAGCACGAAATATTTCGTTCTTACAGCG
Organism: uncultured Bacteroidaceae bacterium; assembly: GCA_905235525.1. GTDB lineage: Bacteria > Bacteroidota > Bacteroidia > Bacteroidales > Bacteroidaceae > Minthosoma. The sequence goes on from CAJOLW010000036.1 coordinate 72,270, forward strand.
CATAATATTTCGCGCTTAGTGCCCGCTATTGAGGGTCTGCGGCTTACGTCATCTCGTCCTCATCTTGTGCTCCCCAAGCACGCCCACCTTCCCCTTTTCTACACCCATAGCCAGAATGCACCCCAAATGTTTCTCACCAAACTCTCGAACTGCATTTCTGAGAAGACCGAAGAGGGACTGTTACAGAGCAGTCGAGAGGAAACAAGGCAAGAATAGGAGGATATAGGTTCATAGTTCTCTATTTTAATAAAATAAATATCGTTTCTCGATAAATTTTTCTCGTTTTCATTTGGAAGTCATAAATAAATGTTTTACCTTTGTACCGAAAATAATTATCGAATAACAATAAAAGAAATAAATAAAACGATAAAATCAGTATATATACATCATGAATAATAACCTCTAAAACAACAAAACTTATGAAAAAGAAATTTAACTTGTATTGCGGACTGCTGATCGCGGCTATCGTGTTTGGTATCGGCTTGACCATGTTTGAGACGGGCTACTGGATGTACCAAGGTGGAAAAATAGGATGGGAACAGGCAGAAAAAGATCGCATGACGGGGGTGAATCGTGACCCATTTTGGGGCATAAATCAAATGAATAGATTGACACCTGTGGAAATGATGCCCAAAGGTGAACTACTGTTAGGTATTATGAATGTTAGTGACAGTATTGTCAATCTGAAAACAGGTGAGAAGATGCCGATGATGACAGTGCATGCACTTGTTCTCCCTGAGAATGGCAAGAACAGAATGAGAGTGATGCAAGGCATCGGTTTGATTGGGTGTTTCCTCATCATTGTATTCTTGGTAGCATTCATCAAACTGGTCATCTCGGTGAACAAAGGACGCCTCTTTGAGGAAAGCATGGAGACACAATTGGCCTGGGGCGGTTGGGCCGTGTTTGGCATGTATCTGCTGGGCTGGGTAAGCACGCTCTACAACTATTTCCTCAACGTACATGAGTTTGAGTTTGAGGCGTATGATCTGAGCATCCTCGAGAAACCTGACATCGCCCTACTCTACTCTGCCTTCGGCATGCTGTTAGTGGGACAGATTTTCAAGATTGGACGGACAATGAAAGAAGAACAGGAGTTGACGATTTGATAATTGATAATTAGGAGTTGAGATATGATTATCGTGAATTTAGATGTAATGATGGCTCGGCGCAAGATTTCGTCGGGTGAACTGGCTGAAAAGATAGGCATCACGCAGGCAAACCTGTCGGTGCTGAAGACGGGCAAGGCGAAGGCTGTGCGCTTCTCCACGCTGGAGGCCATCTGCAAGGCCTTGGATTGCCAGCCAGGAGATATTTTGGAGTTTAAGAACAACCTAATTTCCGCAGCACTTTAGTTTAACTATCTTTATAAGTACCTGAGCAACAAAAAGTTGTTCAGGTACTTTGCCATGTCAGATTTTTCACT
>CAJOLW010000037.1 GCA_905235525.1 uncultured Bacteroidaceae bacterium
TTACCCCAGTTCGGGATAAGAAGTTCTAAAACAGCATAAGCTGCTTGGTGTTTTCAATGTAATATCCCTGCAGTGCCTGTGGCTTGTTGTCGAAGAAGCAGTATGCCGCCAGTGCCGCAATCATACTCATGATGAAGTTGTTAACAGACCTGTGCCTGGAATGTACCAGTTGTGCTGTATTCTTGAGCATGTCGTTAATGGTCTCGATGATACATCTTTTCCGCAGCATAACCTTGTCCCACATGGGCATGAGCTTATTCTTCATATTGGCTCTGATGCCTGTGACCAAGTGTACCCCGTCCTCGAAAAGCATGTCAAAGAGTTTTGGCGAGATGTATCCCCTGTCGGCAAAGAGCTTTCCGTAAAGCGCCTTGGCCAAGACTGCCCAGACCTTCGGATCCCTGTCATCCACGTTGGCCCCGGTGAAACAGAATGTGATGATCTCCCCTCTGTCATTGCAGACCAGATGCAGCTTGAAGCCATGACACCACCCCATAGTCCCCTTCCCGTCGGTAGCCAGTCCCTTGAACACCTTATTGGCGTAGCGTCTGAGGTTGTGGCAGACCGGCACCATCGTGGAGTCAACGAAGCTGATGCCTGTACAGCGACCGAAGGCAGAGAGGTTGAGGAAGAACATCATCTGGAAGAACACGCGGCTCTCGAGCTCCACGAAACGGTTGTATGATACGGCATTGGGGAAGGAATCTTTCATGTGCTGCCTGATGAAGAACAGGTAGTAGTGTTTGAAATTGCGGAAAGAGCCGAACTGGAATACTATCAGGATGGTCATAATCTCACTGTCGGAGAGGGATGCCTTACGATAGCGGCGCACCTTACCATCAGAGGACATCAAGGACTTTTTTTCTATCTGCTTATCAAATTCTTTGCAAAATTCGTCCACGGCACAGAAAATTTCTGTAATTTTGTAGTCGGTAATCATGAGTTTATTCTTTTGTATGACTTTATAAGTAGTTGGGATTCACCTATAAAGGTACAAAAAATATCTCAGATTACCAACTTTTTAGGCAACTTTCTTATCCCGAACTGGGGTATCTATTTCATAATATGTTAATTACACTCACGAAACAAACAATGAAGGAAAGAACTTTGAAAGTGGCAATGGTTGCTCTATTAGGAACTCTCTTGGGATGCAGCCAAAGTGATGATTACTATGATAGTGACATGTACACATTAGCAGAAATGGGAACAAGATTGGCCGAAGGAGGAGGTGATCCTGGAGGAAGTACAAAGAAGAAAAGGATTGTTTTCTCTCCCGCTAATGAAGTTATCTATAGTCCTAAAGGCATTTCTGAGAAATCCGCTCCCGCATTATATGGTGAATACGACACCAGCACCTTAACCATCTCCATTAACAACTATAGTGGTAATGCCACCATCTACATCCAGACCATTCAGGGAGACCAATTGATGGACAGTGTAACTATGGCGGTGAGTGGTGAAGCCCATATCAACTTCTCTCTTACCAACTACACCATAGGGGCAAGATATCAAATCTATGTCATACTGGGTAGCGACACCTATTATGGAGTCTTTGACCTTAGTATAAAGGGGAGTATAATTGAGGATACTGAATAAAATTTCTATATTGTTGTTAAACAAATAAAAGTGTTATCTTATGAAACTAAAAATTGTTTTTTGTCTTTCCGTACTTCTAATCATGTTTGCATGCACAGAAGATGGGGTCTATAGTTGTGACCCGAGTGTTGATTCATGGGTAAAAGAAAACAAGTCAGAGATTCAGCGTATGAATAGAAGCCAGTGGCTTGATTTAGACGAGAATTTAAGCATGGCTGCATATAGGGCCTTTACTCCTAAGCAACGCATTCAATTTTGGGAAGAAAGATTTGATGAAATAAAGCAACTTCCATGGTCGGACAAAGAGTTGAAGCACATATCGGGCGTAGAAGATTTTATGAATAATCACCAAAACTTTTTTGAAGACAAGCAATTGAACGATGACCAATTAGATGAACTTCATCTGTTTTTTTACGATTGGAGCAAATATGCATTGGAAGAATTGCATTGGGATAAAAAAGTAATAGATGGCATATTGGCTTCTGGCAGAAAAATGATAAATGTAAAAGGTGATATGCTAATACAAACTGAAATGAAAACTCGTAGTGCAGTAGTTTTAACATATTCAGCGGAACCAACATGTAATTGTAATCCTGATTATTTTTTTGCCTGTGCTCCTAATTCTGACTCAGAATGCAATATAAAAAAGTCATGCAAATTAGTGACCAGAAGTTGTGGTTTTCTTTTCTTATTGGATTGCAATGGATTGTGTGACCCCCTTTAATCATTTCCCTACTATATTCAATGTACTATGAACAAGAATAATTGTTTTTTCTATATAAAATGCGCCATATATTCATTAATTATCTATATATGCACATCTTGGTTGCATCTTTATGATTTAAGTTCTGTTATCTTAATACGATATATCTGTTACTCTACTTTGTTGCCAGTCCTTTTGGACAAATACAGGAATGACAGATTAAGGGATCATCAAACAATGGTTGTTGTCTCTATGGTTGTTGCTGTCCTTATATTAGAACTTCCTGTCAGAATTGTATATTTCTATTCTTCAATAGGAACCCTTCCTTCTTTAGTAGGTACCATCATGGCGATTATCCTTCCTCTATGGTTCTACAACCAGAGAAAGATATGGGTCTTTGTCATCATCTTCATCATATTGACCTTCATCTGTACAATCAATTGGAGTGGAAAAATGGGACGAAGTGTATTGGATTTGCAGGGGGGCTGAGGTGGAAAAACTAAAGATTCAATGAGAGAATGTAACAGAGTATTTCAATAGAAGGATTCGTTGTCTGTCTTCGACATGCCCAGTGGCGGCTTGTATGTGCTCCGTGACAAGACCAAGGGGCATGAGCAGAGAATCTTCACGTATGAGATAGGGGAACAGGTGTGGTGGTAGGATTGGTTGAGGGTTTAGGGTTGAGAGTTTAGAGATTCTGACAATAACCTTAACGTTAACCCTAACCTTAACTGGGCATGCGGAGGAATGGTTGAGAGCATAAAATTACTAAATATCTCAACTCTTGGAAGTTGAGTTTTTGGGGGAGTTATAAAGGAGTTAAAAAGGAAGTTAAAGAGAAGTTAAAGGGACGATAGCCCCATCAGGACGGCAGGATATGTCCCTATAACTCCCCGATTAACTTCCCCATAACTTCCCTCTAACTCCAAGAAGTGAAGTTCGCGAAACTTGAATTATCAAATATTTTTTTACAAAAAACAAACAATTATGAAGAATTTCTTAAACTTTAGTGGTATCTTTGCCACAGCATTCGTAACAACCACAATCATCCTCCTTGCTTCTTGCAGTCAGGATGATGATTACTATGACAGCGATATGTACACATTGGCGGAGATGGGAACAAGATTATCTGAATCCGAAGAGACACTTCCATCATATTCAAGAGTCGCAGATATGGGATCCGTTCTTGTTAATTTCAAAAACACGATGGGGCATATAGTCCTGTCTACAAATGTACATTTAAGGATATTAGCAACAACAGACATGACACAGTTCAATGCTCATGTAGAGGTGAATCCTAAAGATGGAGAGTTTAATACAGCCACTGTAACTAAACAAAGTGAAGATTCCATAAACTATGTTTTCAAAGTGAAAATCAACATATTCGATCGATATGAGAACAAACTGAAAGGCACAATTGAACAGTCCTGTCCAAAGTCTTCATTCAATTAATTTCATAATGACTAAACTATAAAACAAAAACTTTTTAGAGATGCGTCTTTCTAATATCGTTATTTTACTACTATTATTATGTGTGTCCCTCCCGTCAAACGCACAAAAAAAGACTTATCCCGATACACCTGAAGAAAGGATTCAATACGTAAAGGATGAGTTTGGAGGTATTCCCCTTATTATTTGTAATGAGAAGGAACTTTCCTTAGAGAAGTTCGCAGAACTAGACCTCAAATATTTTGGAACATGTGTATTCTTGAATGTGAAGTCACTTGCGGAAGAACTTGCTGGTGAAAGGGGTAAGAAAGGACTTATATACCTGCATGCAGAAAAGGAACATTTCCCAACCCCTGCTGGTGGATACTTCTGGAAGGGAGATTTTCCCGCTGAGTTCTCAGAAGGAGAAGATAGCCTGTTTTATTTCTTGAGGGCGCACCATGTTGTTCCTCAAGAAGTTTTGCGGTCAGACATTGATGGTCAGGTTGTGATGACATGCTATCTTGACGAAGAGGGAAATATTGAAAAATACGAGGTCAAATGCATCGAACTTTACAAGCCTCAAGAACTTCGTCTCTCTATTTTTGGAGAGAAGACTCCCCGATCTTGGATTCTCGACAATAAGGCTTTGGGACTCATAGATAAAATCATTGCTTCAGCCATAGATGTAACCAAGCTCCTTCCTCCATTCAAACCTGCTACATTCTTCCTCCGACATGTGAAATACATTATGGATTTGGAGATACCCATAAGATATGATACCATAGACAGAGATACAGAGTGAGCATTTCATTATAATCAAGAAGAAAAAGGAAATAATAATCAATAACAGAAAAACGATAAAAGATGAAAGAGAAACTAAACTTTTGTGGCATATTCGCAGAAGAAAGGCTGCATCTCAGCAAAGTTCAAGCAAACTTGACTCTGCGTTCGATTGGCACTTTCTTTGCCACAGCATTCGTAACAACCACTATCATCCTACTCGCCTCTTGCAGCCAGGATGATGATTATTATGATTCTGACATGTACACTTTGGCGGAAATGGGAACAAGATTGGCAGAGGGAGGGGAAGACGGTGACCCGGGAGGGGGTGGAATTTCTTTGCCTTGGTTAAATGCAGGTAGCGGAGACACAATTATCACCGCAACAGGATTACAACATGATTTAACCTTTCATATAAGCTGGGGAGGGCAACCTTATGAAAGTGCGCAAGCCACTGTAAGATATACTTCCGCAACAAATCGAAGCAGTGAACTATTCTATATGAAATCTGGTATAGAAAGGAGCGTCCACCGATATAAATTCATTAAATGTGAGATTGACACCTATGCACATAAAGATGGAGAATATTTCAGGACAGAGAATGTTAAAGTGTATTATAAAAAGGCTCATGAGAATCCTGTTGACGGAACATATGGGGAGGAGCAGTATGAGTTTATACCTGTAGAACTTTTTATTCCACGGAATCTTATAACAGAAGAATAATGAAATGAAAAGATTATCCTTTATCTATATCTTATGTGTTCTCGTTCTGTGTGTGCGAGCACAAAAGAAAGAATGGTCATCACCATTCGTTGGCTACTCAACCACTAAAGTCCTGACACTGGACAAAGTTGAATTTGAGAAAGGGAAAACCCTGCTGCATGCAACCGTAACCGCTTCCGGCGGAAACACTTTCAGGGTGTCTCCCAATGCCTACTTGTCTGCCAATGGCAAACACTATGTCATTCAGGATGCAACCGTGCTCGGGTTGGACAAACGGTACACGATGCCCGACAGCGGGAAGGTGCATTTCACGATGCAGTTCGGGCAATTGCCAGCAAACACACGCCTGATGCACTTCACAGAAGGCATGGTCGAGACAGGCTGGACGCTCTGCAACATCATGGAAAACAAGGATAACCTCATCACAAAGATGTCCATGGAATGGAGGGATGTCACCTACCCTGACCGCGAGTTTCTGCCTGAATCCTATTTCAGTGATGACTCCACCTACGTACGGGTCACAATTCTTAACTATGTGCCAGAGGCTGGCACCAAGATGGAGACCTATTATACTCCCTTTTTAGGGGATAATTCCCTCTACAGCAAGGATTATGACATTGCCTCCGACGGTACTTGCACTATTGGGCTGCACCTTTGTGTCCCCAGAACTATTAACCTCCGCCTGGGGAATGCCTCCTATTTCCACCTTCTAGTTATGCCGGGCAAGGACATCTCCATCCTGATGGATCTTGGCAAAGGGGGTACCGAACCTGTCGTGGCTTTCAAGGGAGAACTTGCCAGAGCCAATTATGAAATCAACCTGAAAGGGGCTAAGGACTTGTATCAATTTGACAACAGTGATGCTCATTTCGAGTCTGTGATACTTTCGGGTAAATCACTCGGTGACGAGTATCATCCTTTGATACAGGAATATGTGAACACCACAAGCAACAATCATTATGCGACATCAACCCAGGATTGGCTCTTCCTGTATGCTGAAAGCAGAACAATCAACCACCTCTTACAGTTCGACCGTTACGTAAACCGCCGACTGAAGGAAGATCTGCAAGCAGCGAACAGCCCACTCCTAAAGAATAATTCCATCATGAACAACATTAGAACCATCAATGACGTGAGAAATAGCCATTTAATTGCACATTCCCACAAAATGACTTTCTGTCCAGATTTCTTGTCTTATTATACAGAGCCAAAAGATGGTGGGGAGGCTTTCAGGTTCAACAAAGACATCATGTTACTACATTGGGCGTTGAACGGTAATGCGACAGGTTCTTACAAAGCAGGTGAAACGCAGGCATCCCTCATCCAGGACTCCACGATAAAAGCCTATTATCCCATCGCTGCCAAGCGGTGGAATGACTATGTTACTCAGTTGAACAGCATTCCACACATCCATTTTGACCAGCATGGAGAAGTGAGGACTGAAGAACTGAAGAATAAGGTGCTGGAGGATTACAGAGGGAAGAACGTGGTGTTCCTTGTCTATGACCGGGACCTCCACGACAATATCCTTGACGAACTGGAGAAGAAATTCATATCAAAGGCAAACAACAAGAAAATGGTGTTTATCCACATTGACACACGTTCCGCTTCCCTTTTGGGGGTAGAGACATGGGTAAAGGCGGCACGGCAACGCATGGGTGAGCATTACAGCGGGAAAAAGAACCGCTATGATTCCATGTTCTCCGGCCATTCCCCATTCTTCGACAAACAGTTCTACTACGAACTATACGCCCCAGACGGCACCTGCACCCTCCAGACCACAGACAAGGACGAGGCTTTTACCGCTATTGGCAAGTTGGTGAGACAGTAAATGATAATCACATTACTGAAGTTTCAGTAACTCAACATTGGCTACGCCGAGCTAAAGGTTCGGAAGTTATCGCTGCACTCGAAGTTGTCGAAGTTAAAGGAGTTAACGACGATACTCAGTCACGAGAAAGGCATCAGCATGACAAACGTCGCTAACTCCGAGCGTAGCGATAACTTCTTTAACTCCAAAAACGTGAAGGTTCTTTGCGGGCAAAGCGCTACGCGATAAGTGAAACTTATAAATTTCATAAATGAGTCCACTTGAAAAAGTCCCGAAGGGACGAAAGACCACAGGGAGGGGTAAAACCCCTTCTTGAAAGTCAAACAATTAGAAGAAGCCCTGAAAGGGCGACGGACTAAAAGCACTTTCTCAAGTGGACTTATAAATCACTAAAGAAAAACAAAAAATCATGAAGAAATTCTCAAACTTTTGTGGTATCTTTGCCACAGCATTCGTAACAACCACAATCATCCTCCTTGCTTCTTGCAGTCAGGATGATGACTACTATGACAGTGAAATGTACACTTTGGCAGAAATGGGAACAAGATTGGCAGAAGAAGGGGAAAGCGGTGACCCTGGATGGGGTGGAAACACACTACCTCAATATTATCTGGAAGAGGTTTCAGAAACAACGCATGTTTGTGCATTTATAGATGTGATTGTTACGGCAAAATGTAGTATCAATTTTTGGAGCCTACTTCAACCTAAAGTAACTAAAACAACTTGTATCTATAATGAAGATAGGGTTCGTAATGTCCGAATAACAGACTATCAACAAGCAATGAATAATGAAAGACTCTTTATTGAATATAATGTGCTTTACGATTTGAAGAATGGAAATACCTATCATAGTGAGTCATTACATGGAAGCCATACTTTTGATTTTACAAGGGTGGATTCCCTCCGTTCATGCTCCCAATCTGATTCTCTTCAAATTGATGACACCGAGAAAAAGACGCTCACGGAAAGAGTAGATTCAATGATAAATTCCACAAATCCAAACAAATCTACCATATGAAAAAGATCAGCCTCATCCTCATTGGGGTAATGGCCACCATTTGTACATCAGCCAACACCCGAACCATAGAGTATCCTGACTACACCCCTCTCTATGCCGATGGTGTGGAGATTCGGCGGGTGGAATTTGAAAAGAAACAGACCACCTTGTATTTCGATTTCAGTCAATATACGGGCACTTTCTTCCAATTCCGACCTTCCACCTATCTGGTGGATGAGGGGGGGCATCGCTTTCCAGTCAAGAGTTGCAAGGGATTTAAGTTAGGCGAATGGACAAAAGTGGGGGAAGAAGGTGTGACGGAGGTGTCCATCTCGTTTGAAGCCCTGCCTGAAGGGACGCGTGTATTTGATTGCATTGAAGGCCCCAATTTGGGTGCGACCTTCCAATTCTATGGTATTCGGGAGCAGGGACAAAACTGGGATGTATTCCCCAAGAAGGAGGTGGTGGACAATCCCTTCAAGGAAAGTTTCTTCAGTATAGATACCGTTTATGTGACGGGGCGGATCACTCAAAGCCGATACGACAGATGGAGCGGAATTGACAGGGAAAGCCTTTCCGATTCCGAAAGGTCTTTACGGGTTCAGTACAGGCAAAGTGAAGGATTCGGGGACCGAATCTATGTGGCAAAGGATGGAACATTCTCCTTCAAGACCATTGTGGCAAAACCCACTATGGACATCTTCGACATCAATGGTAACCGTTTTTACATTCTCCTCATCCCTGGAGACCATCTCCATATAGACATCAAACACCTGAACGATTGGAACCAACAGGTGACATTCAAAAGCGAACTTGGAGACTATCAACGTATGTTGGTTAACAACCCCTTCGTCTATGAAAAGGAACTTTACGACCCTCGTAACACTCTCAGTTGGTCAGAGACAGGCAAACTTGCTGCCGAAACATGGAAGCCGCTGCATGAAAAGCAGGAAACGCGTCTGAAAGTTTGCCGCTATTTAGCCGGCAAGTACCACTTTACACCTACTGAACTGAAACTCTTACAGATGGATGTGCTGACTGCCAATGCCTTTATTTCCATTAACAGAATGCAGTCGCCTCTCTTATTCAAGTCCAGAAGAGAGCGGGACATACACTTGAAGGGGAACTCTGAAAACAGGACTTCTCTCAAACGAAGGTTCTCGCTACAGGAAATTCAGGAAGACAGCATCCATCTTGACTTCTCTTTCCTGAAGGAATGCCCATGGGGCGATCCAACCATCTCCGCCGCACCCTGGTATGAGCCTCTTATAAGGCATCTTGACGGCACCCTCGGGTATGTCCTTTTCCATCCCAGTGCCAGAGGATGGGGAAACTCGGATGACAGCCTCAACATCTATGCCGCTGCAAAAGAACTTGGAATTGGAGAACCACTCATCGGCAGATGGATTGCATCAAGATACAACAATCCTACCGCACTCGCCATACCCCTCAACAGGGGGGAGGAACTTCTGGAGCATTTCAAACAGCCACACTCAAGGATATTGTCTCAAGTGGCACTGTATGAAAATCACAATTCCGGAGTCAGGAATTATCCTGTCAACCAGACGGCGGCTGCCGAAGTCATTAAAAAGCTGGTTGCTCCCTACAAGGACAAGAAGGTGATTCTCATGCCAGTCAGTTGCTATCAGGGAGGATTAGGGGAAATCGACAGCCTCTACCAAGCGAATCGTAAGGAGATGGATATGGAAACCGTTTTCCTGCCTGTCGCCACGTCCAAACTCACCAGAAAGAAGGCTCTGAAAGAGATGCAGCACGACTACCCGATCCTAAAGAATACGGTCTATATGAATGGTGAGGATCTACTCCTGCTCTACAGCACTTTCCAATTGGGCACAACAGGGTTCTCCCGATCTCATCCAGAACTGATGATCTTGCCTAATGGCACCTATGACACTTCGGCAACCCCCTATCTTGACAAATTCAGGAATAAGAAATGAAAACTTCCCGCCCCTGCCAATTCCTTGCCACATGGGTGAAAGGGAGGTGGCAGACCAGATCGCCGCTATACGGGACCATCTCATACTGATTCGACGGGTAGTCATGCTGCATATTTACCACGTTTTGTAATGATTATACAGGTGAATACATCACAGGGCATCAAGCCAAAGACTATGATGGGAAGATTTATCCCTATGGACAAACCAGGAGAAGCGGATTTTAATAACTCATATTTACTATCAATTTAATAATCATCAATTTTTTGAGAAAAATGAAAAAGATTATCTTATTTGCCTTAATCCTTTTGTGGTTTTCTCCACATTCATATGCACAAAAAACAGATTTGCGCAAGATGGGGTCTGTACAAAGGAACGAATATCTTGTGAAACTCGCCAAGGAAGTCGTCATGAATTTCGGACCTGACTATTATCGGGAAGATCTGATTCCAAATGTTTCAAAAGAACCCAAGGAACTCAGGGTGGGTTATTCACGTGCACAGAAATATGTGGGGAAGAAGTATTACACCGTCACATTTCGTGATAGAGAAGGGTATCCGTGGTCTTCCGTGGATATATGGGAGAAGACAGGAGAGCCTATGGGCATCACTTTCGATGGTGGATCAGGATACAATTTCCTTTTCCGCTCATACCGTGATTGGATAAAAGACGGTGTGAAGGAGGAGGAAAAGTGGAAGAGGGAGAATGACTCCCAGCACCATCATTAGATAAAGAACACATAAAGAAACTACTCCACATATTACTCCTCATCCTTTCCGTCTCCCCGCTCCACTCCCAGAACGGAGAGACGTCACGCATCCTGTCGTACATCCAGAAGGCGATGAACTTCAACCAAGCCTCCACCTTCAAGACAGAGGACTACAGCGTGATACCTCCCATGGCGGACTTCCGCCGCACCATCTGGTGGCAGCCCGACATCACCACCGATGCCGGGGGCAAAGCCAAGGTGGAGTTCTTCAACAACTCCACCTGCGAGGAGATGTACATCAGCGTGGAGGGAATGACACCAAACGGGAGGGTGTTAGTGAATGAGTGAAATGATTAGTTACAAATTCCTATAGGTTATGAGGCAAATAGTTTTATCATTAATATTGACAGTCTGTTGTGTCTCATCTTATGCACAGAGTCATGATTTGAGTATGATGAAGCCTGCAAAAAAAGGAATCCTATTTAGTGAAACTCGCCAAGGAAGTTGTCATGAACTTTGGATCTGACTATTATCAGAAGGATTTGGAAATAACCCTGCATGCTACGATTCAGAAGGTGATGGATGAGAATGGTGATGAGGAGACTGTTGAAACCTGTTTTTATTATTCGGAACTCTCACCGAAGCAATAACTGAATTTGTTTTCTCATGAGATTGTGTCAAAATGGCTTGTTCAATACTGTCCAAATCGACGTCGTCGATGTCGGTCAGTCGATGTCGTCGATGTCGATTAACCGATGTCGTCGATGTCGATTTGGATGTTGTTGAATAGTTTATATTGACACGGCCTCATCTTGTCGTACATACAGAAGGATGAATGTTCATGAAGACCTTTTTTCTACCCAAAGAAAAAGTATGCCACAGCAATGGCAGCCAATATGCCTGCTAAATCAGCAAGGAGTCCGCAGGTAACAGCATGACGCGTGTGACGGATACCCACTGAACCGAAATAGACGGCAAGGATATAGAAAGTCGTGTCGGTGGAGCCTTGGAAGATGCATGCAAGGCGACCAGCAAAAGAGTCAGCACCGTAGGTCGTCATCGTATCGACCATCATGCCACGTGCTCCAGAACCTGAAAGGGGCTTCATCAAGGCTGTGGGCAGTGCTGACACAAAGTCTGTGTTGCCACCGCAAAGTTCCACAAGCCAGTTGATGCCACGGATAAGGATGTCCATGCCACCACTGGCACGGAACACGCCAATGGCAATGAGGATGGCAACAAGGTAAGGGATGACACGCACAGCGGTAGTAAATCCGTCTTTAGCACCTTCGATGAAACTTTCATACACATTTACCTTTTTAACCATACCTGCAATAATGAAGGTGAGCATAACACCAAACAAGATGATATTGGCTAAAAGGGTACTAATCATATCCATTGTCTCTTTCTCCATCTGAGAGAATCCCCATATCATGGCTGCCACAAGAAAGCACATACCACCAAGTACACCTATCAGCATCGGATGAAGAAGGTTGATACGCTGGTAGATGCTGGTAACGATGATGCCTGCCAACGTAGCAACAAATGTGGCAAGAAGAATTGGTACAAAGATGTCGGTAGGCTGTGCTGCACCCATTTGGGCACGATAGACCATAATGCTGACAGGGATGATGGTGAGTCCTGATGTATTGAGCACCAAAAACATAATCATCGGATTGGAAGCCGTTTCGTTGAGTTTTGCCACTTGTTCTGCAGACCATCCATATTTCTTGCCCAATGCTTCATTTCTTTCCTTGTTCAAATCCTGCATACTCTCCATTGCCTTAAGTCCAAGAGGGGTAGCGGCATTGTCAAGTCCGAGCATGTTGGCGGCTATATTCATGAAAATATGTCCCATGGCAGGATGGCCTTTAGGGATGCCTGGGAAAAGGCGTGTAAAGAGAGGGCTAAGCACTCGAGAGAGTACATTCACCATGCCTCCCTTCTCACCTATTTTCATGATTCCCATCCACAATGAGAGGACTCCTGTCAGTCCGATGGATATTTCGAAGGCAGTTTTGGCATTGTCGAAAGTGGAGCCCACAATATCAGCGAACACGCCTGTATTGCCTATAAAACATTGAATGATGGCGCACACGGCAGCCAACAGGAAAAATGCAATCCAAATATAATTCAGTACCATAAATATATTTACAATCAGACGATTTACTATTTACAATTTTTCATCCTATTATCTCTATTGGCAAAGATATTTGCCAAAATTGTTCCACTGATGCTATGCCATGCACATGAGATGGCACACGGCACTACAGCCATAGGATTTGTTGCCACAAAAAAGGTCATAGCAAGGTTTGTACCCAAGCCAGCATTCTGCATGCCCACCTCGATAGAGAGTGTACGCTTCTTTGCAACAGAGAAATGGCAGAGTTTTCCCACCCAATAGCCCAGAATATAGCCTATGGTATTGTGACAGAACACCATGTCGAAGGTGAGCAAGAAGAGCACTACGCCATTCTCCACCAACGGATCGTGCACGGTAGTGATGACCCCGCCAACGATACATGCCAAGCATGCCACTGACACACCGGGCATGCATCCCTGTATCTTTTGGAATACATCCTTGTGACCTAACCACACATTGAGGAAGAAGCCAATGGCAATCGGGATGATGGTGACGATGAGAATCTGCTGAAACATGCCCCAAGCATCCACATCCACACGCTCTCCTGCCAACCACAGTACCAACAATGGCGTGAGCACAGGGGCAAGCAGTGTTGAAGCACAGGTCATCCCAACTGAATAGGCTACATCTCCCTTGCAAAGGAATGACATGATATTGCTTGACACACCACCAGGGCAGCATCCCACCAAGATGATGCCTATCGCCATTGCCGTGCTATAAGGCGCAAAAGCAGGCACTTGGCTAAACAGCCACGAAAGGCTGAATGCCACCAGTGGCATAATGGTGAACTGTGCCGCAGCACCGATGAGGATATCTAATGGACGCTTTGCCAACAATTTGAAATCTTCGGGAGTCAAGGTCAACCCCATCGTCAGCATGATAATGCCGAGAATCACTGTCTGTGTGTTGCCCTTTACCCACTCAAAGAGTACGGGAAAAAAGAATGTCACCACAGCAGTAAGAATTATAAAAAGACTTGCCTTACCGCTAAGGGTGTCACTAATCGTTTTAAGAACTTTATACATGAGAAACAAGCATTATTATGCTAAATTGCCCACAAAGGTACAACAAATCAAACGGAAAACAAAACAAAAAATGCTTTTTTTGTGTAGGGGCTGGCGAAAACAGTTCTCTTCGTGTCTCCACTGGTTTTGCAAAACAAGAAAAAGGCATCCCCATTTATGAGGATGCCTTATACAAGTTTTTTTTAACCCAAATCGGTCATTGGCGTTATGAAGATTCAAGTTTTTTTGAACAGATTTTTTATTTCACACTGAGGCTCTTGCCTGTGTAAGTGACCGTCTTTTGAGTACCTCCGATAACTTTCACATGGAAGGTACGTGATTGGAGCATACCAGGGAAGGAGCCATTGCGTTTGCCAATGGTAAGGGTCTTACTGCGATCATTCCATGTAAGTTGAATTGTGGAGTATTGCCCCTTCTCATAGTTGTAGTTGTCGCCTTCGTCTTCGTAGAGGGTGAAGGTGGCATCAGCACCTGGATAAACGACGAGGTCAAGATTGTCAAACTTGTTCTCGTTGGCATACTGCACATCGGGTCCGAGAGGCAGGATGGAACCAGCCTTGATGTAGAGAGGAGAATGGCTGAGAGGTGCTGACGCCTCGATCGTCTGGCCACCATTGATACGGGTATTGGTCCAATAGTCATACCATTGGGCACCTGCAGGCAGGTAAATGCTGAACGTCTTGGCTGCTTTCCAATCCACAGACGCATAGGTTTCACGTTGTAGGTTTTGTCTGTCCCATCCCGACATGGGGTCAGTCTTGACAATTTTCTCCTGGGTGTAGAGTGGGTCAATGACAGGGCATACGAGCACATTGTGTCCAAAGAGGTATTGGCGGTTGTTGTTCCAAGTCTGCTTGTCAGCCTTGAAGTCCATGAAGAGGGCTCTCATGAAGGAGTCATTGTTTTTTGTCACCTGCCATGACTGGCTGTAGATATAAGGCAAGAAGCGGTAGCGGAGTTTGACCGCATCGACGAGGGCGTCATAGACAGGTTCTCCCTGTTTGCCGAAGTAGTATAACTCACGATAGATGTCCGCTCCGTGGCTGCGCATCATCGGGGTGAAGGCACCGAACTGCATCCAGCGCACATAGAGTTCCTGATACTGTGGATTGCGGGTGGCAGAGTTATGTCCCTGTGTACTGTACGAACTTGCGAAGAAGCCACCAATGTCAGCATTCACATTGGGGTTGGCAGTGAGCGTATAGTTGAGGCAGATGGGCACCTGTTTGCGGAAACTGTCCCACGAAGAGCCAATGTCACCGCTCCACGTGTTGGCACCATAGCGTTGCTGGCCGGCGAAGTAAGATCGTGTGAGGATGAAGACACGTTTGGTGTCATCCACGGCACGTTGACTGTCATACACGCCACCCACCGTCATGAGTGGGAAGGCATTGCGCACACTGCGGTAAGAGCCCATGGCTGTAGGCTGGTCACGTTGTTCCTCGGTGAGGTTCATCTGGTCGGGGTCTGTCGAGTCCATCCACCAGGCATCGATGCCCATTTGATGGAGGCGAGAGAGGTTTTTCCAGTAGATGTCGCGGGCTTCCTTGCTATAGACATCGTAGCAGCGCACCCCACTGGGGTAGTCCATACGTGGAGGCCACTGCGAAAGTCCGCTTTGAGGCCATGTCTGGAAATCGAGCAGAAGTCCCTTCTCCTTCATCTCCTTGAAAGCCTTGGTCTCGGGACCGAAAGAAGCCCAGATGGAAATGCTCATGTGTGCATTCTGCTTATGCACCTCATTGATCATGTCTTGTGCACGGTCAAAATCGGGATTGAGAAACTCCATGGCATTCCAGTTGTAATTGCTGCCCCAATATTGCCAGTCCTGAATGATGCCATCGAAAGGCACCTTCAGTTGGCGGTACTTGTGCACCACCTCCAGCAGTTCGTTTTGCGACTTGTAGCGTTCGCGGCTCTGATGGAATCCATAAATCCAGAGCGGAAGCATAGGCACAGTGCCCGAGAGGTGGCGCATCTCAGCAATCACCCCGTCGGCATCACCGCCATAAAGGAAGTAGTAGTCAACCATCTTACCCACTTCCGACTCCAGTTCGATGCTTCCAGCCTGTCCTTCTGCAGGAGTGGCGAGATGGGTGGGGGAATAATTGTCCCAGAAGATTCCGTAGCCCTTAATCGTCTGATAGAAGTGGGCGAAGTCCTCAAGATTGCTCTGTTCCATGCGGCGACGTTCTCCGCGTTGGCTCATCTTGCCGTTCTGAAGGAGTCCGATGCCGTAGATGCCCTCATCGGCATCAACCATGAAAGATTGCTTTACACGGAAAGCACCTGTGTCGGGACCTTTCGTGATGGGAGTGAAGGCGCAATCGCCCTCACGAGTGAGGAGGTTTCCCTTGTTGTCGGCAAAAGACACCTTTCCGTTGTCCACAGTCACCGTGAGTTCCGACGACTTGTAGATGGTGGCAGTTCCCTGTTTCGATTGGCTCACCTTCACCTGTTCGGGCGAGGCGATGACCACGAGCGATTTCTTCTCTACGTTCTGTCCATTGTCTTTCACAATACGCACAGTGCGTGGGGTGTAGAATTCCACTTTTTGTGCATGTGCCACGAATGCGGCAGATAAGCCTGTAAAGACTGAAATGAGGAGTGTGAGTCTCTTTTTCATAATGACATAAGTTTTGGTGAATAGATTTTCTGTTGCAAAGGTAGTCCTTTTTTCCATTACTGAAGGAACGATGAGGAAGAATCAACAGAACACTCTCGTTGAAATCGAAGAGTAATCATGTTGAATCAACAGAGCATTATGGTTGACGATCCCGCACGTCAGAAGGGTTCTTTCCGAGGTCTTCTTGGAAGCATTTTGCCATGTAAGAGGCAGAACTGAACCCTGACTGCTCAGCCACTTCTGTCATGGTGAGTGAAGAGTTTTGAATCAGTTGCACAGCATGATTGACGCGGATGTTGCGGATGAAGGCCGTCGGTGTCTTGTCAAGCATGGCGGTCATCTTCTTGTAGAGTCCTGTACGATCCATGCAGAGGTCCTGTGCCAGTCGTTCAACTGTGTAGTTGGGGGTGCTCAGGTTTTGTTCCACAAGGTTGGTGGCACGGGAAATCAGTTCATGGTCAATTGGCATGGAAGGTGTCGTTTCTGTTTTCGATGGATGTTCACTTTCCTGAATGCCGCCTTTCTGTTGTCTTTTCTTTTGAGTAAGCAACCAGAAAAGGGCAATGAGGCAAAGGACGGCAAAGACACCTCCCCCCACGAGCCACATGTCATTGTTAGTTGCTTCTTGCAGAGTGGCGATTTGTCCTTTTAAGAGTCCGTGGTCATAAGAACCAATCCACACGTTGCCATCATGGTCGGTGTAGATGGTGTTCAAACGGCTGGAAGAGATGTAAGACCCCTCATCCGTCATCACTTGACCGATTTGTTCCACTTTTCGGGAGGGAAGGTCAATCTTCCACATCCCGTCTCTGCTCACGATGTAGGCAGTGTTGGCATCAATCAGAGAAATGGTGTGCAGACGGTTGGCACGGAAGATTTCAGTCCATCTTTGGGTCTTTGTGTCAAATTCAAGACAGAGTTTCTGGTCAACCAATTGGTAGAAGCGTTGACGCAGGGTGTCAGTGACAACGAGTGAGGTGATGGCTGTAGAGTCGAGCGATGCCTTGGCAGCATAAAGTTGATGCCCGTCCTGATGGCAGGTCACGGTTCCGTCGGCATAGAAACGGTACAATTTCCCCTTCATGCTCTTGAGGTCAAGCAGCAGGTTGGTCGTGTCCTGATGGACGAAGAACACCTTGCCTTCATCGTCCACATACACATCGTTCGCCGTAT
>CAJOLW010000038.1 GCA_905235525.1 uncultured Bacteroidaceae bacterium
TGTCATCGTGTCGGCACCCAACGGAGTGGACTACCAAATCGGACAGGACATGCAGCAAGTGTCAAGCAGCAAGCACCGCGCACCATTGTTCCGTCGCCACCGCCGCTAACACATAGCAAACCCTTTCTATACAACATAATATAAAAAAGGAAGAAGGGATTCCCCAAAAAGGGAGTCTCTTCTTTCATTTTAGCATTTCCATCTATCCGCTTCTGCTTAAGAGCGACAAAAAGTCAGTGGGTGGCAGGGGGAAATGTTTAAGGGGGTTTAAATGGGTGTGGTGAAGGTTTAACGGAGTTTAAAAGTGTTGACAAAGTGGCAGTTAGGCATGAAAATTGCCCTTATGTAAAGCAGAACAGCGAATGAGACGAATGGAACGAAGAAAAGCCAAACGTCTGATGAGCGAACAAGAAAAAATATTAACAATAACTTATAAAAACTAAGGAGGACAAAACTATGATGCCTACAATTTATTCAACACGTAATCAGGGATGGATCCCTTCATTGTTTAACGATTTCTTCGACGACAACTGGATGCCAACCATCAAATATCACGGAACGACACCAGCCATCAACGTGTCGGAGGACAAAAACGAGTACAAAGTGGAAGTGGCTGCTCCTGGCATGACCAAGAACGACTTCAACATCCAACTCACCAGCGACGGCGACATCGTCATCAGCATGGAGAAAAAGACTGAGAACAAGGAAGGTGGCGAAAAGAAGACCTACCTGCGCCGCGAATTCAGTTACAGCAAGTTCGAGCAAAGGTTCTCACTGCCCGACAATGTGGAGAAGTCAAAAATTGCCGCTGGCATGGCAGACGGTGTCTTGACCATCAACATTCCGAAGAAGACGGAAGAAGAGAAAGCAAAGGAGACTTTGAACATCGAAATCAAGTAACCTTCCTCAACAGGAAAACGAAACGGACACGTCCAACGACGTGCCCGTTTTTTTACATCCTTTCCAAAGGGTGTATATTTCAATCGTTATCCATATCCATGGAGGCAATGAAATCGTCATGGGCATCACGCTCCTCTTTGAGAGCCCACAGCACTCCCTTCTTCTTCAGGATTCTCATTCTGCGTGTCCATGTCAACAAACGTCATTTGACTCAGTACATCTTGAAAATCCTTGTGCGGATAGAATTGTACCTTCACCTTATACACGCTATTGCCGCTCAACTCCTCGGGCGTTTCTGCGCTGTGTGCATTGAATGTCGGTTTGAGCGTCCCTATGCCTGCAATCTGCACGCTGTGACCCAGCATCAAATAACTCCGCAAACGATTCGACATGGCTTCCACAATGCCCTTCACCTGTGCGCCCGACACTCCCTGTGACATGATGCACTCCTTCACGAAATCTTCAAACTTGATGGGCTCATAACTAAATTGCTCCATAATCCAAGCCTCATGCTGCTGATGGTCTGGTCCTAATATCTTCTTCTTTCTTTTTCTGTACGGTATAGCCATTGTTCTTCTATTATTATAATGTTACGTAAGTTTTGCAAAGATACAAAAAGAACCTTACTTCTGCAACACATAATCGCCAAAAACCACACTAACAGCCCTAAAATCGACATCGTCGACATCGGTTTGCCGACCTCGACGACATCGATGCACCGACATCGACGATGTCGATTCAGAGGTTGTGGAAGAGGGACAGAAAGGGTTTCGGAAAAGTACAATAGGTGGATACGTCGGAAAGGGAGTTGGAAAGGTATAGTGACACCGAAAACATGAAAGAAGTCTCAAGAAATGTATGTCTTTCCCTAATTAATAAGATGAATCAGTCTGTGGATGTATTTTTTACTTTGTTCTCAAATCTATCATTAAAATAGTTTCTTGTTCTTTTTTGAAATGTACCTTTATTTTTGTCCCATCCGATTCTTTCTGAAACACCATTCCAGTTCAAGTTTTTACGATAATAGCATAACTGCAATTCGTCATCCTTAATACCATATCTTGTGGTTGGTTCTTCCAGTTCACATTCTTGATGATAGGGTACAAATTGAGGCATACGATCTTTACATGCATTCAACATGGCATTGGCACAAAACAATGGACCAGCAAGGACTTTATCTCCATCAAGGATACTTCTGACAAGGATGCCACCAAACTCGCCATATTCATCCTCTTTTTCTTTCTCTATAAAATTGCATTGGAAACAGATGTCCATACCGCTGTAATGAAAAAAGATATCGCCCGCATTTTTGTTACGCGGATAAGTTTCTTTGTTCCATGGCGCATCCCAATTATTGTTACCAGATTCGTCTTTCTTGTAATAATAAAACTCTATCTCGGCAAAACCGAAAGTCTTGTTTCCACATTTTATGCCATAGTTACGAAAGAGTTCCTCTGCAATTTCTTTACATCTTGTTTGGATGCCGTTTACATCGTTTGGCTTTAATCCTTCAAATGGATTTATCAGTTTATTAATAATTTCCATATTATAATTTAGTTATTAATCTTTCAAGTACAAAGGTATATAAAAAATGAATAGAAAAAACATTGAAGGAATTAAATTGTTTTTGGTAATTCTTTTCTTTCCTCTTCTTTAAGCAAATCAACAAGAATATTCCATGTGGAGCAGTTCAGCGCACCGCCATCATCAACGATACTTTCACACCCCCATATAGAATGGCATTCACATTCAGGAAAAGCATCGGCTATTTGTTGAAAGGCTTTTGTTCCTAACTTATCCTCCGTCATAGGAATAAAGATATGTTGCCCTACATGCAGAAAATTGAGATAAGCCCAACTCCTATCGGTATAGGTGCCATAGTGGAGTTCTGTGATGTCGAAATGAGGCTGCAAAGCAGACAACAATCTCTTGCGTAACGCTTTATCAACGTCACAATAGTTGTTGAGCAGCACATGACCGTTACCCATATATCTTAGCATTCCATCAGAATGACCGTACTCTTCGTATGCGTCTTGTGGAATCAATACAATTTCAACTTCCAATAGCGTATTAATGGTGTCAATAAGTGTGATTGGGTCGTAATGCGGGTTTTCCTTGATGATTTTATCTGTCATGATGACCTTGTCGCCACAACTAATAATGTTGCCACCATCAAGAATGATGTCAGAGTCCATCACATGTATGCCAAGTTCAGAAAGCATGGTTGAAGTGTCTGGTTTATACTCGGGATAGTCTTTCAGATAGTCGGGGTCATAGCGAAAGAGCACAAATTTGTCTTTGCTAACTTGCACAGGCATATAATCACGTGCCCAGATATGAAGGGGAGAAGGACTTTGTGGTAAGAATCCCCATGCCATTCTATAGTGATGAAGTTGTTCCACAATTCTACTCGTCATATCTACATATTTTACATGTTTCAATCCTTCTGCAAAATATACGATATTAGTATCATAATTTGTAATCATAATAATTAAATTTTTAATATTCAATTGTTTACGTTTTACCGCAAAGGTATATACTTTTTCTTCTGTTGACAAAACTTTTCGGTTAAATCTTGTTAAGGTTTTCGAAAGAGTTATTTACAATTAAATGTGTAATAATCAACTATTTATATAACAATCATCGATTACATAATAGTAAAACACATACTATTGTCGGATAAACCATTTTTGATGGCGTTAATAAAGAGCACTTGTGTAAATGTTTCTTTTGAAAGAAACTTTTCTTTATAGCGACAAAAGTGCAAGATATAAGAGAGAAGAAGAAAAGCGCCAACAGAATAAATAAGATTCGTATGACAATCATTGGTTGAACAGCCATTATCAATACAAATTATCATCAATAATTAGTCCCAATTACTTATTTTTGTAAAGCAAGAGATTATCAATCAAGAATTTTCCGTACCTTTGCACCCGAAAACATTAAAGGAATAGTGCTTAACATTATGGAATTCAAGAGAAACATTGTCATCACTGGCGGTGCGGGCTTCATTGGTAGCCACGTGGTTCGCCTTTTCGTGAACAAGTATCCCGAGTACAAAATCATCAATCTTGACAAGTTGACTTATGCGGGCAACCTCGCCAACCTGAAGGATGTGGAGGACAAGCCCAATTACAAATTTGTGAAGATGGACATCTGCGACTTCGATGCTTTCTATCGGTTGATGCAGGACGAGAAGATTGACGGCATCATCCATCTGGCTGCAGAAAGTCATGTGGACAGAAGCATCAAGGATCCATTCACGTTTGCCAAGACGAATGTGATGGGTACACTGTCGCTGTTGCAGGCTGCCAAGTTGTATTGGGAGAGTCTGCCTGAGAAATACGAGGGAAAGCGTTTCTACCATATCTCGACAGATGAGGTGTATGGCGCGCTGAAACTCACTTGTCCTGAAGGTGTAGAAAGTCCCTTCACCACCACGGCATCGAGTTGTGAGCATCATGCTGCGTATGGCAAGGATTTCTTCTTGGAGACCACGAAGTATAATCCTCACTCTCCCTACTCGGCTTCGAAAGCCAGCAGCGACCACTTTGTGAGGGCTTATCATGACACGTATGGCATGCCTACCATCGTGACGAATTGCTCGAACAACTATGGGCCTTATCAGTTCCCTGAGAAGTTGATTCCACTGTTCATCAACAATATCCGTCACCGCAAGCCGCTGCCTGTGTATGGCAAGGGAGAGAACGTGCGTGACTGGCTGTATGTGGTGGATCATGCTCGTGCTATTGATACCATCTTCCACCACGGAAAGGTGGCTGAGACTTATAACATTGGTGGTTTCAACGAGTGGAAGAACATTGACATCATCAAGGTGGTCATCAAGACTGTGGATCGTCTGCTCGGTCGCCCTGAGGGTGCTGACCTCGACCTCATCACATACGTGACTGACCGTCTGGGACATGATGCACGTTATGCCATCGACTCTCGCAAGTTACAGAAGGAACTCGGTTGGGAACCCAGCCTGCAGTTTGAGGAGGGCATTGAGAAGACGGTGAAGTGGTACTTGGAGAACGAGGCTTGGATGGACAACATCACCAGCGGAGATTACGAGAAGTACTACGAGGAAATGTACAAGAACCGATGAATACTGAAGAGAGAGTTGCGAGGGGTGTAGCCTACTTCAAGCAGGGTTACAATTGCGCACAATCCGTGGTGTTGGCATTTGCCGACCACTATGGATTGGACGAGGCGTTTGCGGCTCATATCTCGGGCTCATTCGGTGGGGGCATCGGCAGGATGAGGGAAACTTGCGGTACGGCTTGCGGCATGTTCATGTTGGCAGGACTGGAGGTGAGGGGTGACTATCCTGACCAAGAGTTGAAGAAGAAGAACTACGAGGTGGTGCAACGGTTGGCTGCCGACTTCAAGGCAGAAACGGGAAGCCTCATCTGCAAGGAACTGTTAGGACTGAACAAGCAACGTGCTGACGGCACCATTCCCGAAATCAAGATCGTAGCAACGCCTGAACCTCGCACGGATGAATACTATAAGAAGCGACCGTGCATCCGCATGGTGGAGACTGCCATCAGAATCTACTGCAGATATTTAGAAGAGAAAAAAGAAATGGGTTGACATTGCGTCAACCCATTATTGTTGAATACAGAAAGAAAGGATTTACGGTTGGAGGACAGTGTTGATGTCTTGAAGCAACCATACGGTCATATTCCCCCGTCCACGATGTGCCCATGCATAATAGGGGATGAGCACAAGACGCTCGTCGTGGGGTTGGATTTTCCCTTCCGCATTGAAGGCGAAGGATTGTGCATCTGTAATGAGGGTCTGAACAGTCGTCTTAGCAATAGACTGGGTACCCATCTGAAATGTGGGGTGTTGATTGACGAGAACTGATAGCACATCGCATGAGTTGTCAGGATGTTCAGCGCAATAGACAAGAGGTCCGCGTTCGATGGCAATACGTCCTCTGTCGGCTGCCACCTGTCTATCAGCGCGCACCACACGTGGTTCCATATCAAAATGGATTTTCACCTTATCACCCTTCTTCCACTGACGGTCAATGACAAAGTAACCGTTATTTAGTTGAGAATTGGAGGTTACTTCTTGTCCGTTCACCTTGATGGTATAGCCCAAACGCTTGCCATCGGCATAGGTATAGAGGTTGCTGGGCACCACCTCACCCTTCACCCATCCCGGGATACGGATGTTCAGTGCATAGTGACCTGCACCATTGTCAATCGTGAGGGTTACATCACCATTCCAAGGATAGTTGGTTTGCTGTGTGAGCGTGACGTTCTGCTTGCCTATCTTCACATTGACGGTGTTGGAATTGAAGAGATTGATGTAAAGGGAATTATCCTTGACCGCATAGATGTATTGAGGCAAGGAAGGGATGAAACGTGCCGCATTGGAAGGACAGCATGCACAACCAAACCATGCCTGACGCTGATGCTGACCTCTACTTTGGAGAGGATTGGGATAGAAAAAGTTTCCTCCATCGATGCTGATGCCAGAGATGACACCATTGTAGAGCGAACGCTCCAAAGCATCGTAGTACTTGCTATCGCCATGTAAAAGGAAGAGCCGGTAGTTGAGATATACCTGAGCAATGGCAGCACAGGTTTCGCAATAAGCGCTCATGTTGGGCAATTCATAGTTCTTTCCGAATGCCTCACCTGAAGAGGTGGCTCCCACACCACCCGTGATGTAAAACTTCTTGCCCACAATATTCTCCCAGATGCGGTCAATGGCATCGATGTAACGCTGTTCGCCAGTGAGAGCAGCCACATCTGCCATTCCTGCATACATATATCCTGCACGGACAGCATGACCCACAGCCTCATCCTGCTCCAAGACGGGTTTGTGGCTTTGGCTATATTCGTCCAAGCGGTGGTAGTAGCCATCTGTATCATAGAGTCCATAGGGTGTCATCTTCCATGCAGCATCACGCTTACCACGTTTGTCGAGGAAGAACTTGGCTTGATCGAGGTATTTCTTGTCGCCTGTGGCAATGTAGAGTTTTGCCAAGCCCATCTCAGCAATCTGATGACCAGGCACCACACTGGCTTGACCAGGCTTGTCACCCACTTCGCGACATACACAATCCGCATACTTGATGGCAATGTTGAGGAAGTTTTTCTTGCCAGTGGCATAGTAATGTGCCACGGCTGCCTCGCAGAGATGTCCGAGGTTATAGAACTCATGGGAGAGGTCTTCCACACGTTCCCACCGCTTGGTGCCGGACCAGTTGTGAGGATGCTGAGGGTTCTGTGTACGGGAGGTGTAGAGATAGCCGTCAGATTCCTGACCAGAAGCAATGACGGCAATCACACTATCCACGTATTTGTCCAGACGCCCACCCTTGAATTTGGCATTCGGATAGGTCTGCAAAAGATAACTTGCCCCCTCGATGGTCTTGTAAGGATCAGTATCGTCAAAAGAAAATGTACCCTCTTTGATAGTAAAGACTTTAGACGGATCTTTGAGGTGTTCGGCAGCATTGCTGAAGTTGGTGTAACGCCCAGTCTCCTCATTTTTTGAGAAAGCAAGAGGAATGGTTACCTCTTGACTGGCTTGCAGACGTTGCCCCCAAAACGTGTTTGGAGCCACTTTTACTTTAGTGAAAGGAACTTGTGTGATGGGGTAACCTCCATTCTTGTCTTGAGCAGACATACTGATGGCAGACATGACAGCCATCGTCCATATCCATATCTTTTTCATTGAATATAGGTTTACAGTGAGTTAGTTGCGTGTACAAAGGTAGCATTTTCTTTTCTTTCCACACAATAATAAAAGAGAAATTTGGTCAAAATGAAAAGAAAACGTAACTTTGCAGTCGCAAAGTGTCAGCAATATGACTTTTTCACTAATAAAAAGTGACTCCTTTGCCACCTTTGGTGGCTCGGAAAAACGATAATTGCCGATAATTAACGATAATTTGTTCCGATAATTTCAGAGTAGAGATGATCAAAGAAGAGTATATGCGGATGTTCGAACTTGTTGGCGCCGCTATGGAGGTGTACAATGAGTTGGGATTTGGGATGGAAGAGCCTCTTTATCAAGAGGCGATGGCGATGGAATTGGAAGAACGAGGCATTCCCTATTATCGAGAAAAGGTGCTTTACACTTATTACAAGGGGAAGAAGATGCAAAAGACATATGTAGCAGATTTCTATAGCCAAGAGATGATTGTGGAGTTCAAGTCTGTCAGTAAACTTACATCAGAACACCGTGCTCAACTCTTTAACTACTTGCGCATCACAAAACTGAAATATGGAGTATTGGTCAATTATGGAGAAGACCATTTTCATGCGGAGCGTTATGTGTATGATGAAGAAGAGAATCGCTATGTTCTACTCTCTAAAGAGAATCTCCACCACTACGTTCAAAACTAAAAAAATTATCGGAACAAATTATCGTTAATTATCGGCAATTATCGTTTTTCCAAGACACAGAATGTGTCGTAGGAGTAAAATAGATTAAATTATAGTTTAAACATAAAGCTTATGGCAGAAAAATTGGAAGTGAAGGAACTTGCCGAGGTGGCGGTTCGTTTCTCAGGTGATTCTGGCGACGGCATGCAGTTGGCCGGAAACATCTTCTCCACAGTGTCAGCCACTGTGGGTAACAGTATCAGTACTTTCCCTGATTATCCCGCCGACATCCGTGCCCCGCAAGGCTCATTGACTGGTGTGAGTGGTTTTCAGGTGCATATCGGTGCTGACATGGTCTATACGCCAGGTGATAAGTGTGATGTGCTGGTGGCGATGAACGCTGCTGCACTCAAAACACAATACAAGTATGCCAAGCCTGGTGCTGCCATCATTATTGACACAGACTCATTCAGTCCTGCCGACTTGAAGAAAGCCGCTTTCGCCACTGAAGACTATCTTGGTGAGATGGGCATCGATCCCGACCGTGTGATTGCCTGCCCCATCACGCAGATGGTGAAGGATTGTCTGGCAGATTCTGGCATGGACGTGAAAGCCATGTTGAAGTGCCGCAACATGTTCGCGCTCGGACTCGTCTGCTGGCTCTTTGACCGCGACCTGAACATCGCATTCAACTTCCTCAAGGACAAGTTTGCCAAGAAGCCAGGTGTGGCAGAAGCCAACATCAAGGTGATTCAGGCTGGTTATGACTACGGACACAACACACATAGTTCTGTTGCTAATGTTTATCGCATCGAGACAAAGAACAAGGTGCCTGGACGCTATATGGACATCACGGGCAATAAGGCCACTGCATACGGTTTCATCGCTGCTGCCGAGAAAGCAGGCTTGAAACTTTACCTTGGTTCTTATCCTATCACTCCTGCTACCGACGTGTTGCATGAACTCTCAAAACATAAGTCACTGGGTGTCACCACCGTTCAGTGTGAGGACGAAATTGCGGGTTGTGCTTCGGCTGTGGGTGCATCTTTTGCAGGTGCACTGGGTGTGACCTCCACTTCTGGTCCTGGTATCTGCTTGAAGAGCGAGGCAATGAACCTTGCTGTCATCATGGAGTTGCCACTCGTGGTGCTCGACGTGCAGCGTGGTGGTCCTGCTACAGGTCTTCCCACGAAGTCAGAGCAGACCGACTTGCTGCAAGCCCTCTTCGGACGTAACGGTGAAAGCCCGATGCCTGTCATTGCAGCCACTTCACCCACAGACTGCTTCGATGCAGCATACGCTGCTGCCAAGATGGCGTTGGAGCACATGACTCCTGTCATCCTCATGACTGATGCATACGTGGCAAACGGTTCTGCCGCTTTCAAGTTGCCGAACCTCGCTGACTATCCAGCCATCAATCCTCCATACGTTCCCGAAGAACTGAAGGGACAATGGGCACCTTATCTCCGCAATCCTGAAACGGGTGTACGCTACTGGGCTGTGCCTGGACGTGAAGGTTTCCAACACATCCTTGGTGGTCTGGAGAAGGACAACAAGACGGGTGCCATCTCTACTGACCCAGAGAACCACAACTTGATGACTCAACTCCGTCAGGAGAAAATCAATAAGATTCAGGTGCCCGACCTCGAAGTGTTGGGCGACAAGGATGATGCCGACCTCCTCATCGTGGGCTTCGGTGGCACTTACGGACACCTCCACGCTGCGATGGACGAACTCCGTGCACAAGGCAAGAAGGTGGCTCTCGCCCACTTTAAGTACATCAACCCACTGCCCAAGAACACGGCAGAGGTGTTGAAGAAGTACAAGAAGGTGGTGGTTGCCGAACAGAACATGGGACAACTCGCTGGCTGGCTTCGCATGAAGGTGGACAACTTTACGCCTTATCAGTTCAACCAAGTGAAGGGCCAACCATTCGTGGTCAGCGAACTCGTGGAAGCATTTAATGAAATCATCAACAAATAAAAGAAAGGACATTCATAATGGCATATACAGCTCAAGACTTTAAGAAGGGACAGCCACGTTGGTGTCCTGGATGTGGTGACCACTTCTTCCTTGCCTCACTGCATAAGGCAATGGCAGAAATTGGTGTAGAACCTTGGAATACAGCCGTGATTTCAGGTATTGGTTGTTCTTCGCGTCTGCCTCATTACATGGCAACGTATGGCATGAACACCATTCATGGACGTGCAGCGGCTATCGCAACAGGTGCGAAAATTGCTAACCCTGACTTGACCGTGTGGCAGGTGAGCGGTGATGGTGATGGACTCGCTATTGGCGGCAACCATTTTATCCATGCGAACCGTAGAAACATCAACCTCAACATGATTCTGTTGAACAACCGTATTTATGGTTTGACAAAGGGTCAGTATTCACCTACCTCTCCACGTGGATTCGTCTCAAAGTCCAGTCCTTACGGAACGGTGGAAGACCCTTTCCGTCCTGCTGAACTCTGCTTCGGCGCTCGCGGACACTTCTTTGCACGTGCCGTAGCCACTGATGCTCCCGGCACTGTGGAGATTCTGAAGGCAGCCTACAACCACAAGGGCGCTGCTGTGTGCGAGATTCTGCAGAACTGCGTCATCTTCAACAACGGCACTCACGATGCTGTCTATAGCAAGGAAGGACGTGCCAAAAACGCCATCTATGTGCAGCATGGCAAACCCCTCATCTTTGGTGAGAACAATGAGTTTGGACTTGTGCAGGAAGGCTTTGGCTTGAAGGTGGTGAAGATTGGTGAGAACGGTATCACCGAGAAGGACATTCTCGTACATGACGCACACTGCGAGGACAACACTCTCCAACTCAAATTGGCACTCATGGGGAATGGTGATGGCTTCCCCGTGGCACTCGGTGTCATTCGCGATGTAGATGCACCTACCTACGATGACTGCGTTACAGCACAGATTGAAGAGGTAAAGGCTCAAAAGAAGTACCATAACTTCGCTGAACTCCTCGAAACCAATGACATTTGGGAAGTAAAACAATGACTGAATAAAAAGGTAAAGGGCTGACATCATGTGTCAGCCCTTTATTCGTTCTTTACCACAGATTAAGCGGATTTAATTCAATCGTCCTTTACAGTTTCACCGTCACTTTCTTGCCTTTATAGACAACATCCACTTCCTTGCCATCCTTGATGACAGTGAAGGTTCTGGTGAGTGGCATTCCCTCGAAAGCGCCCTTGCGTTTGTCGATGGTCAGGCTTTGAGCAGCATCGTTCCATGTAAAAGCGATGCGGCTGCACTTGCCCTGCTCGTATTCGTTAGTGTGACCATCATCCTCGTAAAGAGTATAGGTGGCATCAGCACCTGGGTAAATATGAAGTTCGATGGGCGCATCTGCCTTGTCTGCTGCATATTGCTTGTCTGAACCGATGGGGAGGATGCTTCCGCCCTTCACGTACACAGGAATATTGGTACGATTGACTGCTGCTTCGATGGTCTGTCCACCAGCATAATACTTGCCTGTACGGAAGTCATACCAACCAGCCTTGTTGACGGGCAGATAAGTGCGCCAAGTCGTCACGCCAGGTTCAGTGATAGGGCTGACGAGCAGTGTCTTGCCAAACATGTATTCATGCTTCTGTGCCAAAGCCTCAACGTCAGTAGCGAAATCGAAGATAAGGGGACGCATAAGGGTGCTTCCCTCGAAAGCAACTGCAGCAGCATTGCTATAGATGTATGGCAAAAGACGATAGCGGTCTTTCAGTGCATCAGCAATGATGCCCTGTGCTTCCGCTCCATAGTTCCATGGCTCGGTGTTGCTCATATAACCATGCACACGCATCAGAGGCAGATAGACAGATGTCTCAATCCAGCGCAGCATACGCTCGATGTATGCCTGATCCTGATACTGGTTGCCAGGACGGAAGAAACCGCCTGCATCGTAAGTCCACCAAGGGATACCTGCTGCCTGCATACCGAGACCAGCAGTAATCTGGCGACGTAATGTCTCCCAGTCATTGCCCACATCGCCCGACCACATGGCTGAACCATAACGCTGAATGCCAGGGAAACCACAACGGGTGAGAATCATCGGACGTTTTGCAGCATCGTCCTTACGCAAACCTTCATACACCGTCTTGTTGACCAACAATGGATAGACGTTACGGAAAAGTTCGCCCGGATATTTGCCATCCACCACGCGGCGACCAGCCAAATCGTCATTTTCTGGCTCTGTCGCATCTTGCCACCAAGCATCGATGCCAAGAGGTACGAGTCGCTGGCTGAAATTCTTCCAATAGGCATTGGCTGCCTCGGGGTTGAAGAAATCAATCCAGTCGGTGCCTGGGATGTAATAGCCCTCGCGCACCATCTGCTTGCCCACCTCCGAGTTCTTGTCAATCTTCGACCATACTGACACCATCAATCGCATGTTCATGGCATGCAGTTCGTCAGTCAGTTGCTTAGGGTTAGGATAGTTTGCCTCGTCAAACCGCATGGCATTCCAACCATACTTGCCCCAATACTGCCAGTCCTGCACCATCACATCGGCAGGCAGGTTCTCGCTACGGAAACGCTTGGCTGTGTTGATGATTTCGTCCTGCGAATGGAAACGTTCGCGGCAATGGATATAACCCAATGCCCACTGAGGCATCAAGGGTGAGTCGCCCGTCAGTTTGCGATAGGAAGCGATGATTTCGTCAGCACTGCCCACAAACACCGTATAATCGACAGCCTGAGCCACAGGAGACCTGAACACCGTCTCATTCTTCACCTTGCCGTAATACACCACAGGCTTGTCACCATTGGAGAGTTCAGCAGTAAGTTTGTGAGTGCCCTGTGTGAGGTGCACAATGGCAGAAGCCGTTGGAGGCAGCCATGTGTTCTGCATCTCAATGATAGTTTTGCCATCAATGACAAGATTGTGACGACGCGCCATCTTCTGACCCACATCAAGCAGAATGGAATAGTCACCTGCCTCAGCCACGTTAATCGTAGCCTCGAACTGATTACTTCTTCTCACCTCTTGCTTACCACCCTCCGTGGAAGTCACATTCACCACTTCTGTGCTACCTACACCGTCTCCCTTCGTCAAGACCACCTGCGTGTCTATCGGGTTGAAGTCGGTGAGTCCATAATTATTCCACAGAATGCCATAACCACGGCTCGACAGCATCATGGGAATGGAAATCTGCGTGTTCACCTGAGTCAGACGGCGTGAAAGACCACGCACATTGGTGTAGCCATCTTGGAACTGTCCCAAACCATAGAGGAATTCATTTTCTGGAGATGCAAACACCAACTGTGCCTCATAGGTCTGCAAACCTGCTACGGTGTTGCTCTTCAACTGATGGCTGGTAGCCGTGAAAACCACCTTGCCACTCTTGTCTAACACCTCCACCTGCTGCTTGGCGGCATCCACACGAACAGCAATGTCTTTGCTCTTCACTTCTTGGTCTTTCACATACAACCACTCAGGCAATGCCTCTGTAGGTGACTGCTCTACATACTGGATACGCACGGCATTAGTAGCCAGTTTCTTGACAACCAACTTGCCGTTGCCAAACTGGTATTCTTCAGCCAACAAGGCTTGGCAGCACAACACTGCACACAACATAATCAATAATTTTCTCATTGTCATTCTATTTTGTTATTTATCATTTAGCGTTAGCGCTTTATCACATAAAGGAAACCGCCACGAGGTTGACAAGCCACGCTGTTAGGCAGATGGTCCACTTGGCTGATGTTCCACGGAGCAGCACTGTTGCCACTATCGGCAAACGAGAGGATGCTGCATTTAGAAGTCTTGATGAAATCGGTGTTGATGTCGATGGTGCGAGGTTCGTCAGAACCATTGATACCAGCCACATACCATGTGTCACCGCTACGACGAGCCAACACCGCATACTCACCAGGGTAACCTGCCACCAAACGTGTGTCATCCCATGCAGCAGGCAGTTCGCTGAGGAATTGCTGCACCTCTTTGGGTTGTGCAAGGAAACTCTCAGGTCGGTCTGCCAAATGCTGCAAGCCCGACTCGAAGAGCACCGTCAGTGCCAATTCATGAGCATGCGACGTGATGTGTGGATGTTGCGAATCGCTGAATGCACAAGGTGTATAGTCCATCGGACCAATGACATTGCGGGTGAAAGGCAGTGTTGCATTGTGAGCAGCAGCCCGCTTGGTGAAGGTGGGCACGTTATTATACCACTCAGCACCATAGACACCCTCGGTGGAGAGCAAGTTCGGATAGGTACGTTGCCAACCGCGTGGAATAGGTGCTCCATGGAAATTCGCCAACAAATGATGACGTGCTGCACTTTCAAGCAAGTCGATGCAGTAATCCATATTCATTTGGTTATCGCCAGAGAAGAAGTCAATCTTCACGCCAGCCACACCAATCTCTTCACACCAAGCAAACTCCTTCTCACGGTCTTCTGGTTTGTTCAGACGATACTGAGGAGTGGGTGCACCATTCACCCAACCCACCGAAGAATTGTACCAAATCAGAGGTTTTACTCCTTGTGACTTGGCATAGTTGACAGCGTCCACCACCGTCTTTCCATCCTTCATCTGATCCCATTCAGCATCAATCAGCACATAAGGAAGATGCAGCGTCGCCGCAAAGTCCACATATTTCTTAATGATGTTATAATCGTTGGAGCCGTGATTGTAAGCCCAATAGACCCAAGAAACCACGCCAGCATGAATCCAACTCGTGTCAGCCAGTTTGCAAGACTCCGACACATCCGTGGCGAGCGTTGATTCAACCACATCTGCCAACGAACCAATCATGGCAATGCGCCAAGGAGTGTGCCACTCACCATCAAGTGCCACTTCATTCTTGTCGGGACACACACGATATTCCTCTGGTTTACCATCATTATAGAGTGACGCAGCACTTTGTCGGCGTTCAATGTTCGCCTCCGAGAGCAACACAAACACGCCATCCTTGGGTTCCAACAGCGAAGGGAAACCCAAACGCTTGTCTCTGCCACCGCCAGACGTCGTGAGTGGGAAAAACTCTTCATAGCCGTCACTCCATCTTTGCATCCAACGCCGGGTGCCATCCGGGATGGTATAAACAGTCTGTTCGCCTTTCAACTGCTCACCTTTCAAACCTGACAGTTCATAGCGGAAAGCCACACCGTCATTGTAGAGACGGAAAACCAAATGCACAGGCTTTCCATTCTGGTCGGCATACTCACACACATATTCGTTAGCCACATTGCGTGGATGCAGCCGCTTGCCCTCCTTCATCAGGTAGTCAGCCTTCACCTTGCCACGCTTCACCATACGCTGGAACGTGAGTCCCTCGCCCACGGTCGAGGTGGTGATGCCCACCTGCGAAACATTCAGCACCTGCTGTCCCTTGTAGTTGAACACATAGCCATTGCCCCTCTGTTCCAAAGACAAGACACCATTCGGCGACACGGCACGTATCGGTTTTGCCATTGCGATAGCCGCCAACATGAACAACCATGCCAACAGCAATATTTTCTTCATTTGATACATTGTTATGTAATAAATAGGATTGATAAAGACTTTTGGCCACAAAGGTACGAATTTTTCCTTGATAAAAGATGGGACGAAAACAAACAAGAATAGGACAAAAACGAGAAAATGTGTCTTACATACATCTAATCTAAAATGTAAAAGGAGGTGTGTCCAAAAAAGTGGCACACCTCCTTCGCTTAACAATTTATTAACCAAAAACCTTATTACTTTATTTTATCCAAGTGGACGAAAGTTTTACTTAATAAAAACTTTCTTCACTTGTCCATCAGAGTACTTCACGATGTTGACACCCTCCTGAAGACCGTTCTGCTTAGTACCACTGAGATTGTAGTATTCTACAGGAACACTCTTGGTAGCGTTGCCAGTAATCTCTTCTACAGCAACAGGAATTTCCTTACCGAGGTAGTAGAGTTCGAAGTCATCCATGATAATCCAGTCAGAACTTATAGCTGCATTCTTGCGGATACCTAACTCAACATTGCTAGCCTCATCAAGATAGAAGGTCACAGAGTTAACGTAAGCAGTAGGATCTTTCTTGCAAGCAGCGTAGAAGCCCTGCATAGAAGATGGGTAATAGTAAGTCACTTCGTCAAGAGATATAGGATCTGTGAAAGTGAGTTTCGTGTCAAGTGGGTATGCACTTTCATTCACACTAGTGTAAGTAATATTCTCCTTCTGATCAGACTCATCGATGGTTCCAGCCATGTAGGAAATCTTAATTGCATAGTAAACCCCATTAATTTCGTCATACTCCCATTCAGTTCCGCACTGAGTGAAGGAGTTCTCGGTAGCCTTGAGCGATTCGACAGCCTTGATATAAGAAGTGTTTTCACTACCATTTTTCTTAGCGAAAAGCACAGCATTGTGATTAGCCCATTCTTCTTCACCACCAGCATCATTGTAATTGTTCACCATTGTAGTGGACACGCTGGTACCGCCGTCACGATAGCATGCACGTACACGGAATTCGTAAGCACCTGCTGGCAGACCAGAAACAACCTGTGAGAAGGTGAATGGTTCACGGTTCCAGAGTTCAGCATTTGTCTGGAAACCATTCTCATCGTAAGAAAATTCATTTCTAGTAGCAATACCTGTGCCTTCAACTGTCCAGCCCTTTTCTACACCCTCATCGAAACTTGGGTTGACGAGCAGGAAGGTAACATTCTTAGGATCAGACTCTGTTGCTTGGTTGATACCGTCAGCCTCAAACTTAGCCTCATTATATTTCACACCGAGAGCCAGTTTGAACTCATCCAGTTTCTCAACAGTAGCAAAGTTCCCCGTCAAGTAAGCATTCTGCTCTTCAACGATAGGAGCAATTGTAGCATTCGTGATGAATTCACCGATAGACTCGCGGTAATCCATATAAGATGCATATGCATCGTACTGCTCATTGTTTACAATAGCCAGGTCGTAAGTGTCGTTTTCACCTTCGCCCAATTCAAGTGTAGCATCCAGTGCAGTTGCAATGATAGAGCTCTCTACGCTGCTGTCGTCATACTTGGCGCCCAAAGTAGAGAAGTTCTCGATACCCTTCCAATTGTTAACTACAGCATTAGCTTTATTGATGTAATCGTTAGCGGCTGCGATAGTTGCAGTTGCAGCAACGAAAGTCTCATTGTCCTCAATAGATGCAGGAATCTCAGCAAGAATAGCCTCAGCTGCAGCCTTGTCACCAGCCCATGCCAATGCCGCAGCAGCATCCTTAACCTCATTAAGACTTGGCGCAATCAAAGCGTTGAAGTCAGGAGTCTCACCATAGTAGAAGAGACGGAAACCTGTGACTGCAGCAAAACCGTTGTCATGACCGGCAATAATCAGTTCATTATTTGTAACCTCCACAAAACCAGTCTCCAGTTCTTTCCACTGGTTGATGTCCTTACCCCACCAACCACCTGGCTCAAGATAAGGAGATTCAGCAATGTTCTCGCCAGACTTGATATAAATGCGGTTCTTGCAATTATTGTTCCAGTCGTTCGACCAAGTCTGAGCAAGTGCCTTCAACTTATAGAAACCATTAGGAACATCAACAATTTTCTGAGCAACTTCGCGTACGCCATCATCGTCATGAGGCATATCCCACTTCTTCACACAAGTGAGGTTGTCATTCCAGTAAACAACCAAACCGTTGTTCACCTGATACCACTGACCTGGGGTATTCTGATCACTTGAAAGTTTCACCATGCTTGCAATGTCAGCACCTGTACCATCAACGTCATCCTTTTCGCTCCAACCTAAATCAAGAGCATCCTGGTTTGGAACCCATGCATTAGTCTCAGCATCCCAAGATGGTTCATACTCTGGATTGCAGAACCAAGGGAAGTTGATGAAGGCTGTGAAATCCCAAGAACCATCCTCAAGTTTTGGAGAAGAAGTCAAGTAGTCGAGACGTGCCTTATACAGATCGCTGGTCAGAATCTGGTAAGTGTCCCAATCCTCGTCACCTTCATAAACATATTCTTCAGAGATGCTTAACTTAGCAGCGTCAAGAGCATTTTTCAAATCATCCAAACCTGCATAAGATGTGTTTTTAACCAAACCTTCAATAGCAGCAATAGCAATATTCAGTGCAGCCAAATCGTTTTTGGCAGCAGTAGCGCTCTGCAAGAGATCGTACAACTTTTCCTTGGCAGCATCGCAATCGTCCTTATCCATATCGGCAGATGAACCATACTCCATGTCGTACATCATCAGTTCATCACCAAGCCTGCCCTGCAAGAAACCAGGATTCTGGTCTCTCAAAGTTTCCAATTGAGCATAGAGATCATCTACTTCTTCTTGCAAAGCCATCAACTCAGCGGCTTCACCAGCCTCACCTACATAATAAAGTTTGAAGTTGGTTGCCATGAAAGAGTCGTCACTTGAAGCTTTCTGCTTGGAAACACCGATTCTTGCATAACCATCTTCTGTCAAGAAGAAAGTGACAGTGTTGTACTTGTTGTCACCATCGTCAATGGCTGAATACTTGCCAGCCGCGAACCAAAGGAGTGAACCGTCAATGGAACATGGACCCCAACGTGTCTCTCCTTCAACAGTGTAAGAACCATCGGACATCCAACTTGTACCCTCATTTTCATAAATCTGCTCATACTGCTTCTCGAACAGACGTGGAGTGAGAGGAGTCTTGAACGTACGTCCAGCAGTGAACTCCTTACTGTCAATGTTATACTTGCCATTCTGTACATAGAGCAAAGCATTGTCTTCCCAGTTTTCTGTACCATAGGTCTTGGGGTCAACATCCCATGAGGTACCAATACGGTAATAACCTTGGCACTCCAACCTGTACATACCAGCAGGCAACTCGATGTACTGGAAAAGGTCGGCTTCGCTACCATTATACAATTCGACCAGACCTCCTGTAGTGGTAGGACTACCACCAGTGTGGACAAATTGCCATGGATCTAGGGTCTCTTCAGTAAATGAAGGATTACCAATTTTTCCAGTAATTTCCTCACCTTTTTCCCAAGTCTGAGCAAATGTTGCAGCAACGCTCATCATAAGCATTGATGCTGTAAGTAATAATTTTTTCATAACGGAAAAATTTTAAATTAATAAAAGATTTTAATTATCACATGGTTTATTTCTATCTCGTCTCATTCGTCTTTTGCTGCAAATTTTTATTGCTTTTTCCGCAAAAAGACTTCGCAAAGGTAAAAAGTTTAAAAATTAGAAACAATAGTCGTTTTCAAAAATGATAATACTTGTTATATTTTTTATAATAATAATGTAAGAATGTTTCATAAGTGAAAATTTATGTTTCGTGTTATAATGACAAAAAAAAACAGGGATTTTTCTTTTCATTTTATAAAAATGTCGTATCTTTGCCCCGAAAACAAAAAAAAGAACTCAACTAACATAAGTCTATAAAACAATGAAGTATTCACTCATTGGTTCCCTGTTCACCATCTATTTGTGCTTGTTTTTTCCACAAAGACTGACTGCACAAGTCATTCGGCTCTACACTACGCAACATGGACTCAAAACAAACAACTGCCATAGCGTTGATCTTGACTCACGAGGATTTGTATGGGTATCTGGAACCAACACATTGGGACTTTTCGATGGTACCAAGTTCCAGTATCTGCCCACCACTAAGGATGGCAGGGAATTGTTTCAGGTGGCGTATGGAGTGAGTGAGGCAGGGGACTGCAAGTTTTGGGTCTATACCACCCATGGACTTTTCCTGCTCGATGCCCATTCCATGCACTTTGAACACATCTTTCTGTCCGAGCGTGAAGACAGTGTCTATGGCTACTCAAGCAACCGTGTCATTGACTATCCGAAAAAAGACTGCAAACTGGTCACCACCGATGGTTTTGACTCTTATGTGTTGAACACAAAGACGCTAAAGGTGGATCAACCTTTGTCGGATAAGTTGAACGATGCCCTGAGAGAGTCCTTCATCACCCAGCCAGTCATCGACAGGCAGCAACGGCTCTGGGCAGTTGGACACAACACCAGATTAATCTGCATCAACCTGAAAAATTTCAAGCCATACCCACTCAACTATACCCCTACAGCCGCAGTTATTGCTGAGGGAAGCACCATCACCCGACTGATGGAGACAGAAGATGGCATGCTTATCGGTACAAACCACGGACTGCTGATCTACAACGCCAAGGAGAATATAGTACACGAATCCCAGTCCTACACGGGCAATCTGTACATCAGTGCCCTTCTGCACACACACGACAACCACATTCTCATCGGCACCGACGGGCGCGGCATCTGGGAATACAAGAAAACAGGCGAGTTTTATTCCATTGACGCACTTTATGACAAGGCTGCCAACTTTGATATCTCTTATGGCAAGGTGATGGACATGAAGGAGGACTGTAAAGGCAACATTGTCGCAGTTTTCCTGCATAAAGGCTTAGTGGTCATCCCACCACAAAGCGACTGCTTCCATTATTACCCCATCTCCCCATTCGACAACCGGACAAATGCCTCATGCGTCACCTCGATGACGATAGACAGCCAAGAGAACTACTGGATGGGTACTGACGGATGCGGCGTGTTCACCACCGACGGCATGCAACTGGAAACCGCCCGCCCCATCAACGAAGGATTGCACTCACTGCTGGTGCAGGATGTAAAGATTGACCAGCACGGCACCGTGTGGGCAGGCACCTATGGAGGCGGTGTGCAGTGGCTGGAAGGCGGAAAGTGGACCAACCGAGGCCTGGAAGAGATTAGCCAGGAACTGGTGATGACGATGTCTTATAATACAGAAGAAGACAAACTGCTCGTCGGCACCAACGGACACGGCATCATCAGCATCAACACGATTGACCACACCTTCAGCCGCCTGACCTTCCCCTTTTCCTACAACCAGTGGATCAGTTGTCTGCTGCAAGACTCTCAGGGAACCCTTTGGGTAGGCTCCAGCACCGGTGTTTTTTCCTACAATGCATCAAACGGCAAACACGAGGACATCACCTTCAGAGGTAAACGTATCAGCAATTCAAATGCCATCCAGCAGGACAACGACAACATCCTGATTGCCACCGAGGAAGGACTGATCATCTATCACCTGAAAACCGGAAAACAAGACATCATCGGGAAAGAGGAAGGACTGACAAACCCTAACATCAGCACCATCACCACCACCGATGCACGCATCTGGCTTGCCTCCACTACCAACATCGCATCGATTGACAAGAAGACTTACGAAGTGCGCAACTACTCATCGTTCAACGGCTACGAAGTGGGCGAGTTTCACCGCAATTCATTCGTGAGACCAGGGCATGGCTACATTCTCTTTGGCGGTGACAACGGCATCATCCGCTTCACCCCCAAACTCATCAACGAACGTTCCACTAAGGTGGAACCTGTCTATTTCACCAATTTCGCCACCGCCATGAACACGGAGGAGATGGATGCCAGCATCTTCTATGCCAAGGACATCTGGCTGAAGCATGACAACGCCACCTTCAGCATCGACTTCTCATCGGTGGAACTGGAAGACCCCGAACGCATCCACTACGAATACATCCTTGAAGGACTGGAGAAGCAGTGGCACACTGACGTGATTACGCCACACGCCAGATATTCGGCACTGCCACCAGGCACCTACACATTCCACGTGAAGGCATACCTGGAGGACAACCCGACAGAATTTACAGAAAACTTCATCACCATCCATGTGGCAGCCCCATGGTATGCCACCATCTGGGCATACATCGTCTATGCCCTCATTGCGCTTGCCACCGCCTACTTCATATACCACCAGATTCGACTGCGCAAGCAACAAAAGGAGCAACTCCGCCACACGGATGAACAGAACCGCATCAAGGAGGAGAAACTGAATCTCTTCACGTCCATCACACACGAACTGCGCTCACCGCTGACCATGATTGAATCGCCGCTGAAGCAACTGATGACAGAGGATGAAAGCCCCGAGCGCCAGTCACTCTACGAAGTGATGCAGCACAACTGCGACCGGCTGCTGGACATCGTGAAGCAGATTACGGACATCCGCAAAATCGACTCCGGACAGATGGTGTTGCATCTGGAGGAACACGACTATGTGCAGTATGCCAACCATGTGTTCGAACAGTTTAAAGGGGTGGCAAAAGTGAAGGAAATCGACTTCAACATCGAACACGGTGAAGATGAACTGCCCATGATGATGGATGCCACCCACTTTGAAAAAATCATCACCAACCTCCTGAGCAATGCCTTCAAGTTCACGCCTCAAGGCGGCAGGGTGATTGTACGGAGCGGCATCGAGGACAATCAGGTGACACTGCGGTTCTACAACAGCGGTCCACAACTCACTGAAGAGGACCTGCAGCACCTGGGGGAGCGGTTTTACCAAGGCAGTGCCGGCGCCGATTCCAACGGTTCGGGCATTGGGCTGAACCTTGTACATGAACTGGTGAAACTCCATCATGGCACCATCGAGGCGAGAAACATGGAACCCACAGGTGTGGAGTTTGCGCTTAGGTTCCCCTATTTCAACGGAGTACAAACAACGAATGTTAACCACACACACGCTACCATATTGCTGGCGGACGACGATTTGGAACTTTCCAATTTCATGAGTGAGCAACTGAACAGGGACTATAACATCATCAATGCCTATTCGGGCAACAGCGCTTGGAGGAAAGTGCTGACACATCGCCCCGATGTGGTGGTGACAGACTATCACATGCCAGACGGCAATGGTATTGATTTATGCCAGAAAATTAAATCTAACCCCGATACAAGCAATATTCCCGTCATTCTGCTGACAGGAGAGGGGAATGAGTTCTTGCAGATGCAGAGCCTCAACATGCAGGTAGACCACTACATGGAGAAGCCCATCAACATGGTGATGCTGCGTTCTGCCATTGCACAGGTGTTGCGTGTGCGCCAAATACTGCTCAACAAGATGAACCGTGCTGAGATTGCCAACGATATGCCACAAATAGAGGTGGAGGACGCACAGGAGAAATTTTTCGCCCGCGTGACCGACATCATCAAGAGACACTTGGACGAGTCAGACTTCTCTGTACAGCAATTGAGCAACGAGGCAGGTATCAGCCGTGTGCACTTGAACCGTAAAATCAAGGACCGCTACGGTGTATCGCCCAATATCTTCATTCGAACCATCCGCCTGAAGCAGGCTGCCACTCTGCTGGCATACAACAAGGTGAATGTAAACGAAGTGGCTTATGCTGTAGGATTCTCGAGCCATTCTTATTTCACCACTTCTTTCCGCGAATACTTTGGCATGTCACCCAAGGAATTCATCGCCTTCTATTCAAAAGAGGAGAATCGGGAGGCACTGAAGAAACTGTTGGTTTAATTCCCAACGACATCATGACGAAACAATAGGTGTACACCCTATTCAATCAACACCGTAAAAATCGATGTGCCCCATGTCGGTCGACCGATGTGGGGCACATCAGTCAGCCGACATGGGGCACGTCGGTTCAGGGGCTGTCGAAACATCCTGACACGCCTCCCTTGTTGTTTCTGACAAGGACTATGTCATTCGTGTAGGGCTCTTACTTGACAAGGAATTTTTTGCCGTTACTGATGTAGATGCCTTGGACAGGATTCTCCACTGGCCTGCCTTGCAGGTCGTAGATAATGCCATCAGCATCCTCGTCCGGCAGCAGCACCGACTCAATGCCTGTAGGTGTCTCACCGTCGTCACTCAGATAGAGGCTTGAGAGGTAGAGCGAATTGTTGGCATCTGTCTCAAATCCCACCATATAGATGTGAGAAGGGTCTATCACCGTGCCGTTCTCTGCCGTCATGGAGCCCAAGTCGATGACCTCTTTCTTGGAAGAAGCGGGAATGGAATAAGTGAAGCAGGGATTGAGGTAATCATCCGTGTCATAAATCCTGAGCACAGGATTGCAGGATGGCTTACGCTTCAACTCCACCACCAGATACTTGTGGGCAGAGAAATCAGCCCCTTTCGTGTATCGCCAACCGCCGAACCCTCTTGTCCCGTTGTATGTCTCCGTTGTATTGAAATAGGTGACGGTGCTGGCACCCACGAACTTACCCTCCAAATAGAGCGAAGGATTGAAAGCCCCATCCTTCAATGGGAAATAAGTCTCGGAAGTGTCAAAATCAATCTCTTTCTTCTGGTCAAGAATCTTCAGCATCT
The DNA here is from genome assembly GCA_905235525.1 of uncultured Bacteroidaceae bacterium. GTDB lineage: Bacteria > Bacteroidota > Bacteroidia > Bacteroidales > Bacteroidaceae > Minthosoma. Next base: position 24,342 of record CAJOLW010000038.1, read on the forward strand.
GCTCTGCATAACGCTTGCCAAGCATTCGGTAGCCCTCAGCCGTGAAGTGCAAGCCGTCGGATGCACCCGGACACCCCTTGGAAGAGATGACGTAGGAATTGGGGATGACATAATGAGTCTTGGCAATCACATTGTTATGTCCCCAACAGATACCTCCCATCTCCTGTGAGAGCGTTTCGCCAATCAGCAGTGGCACTTCTTCCTCGTTCAGTCCGAGGTCGCGAAGCAATCGCATATACACTCGCTTCACCTTTACAGGCCAATCCTTTTGTCCATTGTTGGAACATCCCTGATGCAAAAGGATTCCCTTGATGACACCCTTCTGCTGTGCTTTCTTAGCCATTGTGACCAACTCTTTATAGGGGTTGTTGTTGTATTCTGCACAGTAGTTCTTGAACCAAGTCTCCGCATTCTTGATTTGGTCAGCACACTTATCCTCGTCAAAGAGTTCGATGGCACATCCACCCACTGCCACATTAAGGACACCCACCTTGATGCTTTCGGGCAGGTTCTCCACCATCGTTCTGCCAAAATAGTCAGCGGGGGTCAAATTGACTCCAAAATACATCTCGCGGCAAAGGGGAGGATAAGCCGTGTACCATTCTCCCTTCGTTCTTTTGGCTTTAGGCTGATCCACACACGCCATCATCATGAAACGCGGGTCGACATACTCCTTATCCTTAGACTCAGCCGTGGCATTTCCCTCCATATTGGACTGACCAAAGCAGAGGTAGATGTGAAAGTTGGGATCAAAATCCGTGGGCTGTTCCGTGATGCCCGTATTCACGACTTCTATTTTTGTTTTGCTGGCAGCAACACTTTCGAAAAGATCAATGCGCTGTGTCAGTTTGGTGATTTTTTTGTGCATCAGTTTCCATTTTCTCCGGAGCATAGGTGTCAAGAGCCTTCTGCAAATTTTTGTAATAGGTAGTTGAAGCCATATCGGGAGTGGCTTTCCAATCGATAATGAGACTTTGAGCCTTTTCGTACACCTCTTTATACTCTTCATCTAAGGTCTGGAGACTAAACTGCTTGCAGAAGTTCCAAATCTCCTTGGCATTACCGTCCATGGGCCAGTGACCGCCATTGTTGTAGGAGAAGAGTTCCACAACTCCCCCATTCGTTCCTGTCCACACTTCCTTGTCGCCATTGTACCAACTGCCTGGATTATATCCCTTGGTCACCACAGGAGTGGTGTTGCCGTTCACCTTTGCCATATTCTCCACATAGTTGTGGATGCCATATTGCTCATAGCCGAACACATCGTCGCCATACGCATGACAATGGATGAGGTTGACAGGTTTCTTGCATTTGGTCCAAGGCTGTTCAGAGAACTGGATGCCGCTGGTGGGGGCAAAGGCTGCAATTTTATCCTGCATATCGGCGATGCAGTGGTAAATGAGCATGGAACCCATTGAGAAACCGGACCAATAGATGCGGTTCTTGTTGATTTCATACTTACTGTACATCTCGTCAATGGTTTGGATTACAAAGTTCTGGTCTTTTGTACCGCCAATGTCCCATGTATTGCCATCGCTACGCAGATAAGCAACGATGAACTTTTCGGTATCAATGATGTTGTAAAACTTGTCAGCATCATATTGGTATTCAGGACTCTGATTCATGCCATGAGTGACAATCATCAGCGGCATGTTCTTTGAAATAACATTGGGCGTGAACACGACCATGTTACGGTTTTGTCCATTCACTTTGATGTCGATGCTGACCTTTTTGTAGGCATGCATGGAAAGCACACATACCATCACATAGAAAAGAAAGATTGGTAAACGTTTCATGTTGGATAGTTGAAAATTTAGAATTTAGAGGTTTAAGTCAGGGTTGGGAATTAACAATCATTGAATGAATACTTTCTTGCCCTTCTTGATGTAGATGCCATGAACAGGGGCAGATACTTTCCTGCCAAAGAGGTCATACCATTGGTCTTTAGCCTCATCACCATCTGCCATAGTCATCGCATTGATGGCGGTTTCGTCAGCCACAGGAACCACCTCCTTCACATAGAGAGTCTGACCAGCAGCAAGCGTGGTGGTGAAACCTGCCAGACGGATGTGGCTGGGGTCAATCTTCTTGCCCGATGCAGTTGTCATGTTCTGCAGGTCAATCTGCATTTCCTTCTCTGTCTTGTCGATGGGGAACTCATACGCCTCATCCCAGATGTTGCTTGAGTCATAGATGCGGAAAGTGGCATTACCACTCGACATTTTGCGAGCTAACCGAATGGCCAGATATTGGTATTGAGAGAGATCCACTCCCTCTTCCTCTTCGAATCGCCAACCCGAGAAACCTCCACTCTTCAGTTTCAGAATGCTGTTGGCTCCCAGAGTTGCATCTCCTTCATACAACAAGGAAGGATTATACCAGTCTTTTTCCAGTTCAAAAGGATTCTCTGGCACCTCCTGCTTGGGCTGATAACGCTCTGTAGAAGGATAGTTCACCTTCGCATATTCCTCATACCACTTGAAGCATGCCACACCGCAAGCCTCGTAAGGGTCAACGCCGTTCTTCTCCATGGCCGTCTGGAAAGCAGGAGTGACTTTCTTCCGATTGATGTAGTCATCGATATCAATGAAGTCGCCCGTACCTGTCAAAGTCATGGAGATGTTGCCATAGTAGTCCAGAATGGCCTTGTATGCCTTACCCCACCTGCTGGTGGAACCCGTTGCCCATGTACCATAATTTCCATAGACAGGCTGACCGAACTCGTTGTAATTCTTGATGTTGCTTGTATTTTGAGGACTCCAGTCCACCTCGGTGATGACGATAGGATTAGTGCGTACAACGGGCACCTGCCTTTCGAAATTATTGATGGCATTCTGTGCATTATAATTATTGTCATCAGTGCCATACCATCCTACATAGTCGTGCACAGCATAGCCAATGTTATCACCCGTGATAGGATACTTGGCATAGTCAGCATAACTCGATTGCCATCCGGCACCAGGCACCCAGATCACACCCTTGAATCCATTCTCACGAATCTTTTCCACGATAGGCTGGAAGAAATCGTGCAGGGCTTGGGCATTTGACTGCCCATTTGCCAGTTTCACGTTGCGAGGCTCATTCGCCAACTCCAGACTCACCTGTCCGCAATAGTCCTGAATGAGTTTGTTCTTGCTCACTCGATCCCATACATCAAGGAGGAACTTCTGATAACTGCCTCCCACATGGATATTCTCAGGACACACACCAGGTGGACGCATAATTACATACATGCCATGCTTGATGGCTTTCTGAGCAATGGGGATGTACACAGAATTTAAATAGTTTGTCAGTCGAGTACCCGTGTAACGGCTGATGTCCGCCTCGCCATCTCCTGTTTCTCGGCTGTCCACTGGCCATGAATTCTTTGTTCCATTGGTCCAAGCCGGGTCAAGATGCAGACGGAAAATGGTACAATATGCACCATTCTCATGGTCGGTGATGGCAGTAAAAAGTTTGTCGAAATAATCAATACATCTGGAAATGCCATTATCATCATAGGAACCGCCCCATCGCCCACCATTGAAATAAGTGTTGGGCGTGTCCATCACACCATGCAGAACCACCTTGTTGCCTTGTTCGTCTTTCAAATAATTTCCATCTACATGCAATGGAGGAAGACCTGCCAGCGTTCTTTGTGCCATAGCAGGCATAGCCACGCTACAGGCAGCACAAAACATGCTGATTTGAATGAATTTCTTTAATTTCATATACGGAAAAGAATTTAGATTGTTACTAAAAAGTTAATAAAATAGACATCCCATGTCTGTGCTGCAAAGATACGAACATTTAAGCACATCCATTATCAATCATGGAACATCTTTTATCACTCATGTAACCTCAGCCAGCACAGAGTCCCACTTTTAACACTTATGGAACCCAAATCTGTTTGCCCTCATAGATATAAATTCCATGAGCAGGATGCGCCACTGGTCTGCCCTGCAAGTCATACACCTGACCACCAGTGTTCTCGTTTTTGTTTTCGTTTTCGTTAAGACTAAAAATCCCCGTCGGAGTCTCGCCATCGTCACTCAAGAACAACTCCTTGACATACACAGTTGAGTTCTGTGGCAGTTGGAAACCTGCCAGATAAATGTGGGACAAGTCAAGCGCCTTACCATTGTCTTTCTTCAACTGCTGCAAGTCAATGACAGTCTCCTTTTCCCGTTTCATTTCATAAGAGCAAGGAGTTCCCTGCGTCGTGTTCTCGTCATAAAAGCGGAAAGTGGCAGCCACTGTGGGGGAGCGACGGAAGCGAACTACCAGATACTTAGCATCCGACAGATCCACACCAGAAGCGTATTGCCATCCCGCCAAACCATCCTTTCCTGTACCCACACTCCCCACCGATGCCAAGAAAGAGCCAATGGAGATAAGAGAAGGATTGAAGAGCCCCTCCTTCAAAGGAAAGACCTCTGCTGCGACATGAAAAGTGACACTCTTTGTATTCCCTTTCCCGTCCGCATAAGTAGCCGTCACGTCCGTCTCGCCATCCTTCAGCGCAAGGATGCGCCCACCCGACACTTTCACAATATCAGGTTTGCTGAAAGCATACGTGCAGTCAGCAGCCACATTCTGCTGCATGCCCGACTGAGCCGTCATCACCACCTCCAGATTCCGCACTCCACCAGCCAAAAGCGTCAGATTCGTCTCTGTGACAGTCAGCGAGGTCATGGTCTTGTCCTCATCCGTATAGGCAGCCATGGGGTCTTCAATGCCAAACGCTTCCTCGCTGAACTTTCTCTCCGTCGAGAACCAGTCGAAATCGACATAACCGCCCAGATGCTGAGTGGCATAGTTGAAGAGGTAGAAACGCTGTCCCACAAAGTAGTCGAGTGTATAGCCCATGGTCATGGTCACACCCCACTTCGTCCACTTCTCATTGTCATAACCATAATAGTATCTGCATTCGTTGGTGCCGAAATTGACGTATGCCAGCAGGTAGATGACATCCGAGGTCACCTCGCTGCCCTTCATCGACTGAGTTTTGTTCAGTTTCTGGTTGTTGAAAGTACACCGCTCGCTGTACAGATACTTCTTGCCATTCTCCATCTTCACACCGATGAACGAATAGGGGTTTTGGAATACGGCAAGACCTGCCACATCCCCCTCCTGCATGCCTGTAAGGTCCACCTTCACAATACCGTATGAAGTCTTGTAATTGTTGGACGACGTTCCATGAGGTGAATAACCCAAAATACGTTGGGTGAGTGAGTTGCGGGCATAATGCAGTTCGTCAGTCACGTTGGCAGTGTACAATCTTAGATGACCTGGTCGCTCAGTCAGCGACCATGCCGAGTTGTCGGGATTGTGGTTCCACTGCCACTGCATACCCAGTTTCGTGTCGGTGAAACCATCGTTCGTTGGCAGATACTTCTTCTCATACGTCTTGCCCACATTCGGTTTCTTATACGATGCCCCGTTTTCCGACACATCCTTTCCATTTTTGCCGATGACAGGCCATCCGTCCACCCACTTCACGGGTTCCAGATAAGGAATGCGACCAATTGCACCAGCATCCCTGAAAATCATAGTCCACCATTCACCTGCCTGAGTCTGAATCAATGCTCCCTGATGGATGCGGCCATAACTGAAGACACGATGGTCACACTCCTCATAAGGTCCCATCGGGTTCTTCGAGCGGAAGATGGTCTGCGAAGCCTCCGTGTTATAAGTGGCATAGATGTAGTAGTAGTCACCGATATGGTACATGTGACTGCCCTCACAACCTCCCTGCACACTGATTGCCTTCGAACTTGATATTTTCTGCAACGTCTTGGCATTAAACTTGTTCACCCAAATGTCGTTGATGCCACAAGCCACATACAAATAGCCATCACCTTTCTCGCCATCATCGAAGAGCCATCCAGGGTCATGATAGGCTTCTGGCAGTCGGGTCACCTTCCATTCTCCCTCAGGATCTTCGGCAGTGAGGAGGATGCTCTGAGAGTCTTCCGACCACGTCGAGCAGGGGAAATAGAGGTAGAACTTGCCATCATGCCAGGTGAGCGACGAAGCCCACATACCCTGCGAGTAGTGATGCTTGCCATTGAGCAGGTTGTAGGCATCGTTGTCGAGCACCTGAAGCAAGGGGTTCGCACAATATTCCCAATTCACCAGGTCCTTCGACTTCAGGATGGTGGCACCAGGGAAGTGATACATCGTCGTGCTCACCATATAGTAGGTGTCATCAACAAACACCACGTCAATGTCTGGAAAGTCCCCATTGATGACTGGATTCACATACGTTCCATCGCCATTGTCGGCACACCACACATTCTGATACGTGCTGGTTTGTGCCATCAAAGAACCAATCAATGAAAAACTATAAACGAATAATAATACAATCTTCTTCATTTGTCCAATAACTCTATAACCTCTAAACCCTAAACTCTAAACCCTATTTCACTGTCAAAGTCAATTTCTTCAGGTCCTTATCTTGCGAACTTGTGCCATAGAGCACTTCAAAGTTACCCTCCTTCTGGTGTACCGTGTTCGTTTCGGGGTCGAAGAACTCAAACGACTTGGGGGTC
>CAJOLW010000039.1 GCA_905235525.1 uncultured Bacteroidaceae bacterium
AAGACTGGATTTTAAAACACCAGTCGAGTTCCTCAAACAAAAATATGGAGATAATAAAACAATTATAAAGTTGTTGCGTTATTAATTTGAATCCTGCTTGAGTTAAGGAACGTTAACTCTAATTAGGCTAAGAGTTTTTTCAAAACTCGTTTCAAACAAGCTTCAAAATGAGTTATAGGCTGAGTAGGGAAAAGCAAGTTTTCGTCTCTTCGGTTTTACACATCACTTGCCACATTTTCGAGATGTAATCTTTCGTTTTTAGATGATATCATAACAATACTGAAGCTTGCTCTTGAAGTGGAATGCCTCCCAGCGACTATGGTCAGCTGGGGAATTAGGCTTCCCTGCTCTTGAAAAATGTGGCATCGGCAAGCCGATTAGAAAGTCTTGATATTATCCTTTGGTATTGGAACCGAAATATACGAATGACCACGTGCGAGGACAACTCCATGCCAGATATTCTGACCTCTGCTTGCAGATTTATGTGGTCAGTCCACCGTCAGATGAAAATCGGAACGGGTAATGAGCTTCCCGATACCTGAAAAATGTGGCACGGGCAAGCCCGTCGCCTTTCATTCCTGCTTGTGATGCGTTTCCAACCATGCCAGATACTGTTCGTGCGTCATTGCATTCTTTTTCCACTCCTCACGTTCCCTTTCTCTTTCCCTTTGTTCCCTTTCTTCGTAAGCCCGATTCCTGTCACGCAGGAAATCTCGAAGGCTGAGAATAATGATAGAAGGGTCAAAGGTGTTATAGAAGTGACGGTAGCGGGCTGAGCAGAAATAGAAGAAGAACAGTTGCACCTCATCTACCTTCAGATAGCCAAACTGCTGCGCAATTATCTTGACCAGTTTTGCTGCCTGATAGTTGTCAGGCATTTCCTTAACGCCCATAAACAGACACGCATCCTGTACTTCAGGCAACAGCCAAGCCTCGGCAGCCCCATGCCCATAGACGACATTCAGAGAGGTCAAAGTTGGTGACTGCCCAAAGTAGCACACTTCAGGATGCTCGCTAATCTGCAATTGCCTGTCGGGGTTAACGGCGACCATAAATTCCGCAATGGTCGGGAACCTATCCTTCACTTTCGCCAAAGCTGACGGCAGGTTCGCTGCTACTGGCAAGGAGTTGGGAGACGAGTTGCTTTGTATTTTGCATGGCAATTTCCCGTTTTGCCCCATTTGATGGAGTACTGTACTGATTGTTGCTTCCATTGTGCAAAGTGTTTGACGTTAACGGTTCCGTTTCCCAAGTGCGGTATGTAAGGAAATTGGCGAAGTCCTTGCGGTACTTGCTGTCTGGTCGAGCCATGACGTACTTGGGTACGTATTCAAAGATCTTTTTCTTTTCGTCGAGAGATAGTTGCTGCCATCGTTGGCGTAGTTGCTCTATATCTCCGATAGGCTTTCCATACATTTCCCAAATTGTATCAAATGGGAATTCCTCATCCACAACCACCTCCGCGTCATTGATGATGTGTGTGTCAGCACCATCATCAATGTCTGGATTCGGCTTTGGATTTTGGTTGGGATTAAGATTAGGATAGGCAACGGTCGTTGTCGGTGGACATCGGTCGTTATCGGACGATAATGACGGATTGCGGTCGTTGTCCATCGATGTTACCGCAGAGTTACCCTGCATGACCTTTCGTTTCATCGAGTTTGAGCGGTTCTTCTCGCATTTTGCCTTGTACGCTTCGTGGCTTCGGTCTATCTGGGTACGGATTACCATGAAGAGAGACATCATCGGCCCTTTGAAATCGGGCAACTTGCCTTCATCTACGTATGCAAAGAGAGCCTTGATGAGTTTTCCAGCATCTTCGTCCGACAAATAATCGATGGCTGCTCGATGCTCCGTGAAAAGCAAAATGGTGTTAGCATCTTTCTGCATTGTCTTCTCCTTTCTGTTCTTCTTTCTGTTGTCCTTCACCATTGAGTTTCTTCAGCACATCGCTGTACTTGTACATGACGCGCCTTGGCCCGACCTTGTTGGGACGAAGAAGTCCCAACTTGTTCCATCGCCACAACGTGGAGTAATCCACATGGAGTAGTTTGGCCGTTTCTTCACGGGTGATGAAACGCTCATCGTCATGCACTACAGGACACACGTCCCTTTCATGAGTGCTCTTGTCCTCAACTCTCATGGCAATCATGTTGCTTGCCATCTTCTCGACCAGGGCATCAAGGTCGGCCCTGCTCATCACAACCAGTTGGTTGCCTAAAATGGAATTCTCGTTCACCATACTTCTATTTATGTTATAATTCTTTTTTTCTTGTTGCGCCGACTTCCTGAGAGGTGAGTCGTGCGAGTTTCGTTAATTCTCACAAGGTGGTGGAAGGTTCCGCCTCGTTTGGTACTGCAAAGTTATACGCTCTTATAGGGTTGCAGCAAAAAATCAGCTCTCCAACTGTCGCTTTTTCAATTAGTTTAAGAGGATAGTATGATAATTCGGCGAAAATCATACTATTAAATTGCGAAAGGGGCGTTTTTTGCCCATCCTCCCGAAGTGCTCTGCAAAGTTATTCCATGACAAGCTGTCAGACAAAAAACAACCATAGAACCAACCTCTTTCGCCACTTCTTTTCAAAGTTGGTTCTAAGGAAGGCATGAAGTAGAACCAACTCGTTAAGTTAGATGAGCAATGCCAAACTTGTTTGAGTTTTGCCATGACGAGAGTTGGAAGAATGAAATTCAACCAACAATTTGATTTTTGTACGATTCGTTGCCATCTAAAAGGGCAATTCCCACAAAAAATCATAAAAAAGAGCCACAAAACGGCAAATAGTTTACATAACCGAAGGTTATTCAAAAGAAAAAATGTAATTTTGTAGCCAAGAAAAGACATAATTTATAAAGACCATTATGGCTAAGAAGAAAGCTACTGGAAAAGGTGAACCTAAGGATGTCGCAAATGCGACACCCTTAGATAGAGGTTGTCACAAATTGTGATAACTATGTCATTAGGCTGATTAAGAATAACGTATAATAGTTATATGGCAAAGAAAAAGAATGATAATACAACCTCGATTGGGTTTGAAGAGGTGATTTGGCGAGCAGCCGACAAACTGCGTGGCAACCTGAATGCCTCGGAGTATGAGGGCGTGGTACTCGGACTGATTTTCCTGAAGTATATCAGCGATAAGTTCGAAGTGAAGTTCAAGGAACTATCGGAAGATGAATACGCCGATGTGGAGGATAAGGACGAGTACGAGGCTGACGGCGTATTCTTCGTACCGCAGGAAGCCCGATGGAACGTCATTAGTCTTTCTGCACATACACCCGAGATTGGACGCATCATCGACGATGCACTACAGGCCATCGAGCGTGAGAACCCAAAGCTGAAGGGTGTGCTGCCTGGCAACTATGCTCGTCCTGAGTTGGACAAACGTCGTTTGGGTGATGTGGTTGACCTCTTCTCTAATATTGAGATGTATGCCTCTGGTGAAGAGAAGGACTTACTGGGGCGCGTCTATGAATACTGCCTACAGAAATTTGCTTCGATGGAAGGCAAGAACGCCGGTGAGTTCTATACACCCAGCTGCATTGTCCGTACCATCGTTGAGATATTACAGCCCTTCCAAGGCCGTGTCTATGACCCATGCTGTGGTTCGGGTGGTATGTTTGTTCAGAGTGCCAAGTTTATCAAGAACCATCAGAAAGAACTTTCGGGTATTAGCGTATATGGGCAGGAAGCTAACCCCAGTACCTGGAAGATGGCGCACATGAACGTGGCTATTCGTGGACTGGAGGCTAATCTCGGACAGTCGTATGCCGACACGTTCTTTAACGACCAGCACCCCACGCTGAAGGCCGACTTCATCATGGCCAATCCGCCGTTCAACCTCAGCGACTGGGGAGCGGACAAACTGGAGAAAGACCCACGCTGGAAGTTCGGACTGCCACCTGCAGGAAACGCCAACTTTGCCTGGATGCAGCACATGATTCACCACCTCTCGCCTACGGGTCGCATTGGTCTGGTTCTGGCAAACGGTGCCTTGTCATCGCAGACAGGTGGCGAGGGTGACATCCGTCAGCGTATCATTGAAGCCGACTTGGTGGAAGGTATCATTGCTCTGCCGTCACAGTTGTTCTATTCCACGGGCATTCCCGTATCACTCTGGTTCCTGACACGCAACAAGCAGCAGCCCGATAAGACACTCTTCATCGATGCCCGTCAGATGGGAACGATGGTTACCCGTGCAGTGCGCGAGTTACAACAAGAGGACATCGCTCGTATTGCAGACACCTTCGAGCAGTTCCGTAATGGTATGCTTGAAGACGAGAAAGGTTTCTGTGCTGTGCGTACCATTGACGACATCCGTGCGCAGGACTTCATCCTTACGCCTGGCCGCTATGTAGGCATCGCCGAGCAGGAGGATGATGGAGAGCCGTTTGAGGATAAGATGAAACGCCTTACAACGGAATTGAGTGGACTCTTTGAACAGAGCCACAAGTTGGAGGATGAAATCCGAAAGCAACTGGGCAGCATCGGCTTCACGATTTAGAGTGCAAAACATATTCTTCGCTATTATTGTATAACAACATAATATCGGAGAACAATGAAAGAGAAACTAATTTTAGAAATCAGCAATGCAATGACAGACATTCTGAGTGTTGAACAATTAGCGAAACTGAATGGCGTACTGCTGAAGACCATCAGCAAGTACACCGTCGGTATGGGCGAGGAACAGGCACCATCGTTGGCTACGTCCAACGAAACGCTGCTGAAGGCTTTTCTCTCCGCCAAACAGGTGGAGGGTTGCAGCCATCCCACCATTCGCTATTATGGCAACACCATCAAGCAGCTTGCTGATAACATGTCCAAGCGGTTTACCGACTATACCACCGAGGACATCCGTGCCTATTTGGCGGTGTTCCAACAGAAGCACAACGCCACCAAGGTAACAGTCGACAACGTGCGCCGCATCTTCTCTTCGTTCTTCTCTTGGCTTGAAGAGGAGGACTATATCTTGAAGAATCCTGTGCGCCGCATCCACAAGGTGAAGACGGGTACCCAAGTCCGTGAGGTGCTTTCCGACGAGTCGTTGGAGAGCATCCGTGACACCTGCACTCACTCCCGCGACCTTGCCATGATTGACCTTCTGGCTTCTACGGGGATGCGTGTGGGCGAATTGGTGAAACTCAATCGTGAGGACATCAACTTCACTGAGCGTGAATGTGTGGTGTTTGGTAAAGGCAACAAACAACGCATTGTCTATTTCAATGCCCGCACCAAGATTCATCTGCAGCAGTATCTGAATGAGCGCAGCGACCAGAACGAGGCGCTGTTCGTGTCGCTCAACGATCCGCAGAAGCGGTTGCAGATTTCCGGTGTTGAGGTTCGGTTGCGTAAGATTGGTCGCGAAGCCAATGTGCCGAGAGTGCATCCGCACAAGTTCCGACGCACATTGGCTACAATGGCCATCGACAAAGGGATGCCCGTGGAGCAAGTACAAAAACTCTTGGGGCATGTAAAGATAGACACCACCATGCACTACGCTATGGTGAGTCAAAACAACGTAAAACTTTCTCATCGACGCTTCATCAGCTGAGCCTTCATCAAGGGGCTATGCTGAAAGGAAGCTAAGAGCAGAAAACAAATATGTAAATTCTCATTTATAAAACAAGATGAAACTATTTTCAGAACGTTATAATTACACAAAGGCTTCAGATGTGATTGTCAGGGAAGAAATCACTCCTGAGATTCAAAATGCGATTTGTTCATGCTATGACAAATTAAATGGATTCTTTATGGATTCTGGAGTATATTATGATACTCCTTATATTGATATGGAAAAATACTTGTGGACCTATTTTCTTAATCAGCGCGAGGGAAATTTTCACGATGGAAGGAGATATCATGTTGTTGCAACTTTATTTCTTGAGGACGAAAATAATCCATGGTATCGGAAACTGGACTTGGTAGAGCTATCGATTAAGTATCTGTATGCTATGGATATGAAGCACGACAGACGAATGTATGTTTTCAATTCGTTTGTAAAACAACTCAATTATGAATTTGGAAGATTGAACTTTGCTTATAGAGTTGTCAATACAGAAATTGTAGAAATTACTTCAAAAGAAGAACTTGCTGCAATTGAATCATCTATGCATGATTCTCCCCAAAATATAAGAATGCATTTAAATAACGCGTTAGAGTTATATGCTCAACGTCCATTGGGAGATTACAGAAACTCTATTAAGGAGTCTATCTCAGCTGTAGAAGCATATTGTCGTGAGATTACAGGGCAAAAGACTTTAGGTGACGCTCTCAATAAATTGAAAGATACAGGTTTGATAATTCCTCCTATTTTGAAAGTCGCATTCGAAAAACTCTATGCTTACACCAACCAACCTGATACTGGAATCCGGCATGCTTTAATGGACGAAGACGGAACATACACTCCTGCTTCAGAAGAGGCTTTGTTTATGCTGGTGTCTTGTAGTTCTTTTATAAATTACTTAAACAAGAAGCTGAAATAGACAATTATGGAAGAGTATAAAACATACACATTAGAAGAATTGTCCATTGGCAAAGGAAGCTATGGGATAGCAGCATCAGCTGTGCCTTTCGATACATCCTTACATACATATCTGAGGATAACAGATATTAATGATGACGGCACATTAAACAAGTCGGGGTTAATGTCAGTTGATGAAGATGAAGCAGGAAAGTATCTATTAAAGCCCAACGATATAGTTTTTGCAAGAACAGGCAACAGCACTGGCCGCTCATACTTCTATGATGGTTCAGATGGTGAACTTGTATATGCAGGGTTCCTCATTAAGTTCTCTCTTGATAATGCAAAGGTGAATCCACGCATTTTGAAATACTATACTCATTCAAAGCCTTACTATGACTGGATACAATCTTTTGGAACGGGTAGCACACGTGGAAATATTAATGCGAAAACTTATGGCAACATGCCCATAACATTGCCCCCAAGAGATATACAAGACAAAATAGTCGATGTACTCAAATCCCTTGATGACAAAATCGAGGTGAACAAGCGGATAAACGATAATTTAGAGCAACAGGCGATTGCGCTTTTTGACATGATGTTCCCTACTATTGCTTCAGGCGAAGATATAATTGGAAATGTTATTATTCCAAAACGAGGAAAAGGATTGCTTTCAAAAGATGCTGTAGAAGGAAACGTGCCTGTTGTTGCTGGAGGATTGGAACCAGCAACTTACCACAATGAGTCTAATACTGTAGCCCCTGTTGTGACCATTTCCGCATCTGGAGCAAATGCTGGCTTTGTAAATCTTTGGCAAATTCCTGTGTGGTCATCCGATTCTTCATTCATAGATGCTTCTATGACCAAATACGTGTATTTCTGGTATGTGATGTTGAAGAAAAGGCAAAAAGAGATTTTTGATGCTCAGACCGGTTCCGCCCAACCTCATATATACCCAAAGCATATTGCAGAAATGCCGATGGGCAATTTTGAACAATCAGATGTTGAAAAGTTCACAGAAATCGTCACTCCAATGTTTGAAATACGAGGACGAAACTTGAAAGAGAGTGAACGATTATCGTCCATACGCGACTCATTACTGCCCAAACTGATGTCTGGAGAGTTAAAACTAAACGAAGTAAACGTGTAAATTCTCATTTATGGAAATGACAATAGTTCAATGGGCAACAATTCTTAGCCCTATTATCGCAGTAATTCTTGCATGGTGGACATGCAGAAGTGGAGCGAGTGATACTGCAAAATTGATACAATGTGCCAAGAAGTTTATGCTGATAAACCTACGCACTAAAATAATCGAGCTATCCAAAGAAGCAAAAGAGGAACATGTACAATTTTCAAGTCTTTTGAAGAAGTCAAAAGGGCTCAGTAAATCTTACTACACGAGGACTTCAGATTGTATAAAAGAATCCTTGAGACAATCTGAAGAAATGGATAGGAACACTGATGATAAAATCGATATAACTTTCGATAGAAGAATGGTCATAGCAGAAACGATGACTGATGTCATCAAACTGATAAAAGAAATTGAAAAGATGTAGTATGGAAGACTGGAAAGAATATAAGTTGGGAGATGTCCTCACTATTAAGTATGGAAAAGACCATAAGCAAATTGCTGATGGTGATATTCCTATTTATGGTAGCGGAGGAATAATGCGATATGGAGAGCTTTCTTTGTATGACGGGCCTTCAATACTTATTCCGAGAAAGGGTAGTTTAAATAACATCATGTTTGCCAACAATCCTTTTTGGACGGTTGACACAATGTTTTGGACTATCATTAATGAAGATATTGCCAATCCCCTTTTCGTTTACTATTCAATCTGTAAGAAAGACTTAGCAAGCCTGAATGTAGGTTCAGCTGTCCCAAGTCTAACAGTACCTGTCATAGAAGACATAGACATATTACTTCCCTCAAAGGAAACCCAAAACAGAATTGTCGCTATCCTAAAATCCCTTGATGCCAAAATCGAGGTGAACAGGTGGATAAACGATAATTTCTACTTTGCTTTCCTTGAAGTTATGCTAATATGGCTTGTGACCTCACTTAGAAACGATAATTTAGAGCAGCAGGCTCAGGCTTTGTTTAAGTCTTGGTTTGTGGACTTTGAACCGTTCAAAGATAGCGAGTTCGAAGAGACAGAATTTGGCTTAATCCCCAGAGGCTGGAAAGTTGTATCTTTATCAGTCATTGCAGATTACATCAATGGTTTGGCAATGCAGAAATACCGTCCAATAGAAGGAGAAAAAGGATTGCCAGTCCTAAAAATAAAAGAGCTTGGACAAGGCAGCACTGACGATAATTCTGAATTGTGTTCACCGTCCTTAATTGGCGAGAAATACATAATTGACGATGGAGACATCATTTTTTCATGGTCTGGCACGCTTATGGTTAAAGTATGGTGTGGAGGCAAATGTGGATTAAATCAACATCTTTTTGTCGTAGAACCTAAAGATTATCCTCATTGGTTTGCATACCAATGGACAAAGCACCATCTTGACAACTTTATCCATATTGCAAAAGATAAAGCCGTTACCATGGGACATATAAAAAGAGGGGAGCTTGACAAGGCTAAAGTCGTAGTACCCGATGGAACAAGCATGGCTGCTATTGATTCTATGATGAAGCCGCTGCATAGCCAAATCATTTCAAATAAAATAGAATCTCGTCGTCTTGCCTCTATGCGTGACACTATTCTTCCTCGTCTGATGTCTGGCGAACTAAAAGTAAACGAAATCGGAAACGCGATATGAGCATCAACCAATTCACAGAAGACAGCTACGAGCAGACGCTGATAGACCTATTCAAGCGAATGGGCTACCAGTATGAATGTGGTTACGACGTGGAACGAGACTTCCGCGAGCCGTGGTATGTGGCTGACCTGCAACAGGCGTTGCGTAAGCTGAACCCCAAAATGAGCGATGAGGTGCTGACAGAGGCTTACCGCATCGTCACTCATGTGAACGAGGGCACGCTGGAGCAGCGCAACGAGCAGATGATGGACTACCTGCAAAACGGTGTGGAAGTGAAGCACGTCGCCGACGGTCGTAACCAGACGGCACTTGTTCAGCTGATAGACTTCGAGCATCCCACGCAGAACTTGTTCAAGGTGTGCAACCAGTGGCGCGTCGTAGAGAAAGAGAAGATACGCTGTGACATCGTTGTTTTTGTGAATGGTCTTCCGTTGGTGGTGATAGAACTGAAATCACCTGCTAACGATAATGTAGAGGAAGACGATGCCTATCTGCAAATCAAGCAGTATCAGCAGAAATGTCCCTCGCTGTTTGTCTATAATGCCTTCTCCGTGACCAGCGACATGCTGACCACGAAAGCCGGAACACTCACCGCCAAGCAGAACCGCTACATGGAATGGAAAAGCAGGGATGGCAAAACGGAATCGGCAGAGGTCATTGACTATGAGACATTCTTTGAAGGTATCTTCCGCAGGGAGAGGTTGATTGACATACTGCAAAACTTCCTGTGCTTCGACCACAAGGACGGACGCACTGCAAAGATTATGGCTGCCTATCACCAATACTTTGCCGTGAACAAGGCTGTTGCCAAGACGCACGAAGCGATTGGAGGCAATGGCAAGATTGGGGTGTTCTGGCACACGCAGGGCAGCGGAAAGTCGTTATCGATGGTTTTCTACGTACATAGGTTGATTCAGCAGTTCCCGCAATGCACCATCGTGGTAGTGACCGACCGCAACGACCTGGACCAGCAACTGTATGAGCAGTTTGCAGGATGCCAGAAGTTCTTGCGGCAGGAACCGCAGCGGGTAGGCTTCGACCTGAACGAAAAAGGCAAGCTGACCAAGACTGCCGGACGTGAAGACTTGGTGCACAAACTGAAAGACCTGCAGACGGGAGGCATCATCTTCACGACGATTCAAAAATTTGAGGAAGATACCGGACTCCTCTCTGACAGAGAGAATATCATCGTCATCACCGACGAAGCTCACCGCTCGCAATACGGCGATGAGCATTGGGATGTGAAAGCCGAGCGCATGAAGAAAGGCTATGCATTGCTGATGCGTGAGGCTCTGCCTCATGCGTCGTTCATCGGTTTTACGGGTACGCCTATTTCTGAGGCTGATCGTGACACCAAGGAGGTGTTCGGCGACTACATCGACGTGTACGACATGACGCAGGCCGTGGAGGATGGTGCCACACGTCCTGTCTATTACGAGAGTCGCGTGGTTAATCTGAAACTGGACGAGGATGTGCTGAAGAAACTAGATGACGAGTTTGACCGGTTGGCTGAAGAAGGTGCCACCGAGGAACAAATCAACAAGGCACGGCAGGATAACAGCGGCATCAAGCAGATACTCTGTCATCCTGATACCATCGACAGCCTTTGCCGCGACATCATAGACCACTACGAAAAGAACCGCCAACAGGAGTTGACGGGCAAGGCTATGATTGTGGCCTATAACAAGGAGGCTGCCGTCAAGATATATCGCAAGTTGCTGGAACTGCGGCCCGAATGGACGGAGAAAGTTCATGTGGTGGCCAGTGCTGCCAATACGGACAAGGAAGAGTGGCACGATGTGATACAGCCCAAGATGAACAAGGAGTATGCAGCCTTGTTCAAAGAAGATGCATCGCCCATGAAGATTGCCATCGTGGTGGATATGTGGCTGACGGGATTTGATGTGCCTTCGCTGGCAACGATGTATGTCTATAAGCCGATGAAGGGACATAACCTGATGCAGGCCATCGCCCGTGTCAATCGAGTGTTCCCTGAAAAGGAGGGCGGCTTGATTGTCGATTATGTAGGTATTGCAGGAGCTTTGAAACAGGCCATGCAGGACTACACGCAGCGCGACCGTCAGCAGTTTGGCGACCCAGACATCAACAAGACGGCGCGTGTGAAGTTCCAAGAGAAGTTGGAGATTTGCCGCGACTTGCTCTACGGTTTTGACTATAGCGGTTTCTATGCTGGCACAGACCCTGAAAGAGCGCAATTAATTAAGGGAGGTGTCAACTTCATGCTGGCCCCACAACGCGCGGAACAGATGAAGAACTTTATGAAGGAAAGCCAACTGCTGCATAATGCGCTGACCCTTTGCCGCTCGTTGGCTGAGCCAAAAGAGAAACAGGAAGTGGCCTTCATGGATGCCGTGCGCGTGCTGCTTTCGCGCCTGGCGCAGAAAGGTAAGATTACCAAACAGGACATCAACGAGCGCATCAGCCATCTCCTGGAGCAGAGCATCCAAAGCCAGGGAGTCATCAACCTCTTCAAGTCGGAAGGTGCAAACTTCTCACTCTTTGAGGAAGCATTCCAAAAGGAGATACGGAAAATGAAAGAGAAGAACCTAGCTGTGAAACTGCTGGAACGCTTGTTGAAGGAACGCATCCACAGCTTCGAGCGTACAAACGTCGTGCAGAGCAAGAAGTTCTCCGATCTGCTGAATATGGCCCTTTCCAACTATCTGAAGGGAATGCTCACCAATGAGGAGGTCATCGAGGAACTGCTGAAGATGGCTGAAGAAATCAAGCGGAACGAGGAGGAAAGCAACAAACTGGGGCTGACCGTTGAAGAAAAAGCCTTCTACGATGCTTTGTCTTCGCCGGAAGGCATCCGCGAGGCTTACACCGACGAGCAGTTTGTGGCACTCACCCGTGAGCTGACAGAGCAGCTTCGCCGCAATCGTACCATCGACTGGAACCGCAAGGAATCGGCCCGTGCCAAGATGCGTGTATTGGTAAAACGACTTTTGAAGAAATACAAGTATCCACCCGAAGGACAGGAAAAGGCGCTTGAAACGGTGATGGCCCAGTGCAACAAGTGGGCTGACGACGATGATAATGTTGTCGCAGGACCAGAGACGCGTATTGTGAAGATGTATTCTCAATTTGAAGAAGATAGTGATATGATGATGGCAGCAGAACCTTTTGAATGCTATAAATGGAATCGCTTTGATCAAAGTATCATTGACTTTTTCGGTGGCGATAAGACCATCCTTGTGGGGTGTGCAAAGAACAAGAAGCAGAAGGAGTGGATTCTCTCACATAATGTATATAATGTGAGGTTGGGTAAGACCAAGGGCTCTATGGAGGAGCATAGAGAAATGTTTGAAAGGACATCTTTGTTAGTACTTTATGATTTTGGAAAACCAAATAAACTATCTGCCTATACTATTACTGGC
>CAJOLW010000040.1 GCA_905235525.1 uncultured Bacteroidaceae bacterium
CTCGAACTCAGTCACGACTCGGCAGAATGCAAACAAGTTTACTTCTGCTCTCGCTGCTCCAGCGTTTGGCTATACTCTCGTTTTGCACAAGCTTTCCGCTTGTTAAAATAATCAAAAAGGCTTGTTCAATACTGCCCATATCGACGTCGTCGATGTCGGTCTGTCGATGTCGTCGATGTCGATCAACCGATGTCGTCGATGTCGGTTTGGGTGCTGTTTCTCTTCCTTCCATTTTATTTCACTTGCAAATCACGTGCTTTTTTCTTATCCTCCAAACATCCGTGCAACTTTTTTTGAAAAACTTCACTCAATAACAAAAAGAAAGCGCAAACAAATTTCTTCGTTTACGCTTTTTTCTGTGTATATGGGGGTTAGGTTTTAGAGTTTAAGGCAAAATCGCCCAGCGCATGGGCTGGCAGAGTGTCGGCTTTTAACTCCTGAGCGCAGCGTAACTCCTATAACTTCTTTAACTCCCCAAAACTCAACTTCCGAAAGTTGAGTTAAATCGATAATGACGATGAAGTAGGACTGGTGGGGAGTTTAATAGTTCTTGTACTCACCGATGTACTCCATTACGCTGTCAATGGCATCTTGACGCATGTCGAGATGGAGGGAACCATCGTGGAGGACATCGTTCACCACTTTGTACACCAGTCCCCAGTCGCTGTCAAGGTAAACTTGCGCATCGATGAGCGAGGCGATGAATGCCACCGAGAAACTCTTGCTTTTGTCTTTCTTGACCGCTTTGTGTGCCAATTCCTGTGCCTCTGTGACATTGAAATAGTCACTCATGGCTACAGCGTAGGCATAGACGGCGAGTGTGCCTGCATCGAGTTTCTTGGCGATTTTGTCAGCCGACTTTATTTTGTAGCGTTTCGACAGGTACTCGTAGAGTTGTTCTCCAGAGGTCTTACCGTCGAAATTCCAACTGATGGCATTGATGACAGCCAAACGTACATCGATAGGCGACTTTTTGTCAGCCAGAAAGTCGAGCATCGAAACGGGGATGTTCGTGTCGCTTTCGTTAGACAGTTTCTGGGCCATCTGCACCATTGGTTGGTCATTGTAGTTCTCGGCAAAATCTGTAGATGTGAGAGGGGAGTCTGCCCACGTGAGTGCCCACGACAGGGTGAGTATCATGGCTGTAATAAGGCGTTTCATATTCCTTTTGGTTTTATGAGTAAGTTAAAAGTTAGGAGTTAGGAGTTGCCATGCGGGATGCAAGCATCGCGTCAGCCTAACTGTCAATTGTCAACTGTCAACTGTCAACTACTTCAGTCCTTCCCAAGTGCCTTTGATGTTCTTGCACTGAGTGTAGAGTGAGGGACAGTTGAACACCTTGAAGAGGTCACCTTCAGATACTTGGATGATTTCGACCGAACGCTGCTCGGTATCCCATCCTTTGCCCATCATGTAGATGTACATCACGCGGCCGTCATACAGTTGCATGTCCTGATGCTTATTCACGCTGGCACGCATATTGACCGTGTAGGGATACTTAGGCGTGTAGGCGTTCAGAGGTGTTGCGCCCTCCAGCACGGCTGCTGGCAGATAACGTTGGTGATAGGAGTCGTTTGCAGGGGCATACTGCGAGGTGCCGAACTTCTCCTTCAACTGCGAAAGCACCGAGTTGACATTAGAAGGGTAGTTGATGAGTCGGATGCACTTCTCACCCTCTGTACGGTCACGACCATAAATCTCCATCGCCATAGGCATCATGGCTGCCACTCCATAAGGGGTCTGTCCGAGTAAGTTTGTATAGACTTCTTCAAACTCTTCATAGTTGGAAGGAACATTGGTGAAGGTCACCATACCCGTAGCCGCAGGATTATAAGTCTTGATGTTCAGGGTACCTTTCTGTGTGTAGGTGTGCCCATTCGAAGAGAAGGATGACTCTGTGCCTGATACTTTTGTCAAGGCATTCAGCCCTTGCTCTTTGACTTCTTTCTTGGCTTCCTTTTTCACTTCATTCTTCAGTGCCTGTTTGCCTCTGTTAATGAGTCCCTGAAGTTGTGCGTTTGCCACAGAGTTCATGCCTGTCAACAGCACTGCTGTCACAAGTACACGATACAAATGCCTTTTCATGATGATTTTGATTTTGTTTAGTAAATAGTATTCTTTTCGGCAAAGGTAGTCAAATTTGTTTAGAACACAAAAAGTTTTCTTTACATTTTGTTCATTCAAGTAGATTAGAACTTCCAAATGGGGCCATTGCCATGACCGATGTGAAGGTCTTTTCCTCCACGAATAGCATCTGAGACAAACCGTTTGGCTCTGTCAACGGATTCTTCCAAGTTGTGACCTTGGGCTAATGCAGAAGCAATGGCGGAAGATAGGGTGCAGCCGGTTCCGTGCAGGTTCGTGGTGTCTATCTTCTCTTCTTGGTATTCATGTATGCTCCCATTGGTGAGGAAAAGGCGATCGGTCATCATGTCTCCTTGCGCATGCCCCCCCTTGAGGAGGATATTGGTGCCATATTGTTGCACGAGATCTTGACCCGCTTGCAGATAATCGGAAGGGGTGCAGAGGGTATGTCCCAGCAGTTGTGCTGCCTCGGGAATGTTGGGCGTGATGAGGAAGCAGATGGGAAGGAGATGCTGCTGAATGTATTGGATGCAATCGGATGACATCAAGCGATGACCGCTGGTGGAGATCATGACGGGGTCATATACAATGGGGGGATTCGTTCCGTTTTTTTGCTTGAGCATTTGCAGTTTCTCAACGATAGTACTTGCTGCTTTGATATCTGGTATCTGACCGATTTTGATTGATTTAACATTATAGTCATCAAGAATCGCTTGAAGTTGAGAACCAATCACTTTTCCAGGTACAGGCATCACATCTTGTACTCCTAACGTGTTTTGCGAAGTCAGCGCGGTGATGACAGTTGAGCCATAGCATCCCATGGCTGTGATGGTCTTCAGGTCTTGTTGAATTCCTGCTCCTGCTGAAGGGTCGCTGCCTGCTATGCTTAATACTATTTCCATGCGTCGCCGAGGATCATGGCTCCTCCGAAGCCCATTTGTTGAACGAGTTGTAATTTGTCGAATGTGATGCCTCCAAGTGCCATTACTCGGTGGTCGATGATTCCTTCCTTGTGTGCCCTTGCAATGTCTTCTGTTGTAAAGGCGGAGTGGTAGCCTTGCTTGGAAATGCTGTCGAAGATAGGGCTGAGGCTGAGATAAGCGAAAGGTTGGCGTTTCTTTTCTGCCAGTTCCTCAATAGAATGGCATGAGATGCTGACTTGCCCTGTCCATCCATCGGGAGGAATGGGGTTGCGGCTGTTCAGGTGGATACCTTTCAGTTGGTAGGAAAGGGCGAGAGTGTGGTGGTCGTGCAGGACTAGCCGCTGGTGCAGTTCCTCTGGAATGGCACGGATGAGCACCTCCAGTTCATCGCGAGTGGCTTGGGGCTTGCGCAGGTGGATGAGGTCAACATCTCCCCGACGGAGCAACTGAATGATGTGCTCAGCCTCTCCGTCGAAGAAATGGGGTAGTGTGATGACGATGGTCATGCGGTGTGTCCGAATAAGTCGAAGGAAGCATCCCAGTCTTTCCAGACGGGTTCGCGTCCTAAATCTTTGAGGCGTTGATTGATGACCTTGGCTGTGCGTTCATCGCTGACGGTAAACTGCTCCAGGGCTTGTGGGTAGGTGTGGTAGCCACCAGGATTCACCTTACTCTCTGCCGACATGGTAGTGACTCCAAGCGTACACATGTGGTCGCGGATGAAGGCGGGCTCGCGTGTGGAGTAGGAGATATCGACATCGTGGTCGAAGATACGCATGGCAAAGGTGGCCTGTGCCAGTTCGCGGTCGGTCATGTAACAGTTGGGATGGAATCCCTCGTTCTGTGCCGGACGCATGCGTGGAAAGTTCACTGAATACTTCGTGCGCCAGTAGTGCTTCTGTAGATAGCGCAGGTGGTGTGCCATCATGGTCACATCCGTGCGCCATTCTTTCTCCAATCCGATGAGGACACCCATACCGATGGAGTGAACGCCAGCCTGACCCATGCGGTCGAAGCCGTCGCATCGCCACTCGAACTTGCTCTTCATGCCATGAGGATGATAAAGGTTGTAGTGGGCACGGTTATAGGTCTCTTGGAAACAGATGACTCCGTTCAGACCGTGGTGGGTCAGTTCCTTGTAGTCTTCAGCAGAGAGAGGCATCACCTCAATCTTGATGTTGGAGAAATACTTCTTGGCGATATCGATGGCCTTGGCAAGATAAGGCACACCTGCTTTGGCGGGATTTTCACCCGTCACGAGCAGGATGTTCTCAAAGGGAGCCAGTTGCTTGATGGCTTTGTACTCATCTTCAATTTGTTCGGGTGTGAGAATGGTACGTGCCATTGGGTTCTCTCTGTGAAAGCCGCAATAGACGCAGGAGTTGGAGCAGGAGTTGGTAATGTAGAGGGGAATGAACATTGACATTGTCTTGCCAAATCGCTCCTCCGTGTATTTGCGTGACAAACGTGCCATTGTTTCGAGATATGGTTCTGCGGCAGGTGAGAGTAGGGCCATGAAGTCGTTCACGTCGCAATGCTCCTTTGCCAAGGCGCGTCGCACATCGGTGTCAGTCATGGAAGCAATCCGTTCGGTTGTCTCTTCCCAACTGATTTTCTTTAATTCTTCTGAAAACATAATCTCTATTTCTTTTTGCTGCAAGGCTGAAAAGCATATTCTTTCAGTCTTGTGATGGTTGGATGCTTGCCGCAAAGGGCGCATCCTTCGTTCTTGGGAAATTCAAATCTTTGCCAATTCATCGTGAGGGCATCAAACGTGAGCAAGGCATTGAACAGCGGCTCACCCACGCCTATCAAACATTTGATGGCTTCTGTGGCTTGCACCGTTCCAAGCATGCCGGCAATGCTGCCCAACACTCCTACCATGGCACATGTCTCCACCTCGGAAATCGCTGGCGGCTCAGGAAAAAGGCATCGATAGCAAGCAGTGCCTGGACGGTGTGTCATCACCTGTCCGGCATATCTGTTGATACCCCCCATGCAGAAGGATTTCCCGAGCATCACACAGGCATCGTTGACCAGATATTTGGTGGCGAAGTTGTCTGTGCCATCTATCACGAAATCGTATGGATGAATGATGTCCAGCGCATTGTCCTCGCTGAGATAAATCTCGTGCTTGACAATGTTGATGTCGGGGTTGATGGCTTTGAGTTTCTCCTCTGCTGAATCCACCTTTGGCCTTCCTACATCGGGGGTTGTGTGAATGACCTGTCGTTGCAGATTCGTCAAACTCACCTGGTCACCATCCACTAATCCGATGGTGCCCACTCCTGCTGCTGCAAGATACAGGGATACAGGGGAACCCAATCCTCCGGCACCCACTATGAGCACCTTTGATTGCAAGAGTCGCTGTTGTCCTTCCTTGCCGAAGCCATCCAAGATGAGGTGGCGGTTGTAGCGTTTTTTCTGTGTGGGGGTCAGTTCCATTGCTACTTCAGTTTGCGAAGGTCGTGAGTCAGTTTGGCGGCACAGAAGTTGGGGCCGCACATGGTGCAGTATTCTCCGTCGGTGTGCCCCGCCTCTTCAAAGTATTGAAGCGAGCGTTCAGGGTCAAGCGAAAGGTGGAACTGATCGCGCCAGCGGAAGTCGAAACGTGCCTTTGAAAGGGCATTGTCCCGGATGGTCGCACCTGGATGTCCTTTTGCCAAGTCGGCTGCGTGAGCGGCAATCTTGTAGGTGACCACGCCCACACGCACATCTTCTCTATTGGGGAGTGCCAAATGCTCTTTCGGGGTGACGTAGCAGAGCATTGCCGTACCCAGCCATGCAATCTGTGCACCTCCAATGGCACTGGTGATGTGGTCGTAGCCAGGAGCGATGTCCGTCACAATGGGACCTAAAGTGTAGAACGGGGCTTCGTGGCAATGGTCGAGTTGACGCTCCATGTTCTCCTTGATTTTGTGCATAGGCACATGGCCAGGACCTTCAATGAATGCCTGCACGTTCTTGCCCCATGCGCGAGTGACGAGTTCGCCCATCGTGTCCAGTTCTGCAAACTGTGCAGCATCGTTCGCGTCAGCCGTGCAGCCAGGACGAAGGCCATCACCCAGGGATAAGGCTACATCATACTGTGCCACAATGTCGCAGATGTCGTCGAAATGCTCATAGAGGAAACTTTCCTTGTCGTGAATCAGACACCATTTGCTCATGATGCTGCCTCCTCGGCTGACGATGCCGCAAAGACGGCTGTCTGCCAAGTGCACGTTTTGTCTGCGGATGCCGGCATGGATGGTGAAGTAGTCAACTCCCTGCTCACATTGTTCAATCAGAGTGTCTTTATAGATTTCCCATGTGAGGTCTTCCACACGACCGTTCACTTTTTCCAATGCCTGATAAATGGGTACGGTACCCACGGGAACAGGACAGTTGCGGATAATCCACTCGCGTGTCTCGTGAATGTTGGCACCTGTCGAAAGGTCCATCAACGTGTCACCTCCCCATTTGCAAGACCATACTGCCTTATCCACTTCTTCCTCGATGGAGGATGTAGTGGCGGAATTGCCGATGTTTGTGTTGATTTTCACGGCGAAATTGCGGCCAATGATCATCGGCTCACTTTCTGGATGGTTGATGTTGGCGGGCAGCACGGCACGTCCTCTCGCAATCTCATTGCGCACAAATTCTGGGGTGATGTGGCTCTTGATGCCCAGTTCCTCGCAGTTCATGTTCTCGCGGATGGCGACATATTCCATCTCAGGGGTGATGATGCCGGCTTTGGCATACGCCATCTGCGTGATGGCTTTTCCTTTCATGGCTCGTCGGGGCAGTTGAATGTGCTCAAAACGCAACTGATCCAGGGAGTGGTCAGCCAACCGTTGTTTTCCGTAATCGGATGTGATTTCTTTTAACTGTTCTGTGTCGTTACGGTCAAGAATCCATGACTCACGCATGCGGGGCAGTCCCTTTTTAAGATCGACTTCAATGTTGGGGTCGGAGAAAGGACCGCTGGTGTCGTAGATATAGACAGGCGCATTAGGCTCTGTATGTGGAATGCCTCGTTCATCCTTAGTCACGGTTGGGGTCAGGTTGACCCTTGTCATGCCCACTTGGATGTTCGGGAAAAGTTTTCCCTGCATGTAGGCTTTCTCGCGCTTGGCGTAGGCTTGATTATCTTTTGGCATAGTTTTTTAGTTTAAGAATGCGGTTAAAGGACTGGATGCTTCAGCACAGTCTGCAATGGCACCGAGACCTGCTTCGTATGCCTGACGACCTGCGATGACGGCTTGGCGGAATGCATCTGCCATAGCGACAGGGTCGCCTGCTACAGCGATGGCTGTGTTGACCAGGCAGCAGTCGGCTCCCATCTCCATCGCCTCTGCTGCATGGCTGGGAGCACCGATGCCCGCATCCACTACGACTGGTACTGTTGCTTGTTCAATGATAATCTGCAGGAAATCCTTCATGCGCAGTCCCTTGTTCGTACCAATGGGGGCAGCCAGAGGCATGACAGTAGCGGCACCTGCTTCTTCCAGATGCTTGCAGAGGGTGGGGTCAGCCTGGCAGTAGGGGAGCACAACGAAGCCGAGTTTGACCAGTTGCTCTGTTGCTTTGAGTGTTTCGATAGAGTCGGGCAACAGATAGCGTGGGTCTGGGTGTATCTCCAGTTTCAGCCAGTTCGTGCCAAAAGCCTCGCGTGCCATCTGTGCGGCAAACACTGCCTCTTCAGCATTGCGCACACCTGAAGTGTTGGGCAACAGTTGGATGTTCTTGTTCTGTGTGATATGGGTGAGCAGGTCATCCTGCTTGTCTTCCAGTTCAATACGTTTCATGGCCACGGTGACCATTTCTGTCTGCGAAGCCTCGATGGCGCGTGCCATTAGGTCGTTGTTGTTGAACTTTCCTGTTCCGAGGAAAAGGCGGGAGTTGAACTCTCTTCCCGCAATGACTAATTTACTCATGGTTGTGTGATGTTGATAATTTTCTTCATTTCTTCAATAGGACTCTCCGCATGGAGAATGGTGCTGCTGAGAGCGATGCCTATGACTCCCGTCTGCATGATGGCAGGGATGTCCTCTGCTGTGATGCCTCCAATGGCTACAATGGGTAGTTGGATGTTGGCTTCCCGCATCTGCTTCACAATGTGACGATAACCTTCAAGCCCCAATACGGGTGAAAGGTTTTTCTTGGTGGTGGTGAATCGGAAGGGGCCACAGCCGATGTAGTTGGCAGAAGCCTCATAGTGTACCTTCACATCCTCAAAAGTGTTGGCTGTTCCACCAATGATGAAGGAGTTCCCCAACTCTTTTCTTGCCTCGCTGATGGGCATGTCATTTTTTCCCAGATGTACACCGTCTGCACCGAGTTCCTTGACCAGTTCCACGCGGTCGTCGATGATGAAGGTGGCACCGGCATTCTTACACATCTGTAATGCTTCGATGGCGATGGGGCGTACTTCTTCATCGGAGATGTCCTTCATGCGCAATTGAATCCAACGGCATCCGCCTTCAAGTGCCAAGCGGATGGAGTCGAGATAGGAGTATTGCTCCGTGTAGTGCGAGATGAATTGCAGCATGACTTACCCTCCGCAGGCGGCTTTGATGATAACAATGTCAGCACCGTCCGCAATAGGGGTGTCTGCCCATTCTGTGCGTGGTATCATTTGGTTGTTGATAGCCACAGCCACTCCTTTTTCTGGCAGGCTCATTTCCTGCGCCAATTCTTGCAGATTGGTGGAGGTGATGCTTGTCTTTCTGTTGTTGATGTTGATGTCCATATGTAATAATGTGTAAAAAAGAAACCTCGAGCGGTGAACGTTTACGTTGACTACTCGAGGTTTCTTGTTCTTTTGCAATAGAACAATTCCGCTGTTCTTTCCTGCGTCGGCATTATCCGTATCAGGTTCAATGGGTGTAATCTCAGCCTTTACTTATTCAGTATCAGCACCCCGAGCATGTTATTCGTCTGCAAATGTAGTAATTATTTTTCACATACAAACATGAAAAAGATTTTTTCTTTTCTTTAGAGCGGTGATTCTTGTTTCTTATCCTCCGATTTGTGGATATTGCATGGTGGAACAATGCAGAGAGCCATGCTGAAGGATGAGCACTCGACAATCGATACCGACGACCTTGCGGTCGGGAAACGCTTTCTGTAGTTGTGCCAATGCTTTTCCGTCTTTTTCTGCTTGCTGATAGGTGGGCATCAGCACCGCTCCATTGATGATGAGGAAGTTGGCATGAGTGGCAGGAAGACGGTTGCCTTCTTCGTCATAGCATGGGTCGGGGAGTGGAAGCGGAAAGAGTTCATAGGGCTCACCTTGAAGAGTGCGTAGGGAAAGGAGTTCCTGCTCCATGGCTTGCAATTCTTCATAATGCTCGTCGTTGGGATTGTCACATTTCACGTATGCGATGGAGGTCGGAGAACAAAAGCGTGCCACTGTGTCGATATGTCCGTCTGTGTCATCGCCTGCTAACCATGAATGATCCAGAGTACGCGTTTAGCATGGAAGACACCTTTTATATTCTCTTCAATTTCTTGCCGCGAAAGTGTGTTGTTTCTGTTTTCTGCAAGTAGGCAACTTGATGTGACCATCAACGTACCTTCACCATCACTTTCAATACTGCCACCCTCAAAGACAAAGTCGAGACAGTTCACGTATTCAGTTGTTATGCCAACGGTATTGTAGCGGTCAGCCAGATGGGGCAGAATCGCCTTGTTGATTTGGTTGTCATGATTGGCTGCAAACTTCAGTCCCCAGCCGTTAAACTGAAAATCGTTGAGGAACACTCGTTTTTGCTCTGGGTCAATACAAGTGATGAAAGCGTGGTCACGTGCCCAAGTGTCGTTGGTGGGGCATGAAACCAATGTGATGTCTGCTAACTTAACACCTCTCCTGATGAGGTCGGCCTTTGCTTCGTCAGGATGTTGGGCAACAATGAAAACAGGCTCGTATTTGACGGTCTCGCGCACAATCTCGCAAAAACAATCAATGGCATCAGCCAGCACATGTGCCCAATCCGTGTCCTTGTGTGGCCACGTGAGTTGCACAAATGCTTGCTGATGCCATTCTGGAGGGAAAAACATGTGTGTATATTTATTTTGTCAGTGGTGCAGGACCATTCAGCGTGGGTTTTACAGGCAGGATGTTCCCTTTCTTGTCGAAGGTCATCTTGTCGATGCACACTTCACGATGGATGCCAGGATCATGGTCAATGAAATTCTTGTTAATGCGGTGGTAGCAGATGTACCACTCGTCTTTGCCGGGCAACTGAAGGATGGAATTGTGTGCTGTGCCGTAGATTCCTTCTTCTGGTACTTGTTCAATAACTCGGTAGTTTTGTTCATCAATCTTGATGTCGCCCAATGGAGATGTACTGGTTCCGTAGCATACGTGGTAATTAGGTGAGCCTGTGTCATCCACTGACCAGAGGAAATAGTAGGTGCCCTTACGATAAAACACGTATGGTGCCTCACGATAAGCCCATGTTTGAAGACTTCCACCTTTTGGGGTGAGGTTTTTGA
Organism: uncultured Bacteroidaceae bacterium; assembly: GCA_905235525.1. Taxonomy (GTDB): domain Bacteria; phylum Bacteroidota; class Bacteroidia; order Bacteroidales; family Bacteroidaceae; genus Minthosoma. The sequence goes on from CAJOLW010000040.1 coordinate 10,488, forward strand.
TCGTTTCCTTTTTAATGGAAAGCATATCATCGTTCAGTTCTGCCCCAGCCATGAATCCGTTGCCCCAATAGAGGTAATATTTGTTTGATTTTGGATCTTTGAATACGTCCACATCAATGGCTTGTCCACCGCGAACTCCATTGGGACGGTCGTTGTCTGTAATGATAGAAGTACCTGAGTCAATAAAGGGGCCTGTCGGAGTATTGCTGTATGCCACGCCGATTTCTTTGCGGTTGCTTTGGGAATTGTGTGCCGAAAAGTAGAAGTAGTACTTGTAGGAACCGTCTTGCTGTTTGCGTTCGATGATGCACGGTGCCCATGCGTTTCCTGTCGCCCATTTCACCTGATCACCTTTTACGTCAAGTATCTTTCCTTCATCTGTCCAGTTGATGAGGTCGGAGGATGAGAATACACTGAAATCGTGACCTCCCCATCCGGGTGTTCCGTCTGTGGTGCTATAGATGTAATACTTTTGGGTTTGGTTGGAGTAAAGAATCTCTGGATCCGCATGAAAACCTGAGAGGACGGGCTGCTTATGATTACTGAATGCTTTCATAAGACGTTCCTTTTCTGCCTGTGTGATGGGCATGATGGTTCCGTGACGCGGTGTGAACTTTCCCTGTGTTTCAGTGTTCTGTACAAACTCGAAATTCTTGAGATCGTTTGATTTACAGAATTGGTAGTGCCCGTTGCCATAGCAGTCATACATGATAATCCAGGATTTGCCATCAATACTCTTGCATACGCCAACACCTTCCACAGCCTCCTTCGTCTGCTCCACATGCCCCTCAATCATTTGCCACTTGTCTGTCAGATTCTTAGCCACGGCTTGATAGATGCCACGTCCGGACTCTTGCTTGTAGAAAAGATGATAGAGTTGGTCTGCCTCATTGTAAACAATGTCGCCGTCGATAGTGGCGTTGCCTGCATCGAAAAGCCATTTGGGTTCACCTTCGAGGTCGGTGAAATCCCTGTTGGCATATTGGTAATAAATCTTGTCGAAAGAACCTGGGGTGCTGGTGCGAAGCGAGTAGAACACCATGTATTTGCCGGCTTGATGGTCATAGATGGTTTCTGGTGCCCACACGCGGATGACGTTCTTCCACTCTTTGGTATAACGCGTGGGGAAATTGATGACAGAGTGCTGCCAGTTGATAAGGTCTGTCGATTTCAACAACACCATGCCACGATTACTTGACCATCCCAGGCTTGACTTCATGTCAGTTGCCACCATATAGAAGGTTTTTCCATCCTCGCCACGAAGGATATGCGGGTCACGCACACATTGTGTGAAAGCGATGGTGTCGGATGAAATGACAGGATTGCCATCGTTTAGTGGGGTGTAGTTATAGCCGTCGTCGCTAATGGCATAGCAAATCTGTTCATCCTTAGGGTCGTTGCTGTTGAAATAAGTGAACAAATAGGCTACCATTTCGTCTGAATTTCCAGATGGAACAGGTGTGGTTTTGCCGGCGAATGAAGGCACCGCCAATAGCGTACAAAGCGTTGCTGTTAATAAGTATTTGTTGCTCATAAGGGATTGATGTTAATATGTGTATGATTATTCCTGTCCTTGAAGGAAAGCTTCGGCCTTCTTGATGTCGTCAGCATGGTCAACATCAAGAATCTTGCTGAAAGGGTATGCTTTCAATTGGAGTTTGTCCTTCACCAACTGCCGCTGGAAATTTCTCATCCTTGATAGCCCTTCTCGGATGCATCTGTCGATGATGGGAAAACAGGTTTCGCTCAATCCGTAGATACCGCCTGAAATGTATGTTTGAGGTTCACTATCGAGGAAGGCTGTGATGTTGAGGTGTCTGTCAGTTGCAATGTAGAGCGGTTTTTCATCATCGATGTAATCCGTTACTGCCATCAAACCATCTTGACAAGATACCTCCCATGCTTGGATATACTGCTTGAATTCGTCTTCACGGAAAATGGTGTCAACCGTTGTGAGACAGAACTTTCCGTTTCCCATCACCTGCCGCAATTCGTAAAAACTGTGCATGGATGAAGGAGTGGTTTTGACAATTAGATGTATCTTCGGAATTTTTTTTTGCAGTTGCTGGAGATGGGGCTGGGTAAGTCCTGTCAAATTGTTGGTGATGATATAGATGTCTTCTGCTTCACAATCGTTGAAGATACGAATGAGACGGTCTATCATAGCCTCACCGTTCACCTGGACCAAAGGTTTGGGTAGTTCCACCCCCTCTTGTGCCAGTCGCGATCCCTCTCCTGCTGCAAGAATGGCAAATTTCATCAGAAGTAGAATTCTTCGCTGATACTCTTTTGCTCTGAAACGGCACGAATGGCACGGGCGAACATGTCAGCAATGGAAAGTTGAACCACCTTGGGGCTTTTTTGTGCGTAAGGGATAGAGTCGGTGAATACGATTTCTTCCAGTGTCGATTGCTGCACACGGTCGCTGGCAGGATCGCTCATCACGCAGTGACTGGCAACTGCACGCACACTCTTTGCTCCGGCTTTCATCATCTCGTCGGCGGCGCGTGTAATGGTTCCTGCTGTATCCACCATGTCATCAACAATCACGACATCTTTGCCTTTCACGTCACCGATAATTTGGATGGAGTCAACCACATTTGCCTGCAGACGCACTTTGTTGCAAAGCACGAGTGGGGCATTCAGCTTCTTCGCAAACAGACGTGCACGCTTGGCGCCACCCACGTCCGGTGTGGCGATGACCAAATCTGGCAAGTGAAGATTCTCCACGTAAGGAACTTCCACGAGTGAACCATACAGGTGGTCAACTGGTACATCAAAAAAGCCTTGAATCTGGTCGGCATGGAGATCCATTGTGATGAGGCGGTCAATGCCTGCTACACTCAGCAGATCAGCCACCAGTTTGGCTCCGATGCTGACACGTGGCTTGTCTTTACGATCCTGTCGAGCCCATCCGAAATAGGGGATAACAGCCACGATGCTACGGGCACTGGCACGTTTAGCGGCATCAATCATCAGCAGCAGTTCCATCAGGTTGTCGCTGTTGGGGAATGTTGATTGAACGAGGAAAACATCGTTGCCACGAATGGACTCCTCGAAAGACACTGCAAACTCACCATCAGCAAAGTGTGAAATCACCATGTTGCCAAGCGGACAGCCCAAACTCTGGCAGATGCGCTCTGCCAAGTACCTTGTTTTTGTACCTGAAAATACCTTGAAAGGTCTTGCTTCACTCATGTTTTTTCTAACTGTTTAGAATGTTGATAGGTTAAATCTTGTACGAGCCGGACACAGAACAACAAATCGTTTTACTATGTCGGGCGTAACCTGGATTCTGCAAATTTCATGCAAAGGTACGGAAAAAAAGTGAAAAGTGAATCGTGAAAAGTGAAAAATACACTTTTCCTCTTTCAAAATGCACTTTCCATGTGGAAATAGAGCCCTTGCCCGTATTTATAATCCATTTCACTGGCAAAGATGTTAAATCTGATACGGATGTGCTCACGCTCGGCAAAAGGTACGGCGAACACCGCTTCGGCATCCCATTTGTTGCCCGAGAGAGGTTCTTTCAAGGTCAAGTCAAATGTTTCACTGGCTTGTTCAATAAATTGTCCAAGCAAACAGGTGGCATCAATGTTTTCACATTTGTTTTTCACGCTGACATGTACGGGAAAAGTCGCCGTAGAATGAGTTTTATTCATGAAATACGCTTTTTTATCATAAATAAGGTTAAAAAACAAGCCCTGTGTGTGGGGGCAAACATTTTAACACCTATCTTTGTATCACTTTTTGAATGCAAAGGTACAAATAATGTTGAAAACGTTCATCACATTGTTCATCATTTGTGTTATTCTCATCGGCATTGCCATGCTTTTCTTGAGTGTTAGGGTGATATTCAAGAAAGATGGTCGTTTTGTGAAGACACATGTCAGTCAGTCAAAAGCAATGCGTGATAGGGGGATTACATGTGTGCAGAGTCAAGATTTTGCCATGCGGCATAGTTCACCTTACGCAGTGAAAGAAAAAGAATAAATTATTAGATATAGAAATGAAGAAAATCACTACTTTTGTCCTTAGTGGACTTATGATGGGGGCTTTTGCGGCAACTATCGTTTCATGTAATAACGCCAACAGTGAAACTCCGAGTGAAGAGGTTTCAACGAAAGCCGTATTGAAAGATGCACCTGCTTATAAGATTGCTTATGTGCAGATTGACACCCTGACTTCGCAGTATCAGAAGTGCAAGGATTTGGAAGAAGAATTTGCCAAGAAGCGTGCAAACGCTGAGTCAACTATTAATGCTAAGGGAAAGGCATTTACGACACAGATGCAAGAGTTCAACCGCAAATACCAGAGTAACCAGTTCACTCAGCAGCAGTTTGAGGCGGAGCAAGCGCGTCTTGCCAAGTTGCAACAAGACCTTGAAGCACTTCAGGCACGCTTGAGTAACTCTCTTCAGGAAGAATACCAAAAAGAATTTCAGGCTTTGACTGATACGATTCAGAACTTCACCAAGTCATATGCCAAAGAGAAAGGTTACGATTTCATCCTTTGTAAGTCATCAGGCATTGATAATGTGCTCTATGCCAATGAGAAATACGATGTGACAGATGAGGTGGTGAAAGCGCTCAACAAGCGTTACACAAAGGATGCTCCTAAGAAGGAGGACAAAAAGAAATAAACACATTAAAAGAATTTAAAAGGAGGAGGGCTTTAGCATGTCGCTAAAGCCCTCCTTTCTTATCTTGATACATGTTTGATTAAATCAGTTCAATGCTGCGCTTCACGAACTTGTTGAGTGCTTCACCTCTCAGCAAACCGTTCTGCAAGAGTGCCAAGTCAATGAGTTGGCTGACCACTTCTGTTTTGGCATCCTTGATGTTCTGCTTGATGAGTGGGTGGTCGGTGTTGAGCACGAGGTTGAGCATTGTTGGCATTTCACCATAGAATGCCATACCTGGCTGCAAACGTGACATGTCTTTCATACGGCGCATGTACTCGCTTTGTGTCATGATGACAGGTGCAGCATTCTCGCCCAATGCCTGTGGCTCCACGTTGAACTCGATTTTGTCGATTTTCGGCAGGGCGTTCTTGAAGGTCTCGGTGAGTGCCTTCTTGTCGTCCTCTGGCAGTTCTTCTTTCTTCTCGTCGCTCTTCACGATGAGTTTATCCACTACATCGGAATCGACACGGGTGAAGCGGCTCTTTTCGAACTTTTCCTCAAAGAGGTTACACATGGCAGGGTCAAGTTGACCATCCATCAGCAGCACGTTGTAGCCCTTGGCGTTGGCTGCATCGATATAACTGTACTGGTCGTCCTTGTTGTTGGCATAGAGGTAGATGAGGTTGCCATCCTTATCCGTCTGCTCACCCTTGATGAGGGTCTGGTACTCCTCAAAGGTGTAGAACTTTCCTTCAGTGTCTTTGAGCAGGGCGAATGCCTTTGCCTTGTCGTAGAAGTCACTCTCGGAGAGCATTCCGTAGTTGATGAAAATCTTAATGTCGTCCCACTTTTCCTCAAACTGTTTGCGGTCGTTCTTAAAGATGGAAGCGAGGCGGTCGCTTACCTTCTTGGAAATGTAGGTGGAGATTTTCTTCACGTTTGAATCGCTCTGCAAGTAACTACGGCTCACGTTCAGCGGAATGTCTGGCGAGTCAATCACGCCATGCAGGAGTGTCATGAAGTCTGGCACGATGCCCTCCACATTGTCGGTCACAAACACCTGATTACAATAGAGGTTAATCTTATTCTTCTGAATGTCGAGGTTTGTCTTCACCTTCGGGAAGTAGAGGATACCCGTCAGGTTAAAGGGGTAATCCACGTTGAGGTGAATCCAGAACAGAGGTTCGTCACTCATGGGATAGAGTTTCTTGTAGAACTCCTTGTAGTCTTCATCCTTCAACTCTGATGGTTTGCGTGTCCAGAGTGGGGTGGTGTCGTTGATGACATCGTCCTCGTCGGTCTCCACGCTCTTCTTCTCCTTGTCATCCCACTTGGTCTTCTTGCCGAAAGCCACAGGTACAGGGAGGAACTTGCAGTATTTGTTCAAGAGTTCGCTGATCTTGTACTTCTCCAAGAAATCCTTGCAGTCATCGTCGATGTACATCACGATGTCCGTACCACGGTCAGTCTTCTCGGCATCCTCGATAGTGAATGACGGGCTTCCGTCGCAACTCCACTTCACAGCCTTGCTGCCTTCCTGCCAACTCTTCGTGATGATTTCCACCTTCTTACTCACCATAAAAGAGGAATAGAAACCCAAACCGAAGTGACCGATAATGGCATTGGCATCTTCTTTATACTTATCGAGGAAGTCGTTAGCGCCTGAGAAGGCAATCTGGTTGATGTACTTGTCAATCTCCTCTTCGGTCATGCCGATACCACGGTCGCTCACTGTCAGTGTGCCCTTGTCTTTGTCGATGCTTACATGCACAGTCAAGTCGCCAGCCTCCTCTTTCAGTTCGCCCTTGCTGGCAAGCGTCTTGAGTTTCTGCGTGGCATCGACAGCGTTACTTACGATTTCACGGATAAAGATATCATGGTCACTATAGAGAAACTTTTTGATGACGGGGAAGATGTTCTCAGTTGTAACCCCGATGTTACCTTGTTGAGCCATAATGCTATTTACATTTTATCTATTTGCAATTTAATTTCTTTTGAGATAATGGTCAAAAAAAATGCCAGCCACTTTCATGACTGACATTTTGTCGGGTATCCACATGGATGAATTGCGATTATTTCTTTTTAATGGCAATCTTGTCATCTTTCAGTTCTGCCAGAATAGTGTCGCCTTCGTGAACTTGTTCTTCTACGATGAGTTCGCTGATGCCATCTTCGAGATGTTGCTGGATGGCACGACGGAGAGGACGAGCACCAAACTGTTTGTCGTAGCCTTTTTCGGCAATGAACTTCTGGGCGTCTTCGGTAATTTCGAGGGTCATGCCAAGGTCTTCGATGCGTTTGTAGAGCCCTTTCAGTTCGATGCCGATGATTTGTAGGATGGCATCGAGTTCCAGTTGGTCGAAGGTGATGATCTCGTCGATGCGGTTCAAGAACTCAGGGGAGAACTGTTGGTTGAGGGCTTTCTGAATGACGGAGCGAGACACTTCCTTGTCATCCTTGTCTGACATGGCTGCAAAACCGACCCCACGACCAAATTCCTTCAGTTGGCGAGTGCCCACGTTACTGGTCATGATGATGACGGTATTGCGGAAGTCGATAGTGCGTCCCTGTGTGTCGGTCAGACGACCGTCATCCATCACTTGCAAAAGCAAGTTGAATACATCGGGGTGTGCCTTTTCGATTTCGTCTAACAAGACGATGGAGTAAGGTCTGCGACGTACTTTCTCGGTGAGCATGCCGCCTTCCTCATATCCTACGTATCCGGGAGGCGCACCGACCAGTCTGCTGACAGTGAACTTCTCCATGTATTCGCTCATGTCGATGCGGATGAGGGCATCGGCGGAGCCGAACATGTGTTCAGCCAGTTTTTTTGCCAAGAAGGTTTTTCCAACACCGGTAGGACCGAGGAACATGAACGTGCCGATAGGGTGATTGGGGTCTTTCAAACCGACACGGCTGCGCTGGATGGCATTGACCAATTTGTCAACAGCGGCATCCTGCGCAATGACATTGCTCTTCAGTTCTTGTCTCATTCCTTTCATTCGAATTCCTTCTGCATTTGCCATCTTGCTCACAGGAATGCCTGTCATCATGGAAACAGTCTGTGCTACATGCTCTTCAGTCACTTTTTGCCGTTTGTCTTCTTGCTTAGCCTCCCATTTATTCTTCATTTCTTCTAACTCATCGCTGGCAATTCTGGCACGGTCACGATAAGTCCCAGCAAGGGCATAGTTCTCGTTTCTGACTGCATCCTCTTTCTGTCGGTTGAGGTCGGCAAGTTCAGCCTCCTTGTCTTCTATTTCCTTTGGAACACATATATTCTTTATACGTACGCGTGAGCCCACTTCGTCCAGCACGTCGATTGCCTTGTCGGGGAAACTACGGTCTGTGACATAGCGTTCTGTCAGTTTGACACATGCCATCAAGGCCTCATCGGTGTAACTGACATTATGGTGTTCCTCGTAACGGTCCTTTATGTTATGCAGAATCGTAAGTGTTTCTTCAGGAGTTGTTTGTTCCACAATCACCTTCTGGAATCGACGTTCGAGGGCACCATCCTTCTCTATGCTCTTGCGGTATTCATCGAGTGTAGTGGCTCCGATACATTGCAACTCTCCACGTGCCAAGGCGGGTTTCATCATGTTGGCAGCATCCATCTGACCAGCCTGATTGCCAGCACCAACGAGAGTGTGAATCTCGTCAATGAAAACGATGATGTCTGGATTGGAACGCAATTCATTGATGATGCTACGCATGCGCTCCTCAAATTGTCCACGATATTTGGTCCCTGCCACAACGCTTGACATGTCAAGGCTGACAATGCGCTTGCCAAACAGCACACGTGCCACTTTCCTGTCGTTGATGCGTGTCGCCAAGCCTTCCACAATGGCGCTTTTGCCCACACCCGGCTCACCAATCAGCACGGGGTTGTTCTTTTTGCGGCGTGAAAGAATCTGCGCCAATCGCTCTATCTCAGTTTCACGCCCCACTACAGGGTCAAGTTTACCTTCGGCTGCCGCTCTGGTCAGGTCAAAGCCAAACTTGTCGATGGCAGGAGTGTCGGAATTGCCTTTCTTGGTTGTCTTTGTAGTTGTATTGCCAATAGGGGAAGTAGGCTCATTACCAGATGGTGGTGCCGCATCTTCATCCTCATCCTCTTCGTCGAAATCAATGTCGTTCTGTGGTTGCGTAGATGCCTTCTGAGTGGTCAACGAATCATAAAACTCTTTGTAAGTAACATCGCAGTCGTTGAGCACACGTGCCACCACACTGTCATTCTGTTTCAAAATGGCAAGCAGCATGTGTTCAGCATCACTTTCCTCGCTTTTTAACAAACGGGCTTCAAGGATTGCTAATCGCATAATGTTAGTGGATTGCTTATTGAGCGCAATGTCTGTGGAAAGAAGGGCATCTCCTTGATCTCTCACACAGCGTTCCAGTATGTCCTTGATAGTGGGGATGTTGACATAGAACTTCCTTCTCAGCAGGTCAATGGCGCGACTCTCGCCATCACGAATCATTCCCAACATTAAGTGCTCTGGCCCGATGTAGTCATTGTTCAGCCTTAATGCTTCTTCCTTACTGTATCCAAGAATGCGTGTTACTCTGTCAGAATACTTATAATTCATTGATTGGAAAAAATAGTTTGTTGATTTGTTGAAATAAGAACAACACTTTCTCCTTACAAAACAAATGCCTAAGATGGTCGGAACGGCAATTTTGTCAGTTCCTGAAACATCGAGACAGATAGAGTCGACAAGACAAATTAATAGGCACGCGCAATCAACACACGATGCTTGGCAGGCTTTCCGCTCACCATATCTACGCCTTCCGTCTGTTCAAACATGAACGGAACGCAGCGAATGGTTGCTTGCGTGTCCTCTTTGATTTTAGCCTCAGTTTCCTCTGTGCCATCCCAGTGGCAAAGGAAGAAGCCGCCATCCTTGATGCGCTCCTTGAACTCGTCGTAGTTGTCACACTCGTAGATGTGGGCATCGCGATAAGTGATAGCCTTCTGGTAGATGTTCTGCTGAATATCGTTCAGCAAGTTCTTAATGTACTCCTCAATGCCATCAATCGCCACATTCTCTTTCTCCAGTGTGTCGCGGCGCATTACCTCCACAAGTCCCTTCTCCAGGTCGCGGGCACCCAACACAACGCGTACTGGTACACCCTTCAGTTCGTAGTCGGCAAACTTGAATCCCGGACGCTTGTTGTCAGCATTGTCATACTTCACGCTGATGCCCATCGCCTTCAGATTCTTCACGATAGCCTCAGCCTTTTCGTCAAGCATCGCCATCTGGTCACCCTTTCCGATAGGGATGATGACCACCTGCAGCGGAGCCAACTTCGGAGGCAATACCAATCCGTTGTCGTCGGAGTGGGTCATGATGAGGGCACCCATCAGGCGGGTCGAAACGCCCCAAGAAGTTGCCCATGCATATTCTACCTTATTGTCCTTGTTGAGGAACTGCACGTCGAATGCCTTTCCGAAGTTTTGTCCCAAGAAATGGCTCGTTCCGCTTTGCAGCGCCTTGCCATCCTGCATCATGGCCTCGATGGTATAAGTGTCGAGTGCGCCAGCAAAACGCTCCGTTTCACTCTTCACGCCCTGAATGACAGGTACAGCCATATATTCTTCTGCAAATTTGGCATACACCTTCAACATCTGCTTTGCACGTTCCTCTGCCTCTTCGCGAGTGGCATGAGCCGTATGACCCTCTTGCCAAAGGAACTCCGAAGTACGGAGGAACAGGCGAGTACGCATTTCCCAGCGCATCACATTGCACCACTGATTGCACAAGATGGGCAGGTCGCGATAGGACTTGATCCAATTCTTATAAGTGTTCCAAATGATGGTTTCTGAAGTAGGGCGGATGATGAGTTCCTCTTCCAATTTTGCAGCAGGATCCACCACCACACCGTCATGTGTTTCGTTTGTCTTCAAGCGATAGTGAGTCACCACAGCACACTCCTTGGCAAAACCCTCTACGTGTTCTGCTTCCTTGCTCAAGAAACTCTTGGGAATAAGCAAGGGAAAATAAGCGTTCTGAACACCTGTTTCCTTGAACATATCGTCAAGCACACGCTGCATCTTCTCCCAAATTGCATATCCGTAAGGACGAATCACCATGCATCCTCTTACGTCAGCCTGTTCAGCCAATTCAGCCTTCACCACCAATTCATTATACCATTTTGAATAATCTTCCGACCGTTTGGTCAGGTCTTTCAATTCTGTTGCCATTTTTCTGTTTTTATCAGTCTTTTTGTCGATGAAAATTCATTTTGAGCCACAAAATTACTGAATATTTACGAAAAAATCATTTTTTTT
>CAJOLW010000041.1 GCA_905235525.1 uncultured Bacteroidaceae bacterium
CCCGAACAGAGAAGTTAAGCCCGGGCGCGCCGATGGTACTGCACCGCAATGCGGGAGAGTAGGTCGCCGCCTTCTTGAGGGAGTCTCGTGCAGAAATGCGTGGGACTCCTTTTTTGTTTTAAATGTATTGTGTACCTTTGCCGGTGATTAAGAATATAGGAATGTATAGCATGTATGGCAAGTAATGCAGATTTTGTTCGGTATGTGGCGGAACAATGTGCAGACGCATACTCTTTTGTTTCGAATATTGGGAGAAAGTATGAACGATTTGGATGAGAGTACTTTGTTTACAGCATCTTTCTGTTTATAGGTGTTTGTGGAATATGATGTCAGCACAAGCACTCCCGTCAGGACGAATGTCGAGAAAATGCCTAAGGTCGTAATCATGTTCCGTTCGGTAGATGATGGCTATGCTGTCGATTTGGAATTCACTATTGAAGAACTTTCGACGAAAGCGATATTGTTGGATGGCTTTACAGATGTTTTTCATCTTTGCCCGATTGATAGCGATTTGTGGTTCACCATATTTATCAGAAACACGTGTTTTGACTTCAATGAAATGCAGTTTGTTTTCTTTCATGCAAACAATATCAAGTTCACATCCTCGATGCAGGTTCCAATTATGGTCAAGAATTTGGTAACCATTTTTGCTGAGATATAGTGCTGCAAGTTCTTCTCCTGTTTTCAACTGTTTGTGCTGCTGAATTTTGTTGTTTGCGGAGGTTTGTGTATTCTGTCAGTTTCTTTTCCATTTGCTCTTGGGTATAGTGTGCCCCCGATGGCAAAATGTGACATATTGTGTGTTTTTCATGTAGAAACTTCCCGATGAAGGTATACCTTTTACTTTGTGCTATCTCTTTTTGGTGGTCGATGATACATATCTTATATCCCTTCTTTACCCCATTCTCTATACGTTTGATACCTTCGAGGAAATCTTTGCTTTTAATAATCTTACTATAAAGGACATTTCCTTTCTTGTTTCTTGTTTCGTTTGGGAAAACACCAAAATGCTGAGCAAATGGAAGGTAATCGATGTTGTTCTGCTTTAGGACTTTCTTTAGTTCATCAGATGGGGTGTTTGTTAGTCCTATTGTATATGCTGGTGGGCGGCAATCAACAACACAATCGATATGGTAGGGTTGGAGGATGCATATCAAATCTCTCGCATCAATGCTGGTGTTTCCATATGTATAGATGACAGATGTGTATTCCATTGCTTTTCTTGTTGTGTTTGTTGAGAATGATTGCTATGGTGTGCTAAAAGAGGATGTACCATAAGGCACATCCTCTTGAAGGGAAGAAATACGTTCTTATCAATCTTTGTATAATGATCACTTGTTATAGTATTTCTTGTACTTGGCAGCAAGAGCAGTTTGTTGGGTGTTATTGTAGAGAATGTAAAGAGATTCTCCCCAGTATTCTGGTTCTGTAGGAAGTTCTGTTTCAAGTTGTTTGAACTGTTTGATGGCATCTTCCAAATCTGCTTTCTTGGATCCATTATTTTGTGCATTCATCCACGATGAACGTGCTGCCATAATTTGACATCTTGTTTCGTCTGGGAATTTTGCTTTGGCTGCAAGATAGATATCTTTGGCATCGTTGTATCTTTTCTCATCGAATGCAATCTGACCTTCCATCAAATATGCATTGACAGCATTGTCATCGTCTGCGAACTCGTTCTTGACAAGTTGGATAGATTTCAAGAGTTCCTCTTTGTTGCCTTCGTACTGACCGCCATTGAACAGATTTTGCATCAGGATGAATGCGAAGTTTGCGCGCAGTTCCTTTTGTTCAGGGTCATCTTTTAATGCTTCGATACCGTCTTTCAAATATTTGTTTTGTTTTACCTTATCTCTGTCACGGTAGTAATTGGACAGCGATTGATATGCCACACCTTTGTACTTGGTTGGTAACAAGTCTTGATATACAGAGATGATTGTTTCTTCAGGTGTTCCCTCGATGTTATAATAAGACTGGGCACGGAAGATTTTGGCGTAGGTGACCCACTCGTCAATCTTTTCTTTTGCGAAATCCTTGGTGATTGTTGACTTCTCCAAATCTCTCATGAGTGTTGATTTTTCCAAGATGTTAAGGAATGTGTCTGCATACTTAGCACCCAATTTCAGTTCCTCCTGATTGTCGCTGTTAGATGCATTTTGTGCTGCTTGCAACAATTGGAGTGCAGGATTTATAGCGATCACTTGATACTTTTGGTGAATCTGTAATTTTTCCTCAGGCTTTGTCTTAGGATCAAGTGCCAAAAGTTCGTCATACTTCTGGCTGTAGGTAATCAGTTTGCTGCCAGTCTCGAGGAGTTGATTCTTCTTCTGTTCATTATCAGGATCAGCCTTTACTTCATTGTCTATCTTTGTGTAGAACTCTTGCTGAATCTCGGCAGCGACTTTCCATGTTTCAAAGTCTTTGTTTGTAAAGTCACTTTGTATCGCAGCCTCAATTAGTGGAAGGGCTCCTGCAAGTTTCTCGAAGTCTGTTTCTTTGCGTCCATATTCAGGATTGGGAATGGAAGTCTCGTAGATAGACTTCGCTTTCTTGAAAGCGGATTTTGCCTCTTTTTCGGCCTCTTTCTGGGCCTTTAAGGTTTCCTTATCCTGTGCGTAAGCGGAGGAGAGCAGGAAAAGGCCGACCATCATCAAAACTAATTTTTTCATAATTGATACGGTTTTAATAAGTTTATAAATCAGGTTGTTTGTTATTCTTGAGCAGTCGATTCGGGTGTTTCCACACCTTCTTCGTTGAGATCTTCTGGTTCTTCAGAGTGTTCAACCACGCAGACAGAACTGATGACGTCGTTGCGCTTTTGAATGTCGATGAGTTTGACCCCTTGCGTATTACGTGAAGACTTCTTGATGTCACTTACAGCCAGGCGAATCGTTACACCGCTCTTGTTGATGATCATGATGTCTTCGCCCTCTGTCACCTTCTTGATGGCAACCAGTTTACCTGTCTTCTCTGTAATGTTGATGGTCTTGACACCCTTACCGTTGCGGTTTGTAATGCGGTATTCACCAATGGTAGAACGCTTGCCGACACCCTTCTCGGAGAGTACCAAGATGGTTGGCATGTTGGGATAGAGTTCTTCGTCCGTTCCGTTCTCTTCGGCGTTCTCGTCGTAGCCTTCTGGTTTTGTGAGAGCAATCATGCCTACTACTTCATCTTCCTCGTCTTCGTCCAGACGCATAGCCCTTACACCCGTTGCGCCACGTCCCATGTTGCGGACGGTGCTTTCATTGAAACGGATGGCGCGGCCATTGTGGTTGGCAATGAGAATCTCGTCCTTGCCGCTGGTCAGCAATACCTCTACCACTTCGTCACCTTCGTTCAGATTGATGGCGATGATACCATTGTTGCGTGGGCGTGAGTAGTTGACGAATGCTGTCTTCTTAATGATTCCGTGACGGGTACAGAAGATGAGGTTATGGCTGTTCACCCATTCTTCATCGTTGATGTTCTCGATACAGATGAATGCCGTTACCTTATCGTCGCTATCAATGTTCAGGAGGTTCTGGATGGCACGTCCCTTGTCGGTGCGTGAACCCTCGGGGATGTTATAAACCTTCATCCAGAAGCAGCGTCCCTTCTGTGTGAAGAACATCATGGTGTTGTGCGTGTTGGCGGGATAGATGAACTCGATGAAGTCCTTATCGCGTGCCGTTCCGCCCTTCACACCGATGCCGCCACGAGCCTGTGTGCGGAACTCGGTGAGGGTGGTGCGCTTGATGTAGCCGAGGTGACTGACGGTCACCACCACTTCTTCCTTCGCATAGAACTGCTCTGGGTCGAAGTTTTCGCTGGCAGTCACGTCAATCTCAGTCTTGCGTTCATCGCCCCACTTCTCCTTCACTTCAAGGAGTTCGTCTTTCATCACCTTGCGACAAAGTGCGTCATCGGTGAGAATCTGTTCCAAGTAAGCGATGAGTTTCTGGAGTTCGTCGAACTCTGCATGCAGTTTGTCCTGCTCCAGCCCAGTGAGGGCACGCAGACGCATGTTTACGATTTCGCGAGCCTGGATCTCGTCAAGGTTGAAACGTGCCATGAGGTTGTCCATCGCCTCTTGTGGGTTCTTGGCTGCGCGGATGATATGTACCACTTCGTCAATATTGTCGCTGGCAATGATGAGACCTTCGAGGATATGTGAACGTTCCTCTGCCTTTCGCTTGTCGTACTTCGTGCGGCGAATCACCACGTCGTGGCGGTGGTTGACGAAGTAGCGGATGCAGTCCTTCAGCGAGAGTTGCTTTGGACGGCGGTCTGCAATGGCAATGCAGTTTACTGCAAACGTGCTCTGCAGGTCTGTGAGTTTGAAAAGTTTGTTGCGCACCACATTGGCATTGGCTTCACGCTTGATGTCGATGACAATGCGCATACCCTCACGGTCAGACTCATCGTTTACATTGCTGATGCCATCAATCTTCTTCTCGTTTACCAGTGTGGCAATCTTCTTGATGAGTTCTGATTTGTTCACGTTATAAGGAATCTCACTCACAACAATCTTGTCGTGTGTACCTTCGGTTTCAATCTCTGTCTTTGAGCGGATGACGATGCGTCCACGACCAGTTTCGTAGGCTTCTCTGATACCATCCACACCGCAGATGATGCCACCGGTAGGGAAGTCTGGACCTTTGATGTACTGCATCAGGTCTGTGCTGGTCATCTCTGGGTTATCAATATATGCCACACACCCGTCAATCACTTCACCCAGATTGTGAGTTGGAATATTCGTTGCCATACCCACAGCAATACCTGTTGCACCATTCACCAAGAGGTTGGGGATTCGGGTTGGCAGCACAGTTGGCTCTTTCTCCGAATTGTCGAAATTATCGACCATATCCACTGTCTCCTTGTCGATGTCCTGCAACATAGCCTCGCCGAGTTTGCTGAGTCGAGCCTCCGTATAACGCATGGCTGCAGCACCATCACCATCGACTGAACCGAAGTTACCTTGTCCATCCACCAGCGTGTAGCGCATTGCCCAAGGCTGTGCCAAACGCACAAGTGCACCATACACAGATGAGTCACCGTGTGGGTGCAAGTGACCCAGCACATCACCCACGATACGTGCACACTTTACTGTAGGCTTGTCCGACGTGTTGCCGTGCTTGTCCATTGAGTAGAGTATACGGCGATGCACGGGCTTGAAACCGTCACGAACTTCAGGGAGGGCACGAGCCACAATGACCGACATCGAGTAGTCAATGTAACTCTTCTTCATCGTTTCGTTGATCTCTACTTTAATAATTCTGTCTAAATCTTCCATTGATTATGATTGAATGTCTTCTGTTTGTTTTCTATATATTAAATATGTGTACAAAGATACCGATTATAATTGGAACAAACAAAGAAAGAACGGCTTTTTAACCGTTCTTAAAACAAAAAAACTTAAATTCGGCTCAAGAAAGCCCTGTTTGGGACTTTCCTGCTCATTTTCGAGGGGGTGTCGATAAAATACTCTAAAACGCATACAGAGCATTTCTGCATCCATTCCGTGGCTTCCATCCCTACCGCATCGTCGCCTCCATAGTCCCTTTCGCTACTTGAAACCTCATTGTGTCGTAACCCAAGCCACCTTTACGGCGTTGCCTCTCTCACCTCTACGACACAACCACTTTTTCCTCTACGTCGTAGCCTCCAAACTCTTAATTATCGCGCCAACCACATCTTTTTTTCTCAAAAACATTTGTTTGTGAGAATAAAGTTGTATATTTGCAAAACTAAAATTGCAAAACTATGCAGGCAACAACACTCAATCCAACGCAGATGCACTTGTTGAAAATGTTCTCTTTCAACAACAGCGAGGACTACTCACGTGAGATTCAGCACACTCAGTACTTTCAGGAACGGCTGGATGCCGAATCTGATCGCCTTTGGGAGGTAGGAATCTTGAGCCACAATCGTCTGGAGGCTCTTCGGCATGAGGATTTTCACGCAAAGCATTAACCGCTGATGGCTCAATGGGTTCTTGACACAAATAGCCTGATCCAGTGCATTGCTCGGCAAAGCCGTTATCATGACTTGTGGATTTCGTTCTTGGACGGACGAAACACATTATGTGTGTCAACAGAGATTTTGGCCGAATATACGGAAATACTTGAACAGAACATAAGTGCTACGTTTGCCCAGTTGGCATTGGATGTCATCACTAACAATCCTTACACGGAGCTCATCACTCCTTGGTATCGATTTAATGTCATTAAAGCGGATCCTGACGACAATAAGTTTGTTGATTGCGCTGTGGCTGCCAATGCAAAGTTCATTGTGACCGAAGATCATCATTATAACGAATTGAAGAATCTTGTCTTCCCCCAAAATTGACACAATCAAACTGGATGAAGCCATGCTTCTTTTACTATAATTATTCACTAAAAACCAACATGCCTATGGGGTAAGATAACATGTAATTAAAGACATATAAAAAGAAGCGTCCGCTTAAAATCTTGTTCTAGAAATTTCGGCAAAAAATTAAAAGAACTGTCAAGAGTAAAAGTCAGGATGCTCACGCTGATAGCGTGGGCTTTTACTCGTATATGATAGTTTGGGTATTTGCCGATACCTCTAGAACGTAGACGATCAAGTAATTGTCCACGTTTTTTGTACAATTAATAAATAGCAACAGTATTAACTTAAACAAATAAATGATTATGAAAAAGATTAAATTCATGAGCATGATGATGCTCGCTATGATTTTACCCTTTATGGTATCATGTAGTAAAGATGATGATAGTGATAAGAATAGTGAGGGCTACAGAGAGAATGATTATGGCTCCATGCAAGGAAAGACTTTCACAGTTGTTGATATTTTTGTTAGTTTTTTGGATTTATCTACTCCAACAAAAGTTACAATATACAGTTTTTCAGCCGGAACAGGCACTAGACACACTTATGAATGGGAATACTCGAGTGATGACAATCCCTCTTTTTATGATGGCAAATACTATTTCCCTCAATTAGATCAAGATTTTACGGAACTATATTCTTATGGTAATCACCACCTTTTCACAGATAAAGGAGTAGAGTATTTCACCTATAGTTATAGTAGTGAAAAGAATCTTTATAGAATAGATATGGGCTACGAAGAAAAATACCCATATGAATATTTTCGATTGGAATTTGACGGAATCCATTATACAGTAAAAGTGTTTGATGCATTCGGAGATGAATATAGTAGTAAAACAACTTATTCTCAGGAACTCGACTATTATAAATATTCGTCATCTGGAGGAAATGAAAATGATGGCAGTGGAGGTTCAAACAATGAACCGACAGAAGAATGGGTGAAAGTAAGTGCGGACGGATATATGCCTTACTGGTATTGTCCTACTGGCAATTTGTCTATATCTTCAACAAAGCGCTATACATCAAACATTGATGCCTACAAAAACACAAAGACTGGTGCTTATAAAGTGAGATGGGCGGGAGCCGAATACACCGCACATAAGGGAAACAATAAAATCACATTAGACACGGATCCACATAGTGTCTACAATGAGAGGTATGAATATTGGTCTTCGCATACCGATTACTATTATTATGAATTCACCATTTATGATTAAACATACAAAGGGGAGCAGAAAGTGCCGCACCCCCAACCACCCATGACCTGCAAGGTCGCCGCATCAAGGGCATGCCTCAAAAGGACATCTACATCAAGGATGGGAAGAAGGTTCTTCTCACGAAGTGAACAAACATCATCAAACAAAAACAGCAAGGGGATGTGCACCGGCACATCCCCTTGCTGTTATGTGGTATGGTTAAATTTTATTGTGTGGAATCGGATAGTTCAGAAAGGGTGTTTCTGCAAGAACTCTTCGGCACGTTCTAAATCCTCGGGTGTGTCAATGCCGATGGTCTCGATTTCGCTGATGCCCACCTTGATTTTGTAGCCATTCTCCAACCAGCGCAGTTGTTCGAGCGATTCTGCCAGTTCGAGGCTTGATTGGGGAAGTGCCGTAATCTGTTTCAGCACCTCTGCACGGTAGGCATAGAGACCAATGTGCTTGTAGTAGGTGTGACCTTTCAGCCATTCCGCTTGATCCTTCCCTCGTGTGAAAGGTATGATGCTGCGTGAAAAATAGAGTGCCTCCATCTTCTTGTTAACTACCACTTTGGGAGAATTAACATTCTCTAATGCATCAAATCCATCTTCTGGCTTGAATGGCTTGACAAGCGTAGCGATATCCACGCTCTTGTCATCGAAGCATTGCCGGATGGCTTCCAATTGCTGTGCTTGGATGAAGGGTTCATCGCCTTGTATATTGACGACCACATCAAATCCGGCACCCACTTTTGTGAAGGCTTCCTGCACACGATCTGTTCCACTTTTGTGATTCACGCTGGTCATCACGGCTTTGCCGCCAAAGACTTGCACTGCCGACATGATGCGTTCATCGTCAGTTGCCACACACACATCGTCGAGTACACCTTCCACTTGGCGATACACCCGTTCTATCACTGTCTTGCCGCCCAACATCGCTAAAGGTTTGGCGGGAAAGCGTGTTGAGGCATATCTTGCAGGTATGATTCCAATGAACTTCATGGTCAAATACGGTTAATGAGTTGACTAAAAGAATTCTTCGTCATAATCAATGGGATCTTCTTCGATGGGGTGTAACAGTCCTTCTGCACTTGGAAGGTCCATCAAGTCATTGTCGCAGGGTTGATACCCTTCAGGAATGTCGAATTTGTCATTCTCGCTGATACCGAAGAGTTTGCTGTTGTATATCTTTCTCATCAATTTACCAAAGATAGGTAATGCCGCTCTTGCACCCTGACCGAATGCCATGCTGCCAAAGTGGATGTCACGGTCTTCACCGCCCACCCAACTGGCGACAACCAGTTTGGGACAGAAACCGATAAACCAACCGTCGGCGTTACTGTTGGTTGTACCCGTCTTGCCTCCTAAGTCGCCAGTGATGTGATAAGCACCACCACGCAGTGCGCGACCCGTACCTTCGTTGATGACGGCTTTGAGCATATAAATCATCTGGCACGCCTTCTCCTTAGAGAGCACCTCATTCATGCGTGGTGTGAAGTTGGCAATGACGTTACCGTCGGAATCTTCAATGCGTGTGACGAGCAGAGGCGAGTAGTGGATGCCCATGCTGGGGAAGATGGTATAGGCACTTGCCATTTCGCCGATGCTCACATCGCCAGAACCGAGGGCGATGGTCAAATTGGGTTGCATCGTATATGTCGAAATCTTCAGTTGCTTACCAAGAAAATCAATGAAATTTTGTGGACGGATGAGATTCAGCAGATAAACAGATGCGTGGTTGTTGGAGTGGGCGAGTGCTGTCTTTAGCGGCACCATGCCGAGTGCCCCTCCTTTGGGAGTCCAACCGCCGTAGTTCTTAGGACTTGCATCCACCACGTCGCAAGGGGTGAAGCCTAAACTGGTGAGTGCTTGTGAGTAGAGCAGGGGCTTGATGGTAGAACCCACCTGACGGTGACCACCACCCAACACGTTGTCGTACATGAAATGATCGAAGTCCAAGCCTGGCACGTATGCCTTCACCTGTCCATTTTCTGGGTCGATGGCACATACGGACGCGCGTAAGAATCTCTTATAATAGATAATGGAATCGCGGGGACTCATGCGCATTTCCACCATATCAGGAGAGTCGTAGGAACTGCCATACTTGAACAGGCGCATGTCAATGGGTGTGTTGAATGCTTGCATGATCTCCTCCTCGCTCAGTCCATCAGCCTTCATCACGCGGTAGCGTTCGCTTTGGCGTACATAGCGGTCGATAATCTTGTTCATCTTGTCCACCGTCATCTGCTTGTAAGGTCCAGTCTTCGAATATTTGATTTCATTTTCGAAGGCAGGTTGCAGATACTTGGCAACATGTTCAAAGAGGGCCTCTTCTGCCATCTTCTGCATGCGGGTGTCGATGCTTGTATATATCTTCAAACCGTCAGTATAGATGTTGTAGTGCGAACCATCTTTCTTCGTGTTCTTGTTGCACCAGCCATACAGCGGGTCATTCTCCCATGCCACCGAATCATCGTGATACTGCTGGCCTTGCCATGATGCATACTGACTGCGTTCAGGGCGTTTTGCCATCATGATGCGGCGGAGGTATTCGCGGAAGTATGGAGCGGCACCTTCTTTGTGGGAGGTGATTTTGGGCTTGGGTAACAAGGAGAGCGGTTGGGTCTTCACCTCATCCATCTCAGCCTGCGTGATGTACCCTTCCTTCACCATCTGTCCCAATACCACATTGCGGCGTTCCACACAGCGTTCGCTTTGCATGTACTCGCCGTTCTCTCCACGCTTGTAGGGGTTGTAAAGCGATGGGTTCTTGCACATGCCGACCAAGGTGGCACATTCGTTGAGGTTGAGGTCAATAGGGTCCTTGCCAAAATAAGTTCTGCAAGCGTTCTTCACGCCGACACCCATGTAGAGGAAGTCAAAGTAGTTGAGGTACATGGTCATGATCTCCTCTTTGGTGTAATATCGCTCCAACTGTACGGCAATAAACCACTCGATAGGTTTCTGCATCATGCGTGCTCCGTCGGTGCGGGCCACGTCAGAATAAAGTTGCTTTGCCAACTGTTGTGTGATGGTCGAACCACCACCAGCACTGCGCTGACCCATCATCAAGCGTTTCACCACAGCACGTCCGATGGCCTTCACATCGATTCCAGAATGGTCATAGAAACGGGCATCCTCTGTCGCCACCAGTGCATTCACCAGGTTTTCAGGCAGAGAGTCGTAAGGCACCATCACACGGTTTTCGCTTGCGTAACTCCATGTGCCGATCTGCTTGTTGTCTGCAGAATACACGCGCGAGGCATATTTGTTGATAGGGTTTTGTAGGTCACTTACAGGAGGCAGTTTTCCCAACCATCCCTGTGAAATGGCAAACACACCGAAAAACATGAGGAAAATGATGATGAGTGTCACGATCCACCATCCTTTGATGGCCTTATTCACACTTGATGTATCGTTCTCTTTTTTGCTGATACCCATAATGCTTTATATAGATTTCTATTAGATGCTATAAAATGTCATGCAAAGGTACAAATATTCTTGGTGGCCGAAAAGGAAAAAAGGAAAAAGGTATCTGTTTTGACCCGAAAACGGTGCTGAAATGCTCATTAAACATAAAAAAAAGTGAAAAATGCGGAAAAATGTTCTTTCTGTTAGAAAAAAGAATTATCTTTGCAAAAACATAAAACTAAAGTATAACCATGACAGAAATTGGAATCAGCGAATACGCGCGCCAGCAGATAAGAAAACTTTTTTCGCAGCGCAACTCAGTCAACACGCTCAAGCGTGACCCCGAACTCACTCAAATTTTCGATAACTTTGCTTTTGATGAGGCACTGAAACTCACCGAGGAGCCAGTGTTGGAGAAGACTCGATGCATGTGTATCCTTGCCAGCACTATTGGTTGCAATGCCATGCGCCAATTTAAGGTATATGTGGATGTGTGTCTTAATGTAGGTGTTAAGCCACGCGAAATCCGTGAGGTCATCTATCAGACAGTACCTTATGTGGGTTTCTCCAAGATGATTGATTTCTTGCTGGAGATGAACGAGGTGTTTGACGATAACGACATCAAGTTGCCGCTTGACAATCAAGGCACGACGACTGTTGAGAATCGCCGTGAAAAGGGACGTGAGTATATTGACGGCATCTTCGGAGTTGGCACAGCCGAGCAGATGGAGAAGAATGTGCCTAAGGGTCAGGAACACATCGTTGAGTTCTTGGAGAGTTACTGTTTTGGTGACTTCTACACCCGCAATGGCATTGATATGCAGCACCGTGAACTCGTCACATTTTGTTTGCTTGCTTCGATGGGTGTTGCACAGCCGCAACTTGAACAGCATGGCTTCGGATGCAAGAACGTGAAGATTAGTAAGAAAGAAATGGTGGCAGTGCTTACAGGCATGCTTCCTTACATTGGTTTCCCAAAGACACTCAATGCCCTTACTGCCGTCAATAAGGCTTATCTGGAAGAAGAGGGATAAATTTTCTCAATGCATATACAATGCCGTCGTCGTTGTTACTTTTTGTAACAAAGTCGGCGGCTTTTTTTATTGTCTCATCTGCATTCCCCATCGCCACACCTGTGCCAGCAAATTGTACATCGGTATGTCGTTGTAGCCATCGCCAAACGCCATGAGTTCTTCACGCTTTAAACTTATCTTGTCAAGAAGGACGGAAAGCCCTTTCGCCTTGTCGATACCCTGCGGCACAATTTCCAAGAAGAAGGGTTCGCTACGGAACACGCCCGCTTTCCCCTTCAACGTCGCTTGCATCTCTGCTTCCAACGCTTGCAGAGGGGTAGGGTTTCCTACAATCATGCACTTCACGATACCTGCTCCCAGTGTTTCTTTCACAAAGTCACTCACTTTCCGAATTGGCATTCGGTTGCGCATGGATGAATAGCGGATGTACTCATTGTCCTCCACCTCGCTCACCACCTCTTTGCCGATGTATGTCATGATGGGCATGCCATGTTCCTTTGCGCAAGAATATAAATAAGGTATGATTTCCTCATTCAATGTCTGAGCATGGAGACGTTCCTTTGTTCCCCAGTCATATATTTCCCCGCCATTGTAACTCATCACGTAGCCACCAAATTCTTCCAACCGCAACGCATCAGCCACGTGTGCCGTCCCGAATGTGGGGCGTCCCGATGCCACTGTCACCTTCACGCCCAATTGCTGCACACGGATGAGCGTGTCCAGTGTCCGCTGCGAAATGCTTTGGTCACTTCTCACCAGCGTACCGTCTAAATCTACGGCAATGAGTTCGTATTTTTTCATGAGAATGGATTTTGCATGGCAAAGTTACGAAGAATTATGAAAAAAAATCGTACCTTTGTCACAAAAATGAAAGGAAGCATGATGAAAAGATTTCTTTTGACACTTGGTGTAGCGCTGGCGACTATGAGTGGCTGGGCGCAGGAACCATTTCAAGGCATGTGGCAGTGCGAAGCATTGAAAGCAACGATGGTGATGAACCTGATGGAGAAGAAGATACCTTTGAAAGACTTCGAGGGCGAGGATACGTATGGCTATGTGAAGGGAGAACTGAACGGCACATGGGTGATACTGAAAGTGAAGAAGTTGGAGGAGAAGAAGGCACTGGTGCGCATGGTGAGCGATATCGGTTATGATGCACAGGATGTGGAGTTCCGCCTTGTTGACGAGAAGACGATGGAAATGCGTTTGCAAGGTGATCAAGTGATGAAGGCAACGGAGAATGGAAAATATGTGAAGATGCCAAAAGTGGCAGTGTTTAAGAAAGAATGAGGGAATGAAAGGGTGAGGGAATGACATTTGAAAGATTGAGGTTTTGGAAAACTATTTAGATACATTCAACCCACCGCAACGGGCGGCAGTGGAATATTGTGATGGCCCTTCATTGGTGATTGCTGGTGCAGGGTCGGGAAAGACGAGGGTGCTGACTTACAAGATTGCATACTTGATGGAGCAGGGCTATCAGCCTTGGTCAATTCTGGCGTTGACGTTCACAAACAAGGCGGCGGGCGAGATGAAGGAGCGCATTGCGAAGATTGTGGGGGAGGATTATGCGCGGATGATATGGATGGGCACGTTCCACAGCATTTTTCTGCGCATCTTGCGTCAGGAACATGAGAAGATTGGTTTTTCGCAGAACTTCACCATTTATGATGCGTCGGACAGCAAGAGCCTTGTCAAGTCCATCATCAAGGAGATGGAACTGGACGACAAGACGTATAAGCCTGGCACCGTGCAGGGCATCATCAGCAATGCAAAGAACCAACTGGTGACAGCCGAACAGTATGTTTCCAATCCCGCCAATCGACAGGGTGATGCTCGGCACAACATGGCTGCATTGGGACAGATTTTTTTGCGCTATTGCAACCGTTGCAAGCAGAGTGATGCGATGGACTTTGACGACATCTTATTATATACTTATCTGTTGTTTGAAAAGTACCCTGATGTGTTGGAGAAATGGGAACAAAGATTCCGCTATGTGCTGGTGGATGAGTATCAGGACACGAACTTTGCGCAGCACCGTATTGTGTGGCAGTTGACCCGTCAGCACCAGCATGTGTGTGTGGTGGGTGACGATGCACAGAGTATTTATAGTTTTCGTGGAGCAAATATTGACAACATACTGACTTTTCAAAAGATATATGAAAGTGTAAGGCTGTTTAAGCTGGAAAGGAATTACCGTTCTACGCAGAATATTGTAGAGGCGGCAAACAGCCTTATCAAGAAGAACAGCCGACAGATTCAGAAGGACATTTTCTCGGAAAATGATAGGGGAGAGAAGTTGCATGTGATGGACACGCACTCCGACATTGAGGAGGCGAAAATGGTGGTGAATGCCATCCGTGGCATCAAGCGAAGAGAAGGGTGTGAGTACTCCGATTTTGCCATCCTTTACCGAACAAACGCACAGAGCCGTGTGTTTGAAGACACGATGCGGAAGGAGTCGTTGCCTTACCGCATCTATGGGGGACTTTCCTTCTATCAGCGCAAGGAAATCAAGGATGTGATTGCTTATTTTCGTTTGGCGGTCAACCCGAATGATGAGGAGGCGTTCAAGCGTGTCATCAACTATCCAGCACGTGGCATCGGACAGACAACGGTGACGAAGATTCTTTTGGCTGCGACGGAGCATGAGGTGAGTCTTTGGACAGTCATCAACAGCCCCGAGCAGTATGAATTAGGCGTGAACAAAGGGACGCTGACGAAAATTGGAGCGTTCCGCGAGATGATTGCCGCGTTCATCGAGAATGCACAGAAGATGCCAGCCAATCAGGTGGGTACGATGATTGTGAAGCAGAGCGGCATCATTGCCGACATCTACCAAGATACAACACCAGAGAACTTGTCGCGGCAGGAGAATGTGGAGGAACTCGTCAATGGCATGCAGGATTTCTGCGACATGCGCATGGAGGAGGGCAATGAAAGCATCTCGTTGAGTGACTACCTGTCTGAGGTGTCGCTGATGAGTGATGTGGATAGTGACAAGGGGGACGACGAGCACAAAATCACGCTCATGACCATCCACTCCGCCAAGGGTTTGGAGTTCGGCACCGTCTTTGTGGTGGGTCTACTTTTTCCCAGCGACATGGTGTCGGGCAATCCTAGGGAGATGGAGGAAGAACGTCGTCTCTTCTATGTCGCCATCACCCGTGCCAAGACTCATTGCTATCTCTCCTATGCTCAATGCCGTTTCCGTTATGGACAGATGGAGTTTTCTTCTCCCAGCCGTTTTCTCAAAGACATCGACCCCAAATATCTGGACAGGCAGCAAAGCATGTTCTCCACACGCCGAAGCATGGACGATGAAGTGGAACTCCCTTGGCTGCGTAAACGTGGTTTGTTTGGCGAAAGACAAGAAACTTCACGTCCTTTCCGCCCCACAGTACCGTCAGCCAAGCCTTTCCCATCTGCAAGACCCATTTCTTCTGCCAGGTCTGTACCTTCGGCTGGGACCACAACAGTAAGACCTCTATCATCCGTTTCTCAAACGACGTCCTCGCAGCAGGTTGTCTCTTCCCATATTGGAGGAGGGTTGAAGGAAGGAGCCTATATTCTTCACAACCGTTTTGGGCGAGGCAAGGTGCTCAAGGTGGAAGGCACTGGTGACAACACCAAAGCCACCGTCCAATTCGAGAATGTGGGCACCAAGCAGTTGCTGCTGAAATTCGCAAAATTTGAAGTGATTGGTTGAATTTTTGTTTCAGAATCTTTTCTAAAAGTGACGTGAGTTCAGCGGGAATGTCATTTCCTGTTAATTATAAGTGAATTCTTCTCCAAACATTTCTCGAAATTTTGAGAAAATAAACATGCAATCATATAGTTTGCTCCGCATAAGGTACTGTCGTTCGGAAAATTTCAAATATTTTTGATTTTTCTCTCACTTAATCGTACCTTTGCAAGAAAATATAACGAGAGGAAAAGAATGACATTGTTAGAGAAGAATATTGAGAAGATTCCATCGCCGTGTTATGTGATGGAGGAGGCGCTGCTGCGGAGGAACTTGGAGTTGATTCGCAGTGTGGCGCAACGGGCTGGGGTGGAAATCATCTTGGCGTTCAAGGCGTTTGCCTTGTGGAAGAGTTTCCCGATTTTCAGGGAGTATATCAGCCATACGACGGCTTCGTCGCTGTTTGAGGGTTGGCAATGGAGGAGTTTGGCAGCAGGGCGCACACGTATTCACCTGCTTATGTGGAGGATGAGTTTGAGGAGATATTGACGTGTTCGAGCCATATCACGTTCAATTCGATGAGCCAGTATGAGCGGTTTGCGCAGGAGGTGAAGGGGAGGGCTTCTGTGGGTCTGCGTGTCAACCCTGAGTATAGCGAGATTGAGACGGAACTGTATAATCCTTGTGCGGCGGGGTCGCGGTTTGGAGTTCTGGCAAAGGATTTGCCAAACACTCTGCCAAAGGATGTGGAGGGCTTTCATGTTCATTGCCATTGTGAGTCGGGCAGCGATGTGTTTGCACGGACATTGGTGCATATTGAGGAGAAGTTCTCGGGGTGGTTCCCACAGTTGAAGTGGATTAACTTTGGGGGTGGTCACCTGATGACTCGCAAGGACTATGATGTGGAGTTGCTTATCAAGACATTGCAGGACTTCCATCGTCGCTATCCGCATCTGGAGGTCATCCTGGAGCCTGGCAGCGCTTTCGCCTGGCAGACAGGACCGCTGATTGCCAGGGTGGTGGATATTGTGGAGAACAGTGGGGTGAAGACAGCCATCATCAATGCCAGTTTCACGTGCCACATGCCCGACTGTCTGGAGATGCCTTACAAGCCATCCATCCGTTATGCGGAAACGCTTGAGGAGGAAGACCTAGAGACTGCAAGGACAAATCCTCATGCCTACCGCATTGGTGGCAATTCCTGTCTATCGGGCGACTTCATGGGCTTGTGGCAGTTTGACCACGAACTCCAGATAGGGGAGCGGTTGATTTTTGAGGACATGATACACTACACGACAGTGAAGACCAACATGTTCAACGGCATCGGGCATCCTTCCATCGGCATGCTGCATGAAGACGGCACGTTTGAGTTGTTCCGTCAATACACTTACGAGGATTATCGCGACAGAATGTGCTGATGAGAATCGGATGAAGGAAAATGGGCGTATAAAAATGAAGGAGGTTCGGCAAATTATTTGTCGAACCTCCTTCTCTTATCAAAGAAATGAAGAAAATGAGGAAATGAAAAAATGTTATTAGAATCTTCCGCCTCCGCCGCCGAAGCCTCCGCCTCCGCCGAATCCTCCGCGTCCGCCGCCTCCGCCTCCGCGTCCTCCGCCGAAGCCGTCTCCGCCATTCATTGGCATCTCGTTCATGAAGCCGCGCATTTCGCGAAGGTCACGACGCGCACTGCTTGAGCCAAACAAGTTGAATCGCCAGATGAAGTGAGCCATCACGTAACTGTAGATAGCGTTAGTTTCGCGGTCAGAACGTGAGTATGCATTGATGGTACGGCTGATATTGCTACGACGGTTCAAGATGTCGAATGCTTGCAGTGAGATGGTTGCCTGTTTTCTGTAGAGGAAACGGTAACTAACCTGTGCATTCCAGATCAGTTCATTCGTGTTCATGTTGGATGAAGAATAACCACGACGTGAACTTACGTTGATGTCAGTGGAGAAGCCAAATCCGTTGTTGAAATTTCCAGTGGATGACAGACCATAGTTGAAGTTGTAAGTGCTTTGATTGCCTGTTTCCACCAATTCATTTTTTGTTTTCGACCATGTGATGTTTCCATTGGCACGGATGTCAAAGTTGTTGAGGCGTAGAGTAATGCTCATTCTCTCACCGAGGCTTAAGTCCTTCGTGTTGTTCTTTGACGTTACCTGATTCTGGTAGAGATAACTAACATGGTTGTTCAGCGATGCATTAGTGTTGGCATTCAATGTCAACTTTGACCACCCGAGCGGTGTGTTGAAACCAATTGTACCTCTGATGTTCCAGTTGCCGTTGATGTTCTCAGGACGTGATCGTTGTCCACCAGTCTGCTCGTAGTATTCCGTACGCTGGGCAATGCTGTTTCGGGTGGTTCCGAACGAGAAATTGCTATTGATACTCTGCCTTGTAGCCTCAAAGTAGTTGTTGTAGTCGAGACTGAAGTTGTGAGTGAACGACGGCTTCAAATTGGGGTTACCTTCACGGATATTGAGCGGGTTGCTGTTATCGGTCAGGTTGAAGAGGTCTGTCATCTCCGGCTGTTGTGTGTTGCCACGATAAGTAAAGCGCAAGGTGTGCTGTCTGCTGAATCGGAGTCGTGCATTCAGCGTAGGCGACACGTGTGAGATGTTACGGCTAGCAACCGTGTCGAGCCCCTGATACTGATATACCATTTTCTGGTTTTGCAACTCAACACGGACACCGGCGCTGATGTTCAGCAACTGTGTGATGTAGCGCAGTGAGAACTCGGTATTGTGGGTTTTGTTAATATTATCAGTATAGCGTGACAGGGAGTCACTCAGATATTCATCATAATAGGATGGGAGATAACCGTGAGCATCATAGAAATCCCATATCTCCTGCCCCTTTTCATCATTTTTTGCAAAGTCGTAGGTTTGACCATCCGAGTGACGCTTTGAATAGTTATAACTATAATTGAGTTGTGCTATCAAATTGCGCATGATTGGTTCGGAGTAGGTTAATCCTATGCTGTAGTTCTTGTTGTTGTTAGGGTTATTGCGGAGTCGGAACGTCAAGTCTGTAGAGTCATTCATCTGATGGTAGATGACATTCGACCAGTTGTAGTTCTTGCTCTTGTTGTCGCTGATAGTTCCATTTAACCGAAGGCTGATGTTACGGCCATTGCTGCCTGTTACAGCGTTAGGCCCAAACCAGACTCCTCCACCCAATCGGCGATTGAGCATCACGTTTCCGCTGATGTTATAGTTGTCACCATTGCTCCAGTTGGAAGATGTATTGTCGTTCGTCTTGATATCATTGCTGATGAGATCCATCTGGTTGATAGGGTCTGTAATACCATTTTGATAGGGGTCATCGTTGAATGTTGCAGAACTGTTCCTTGATGAACTCTTTGTCTTGCCTGTGGATACTCTTGGCTGGAACAGCAGAGTGGTGAGTGAGTCTATTTTCCATTCGAGCCTGAAATCACTATTGAAATTGTTATTTCTGTTGTTGTTCGAGTTGATGCTGTTGTTGTATGATGCCGACCTTACGAAGTTCTGGCTACTGTTTTTTGTAAATGAATGGCTCTTGTTGTAATTGAAACGGAAGTTCCCGCCAAACTCAAGTTTATCGGTGTCGAACACCAAGCGGCCACCAATCTGTCTGGCAGTTGCATTACCGTTATTACCTGTATTGTTCTGCGACCCAAGTACATTTCCTTGCATTTTGTCCGAGAAGCGGTTAATCATCAATCTGCCCGAATAGAGTTCATCGGTTCCATAACCTGCATCAACATTGCCGAACCATCCCTGCTGGAACCCTTTCTTGATGGTCAAGTCAAGCACCGTTTCCTCCTCTCCGTCGTCAATACCGGTGATACGGCTGAAATCCGATTGCTTGTCGTATGCTTTCACCTTATCCACAATTTCTGCTGGCAGGTTTTTCATGGACATGTCTTGGTCATTTCCGAAGAACTCTTTGCCACCGACGAGAATACGTCTTACGGTCTTTCCGTTTACCTTGATGACACCATCTTCGATTGTCACGCCTGGCAGTTTCTTGATCAGATCCTCCAGCACACTTCCCTCTGGTACCTTAAATGCGTCAGCATTGAAAATGAGGGTGTCTTCCTTCACTTCCATTTCTTTTAATTCTCCAGTCACTACAGCCTGTGTCAATTCAATGCTGTTGACGGTCATCATGATGGTTCCGATGGCCAAGTTCCCTTTATTGGCCTTCTTGTTTACTGTGACGTTGCGATAGAAGTCGCGATAACCCACATAAGAAACTTTCAACAAATAGTTACCGTCCTTCACACTCTTGATGGTGAAGGTTCCGTCTTTTGATGTGGCATCACCTGCAATCATGCGGGTAGTGTCTGTACTCATGACCCTCACAGTGCTGGCAATCAATGCCTCACCTGTTTCGCTGTCAATGACTTTGCCTTTCAGTGTTGATTGTGCAAACGATGCAATGGTTGTCACCGAAAGAATGAGAAATAGAATTGTTCTCTTGGAAATAGCCATGGTTAGTTCGTGCTTGTTTTTTAATTTGTTAGTTTTGGTTTTTGTTATATCACATAAGACCGCTAAGAGAATCAAAAGTTTAAGAAAGTGGTAAAAAAAGTTGCAATGTGATAGAACAATGCCCAAACGGTATATCAAAACATCATAGCACTTTAAGATTGTGGAACAAACCTAAAAAAGGAGATGTGCATGTTGACACATCTCCTTTTTTATTCTTTGCGGTGCGTACGAGACTCGAACTCGTGACCCCATGCGTGACAGGCATGTATTCTAACCTACTGAACTAACGCACCAGTGTTTTCTCTTCTTGTTTATAGACCTCAGAAAACGATTGGTCTTTGCGGTGCGTACGAGACTCGAACTCGTGACCCCATGCGTGACAGGCATGTATTCTAACCTACTGAACTAACGCACCGTTATCGCAAACAAACAACGTCTTTATTTGTTTGCGAGTGCAAAGGTACGACATTTTGCGAAACTGACAAAGAATTTCTTGTTTTTTTTCGGCGAAACAGAAAAAACTTTCATTTTTACTTGATGCCCAACTTCTTTGCGATGTCCTTTGGAATGGCATCCTTGTGGATGAGGATATTCATGGTCTTGTATGCAACAAAGGTTTTAGAAGCGTACCAGACACCATTGTACTTGTAGTCGGTGCCCCATGAGTTCTTCACCATGAAATATTCCTTACCAGTTTGGTCTTTAGCGATGCCGTAGATGAGCATGCCGTGGTCATCAGTGGTTTCCCAGTTGTCATAGGCCTCTTGGCGCATTTCTTGGGTGACGGTTATTTCAGGAAGTGGACGTGCAGTATAGGCTTTGCGAATATCAGCGGAAGTGTTGTTTTTCCCAAACCAACGCTCATAGTCGTTTCCATTGGTTTCCTTGATCTTCTGAAGGTCAGGACATACAGCGATACCTTCGCGTGAGAAGCCGTTTTCGCTGACATCTGCACCCCATGCGAAGGTGTAGCCGTTCTGCACAGCCGACTCCATCACTTCCATGAACTCGTCGAGCGGCAGGTTGTAAGAAAGTCCCCAACGCCAGTTGTCCTGCACTTCGATTATGAACTGTTCATAGAAGGGGTGGTGGCTGAAAGAGGTGAGGCTCACATAGTCATCAATGTTCAGTCCTGTTGATGCCATGAAAGACTGTGGAGTGTAAGTCTTGCCGTTGTAGGTGAAAGTGGTGGGTGTCTCGCCCAGATAAGTGTCGAGTGTAGCATTGATAGGATTGAACCAGATGGGGGAGAGTTTCTTCTGATTGCCTTTAGCCACAGCATTTACCATCGGTGTGAGGATGGAGAAGAATTCTGTAAAGTTGGGCAGTGAATCGCCCTGAAGTGTGCCAGGTTCCGGCATTGCCGACTGAGGAACCATTCCGTAATGTTTCATGCAATAGACGCAGTCGTAGAAAGAGCCGCCTTGACTGAAATCCATGTCGCCATGCAGACGCACCGTTGCCTTGGCACGGTCTTCATAAGTTTTGTGGGCGAGGTACATTTCGGAGAAGTCCCATTCACCTTTGCCCATGCGGAGCAGTTCTGCCTCGAAGAAGCCGAGCGAAGAGAATGCCCAACAGGTACCTGAGTTATTTTGGTTTTTAGTAGATGTGATGGGATTCTCCTTTACGATAGTGAATTGGAACCCCTCGTCCTTCTTCGCCTCTTGTGCAAAGAGGCTGGTGCCGAGCAACAGAAGCGCGACGAATAATGATGTCTTTTTCATATTGGGTTATTTAAGTGATTTTTTGAATTTGTTATATTGATTGTTAATCCTTTCTGATGAACTCTTCCACGTCATCAATGTGGTAGGGAATGATATCGTCACCGATGATGTGGCATCCTGTTTCAGTAATGAGAATATCATCTTCCAAACGTATTCCACCGAAGTCAAGGAAAGGCTCAATGGCTTCGTAATTGATGAAATCCTTGTGCATGTCTTTACTTCTCCAAAGGTCGATGAGGTGGGGTATAAAGTATATGCCAGGCTCGTCGGTCATCACGTATCCTTTTTTTATACGGCGTCCACAGCGTAAACTGTTCAGACCGAATTGAGAGGATGGCCGAACCTCGTCGTCGAATCCAACAAAGTCTTGTCCGAGTCCCTCCATGTCATGTACATCAAGTCCCATCATGTGTCCAATGCCATGTGGCATGAAGAGGGCGTGGGCACCCGCATGCACAGCCTCTTCGGTATCACCTTTCATGAGTCCGATGGCTTTCAAATGGTCTGTGAGGATGCGGCAAGCCCCCAAGTGTATGTCAAGCCATTTCACCTCTGGTTGGGCATTGGCAATGACCCAATCATGGGCAGCCTCCACTGCGGTGTAGATGTCGCGTTGCTGTGATGTGAATTTTCCGGAAACAGGAGTGACGCGTGTGTGGTCTGAACAGTAGTTCTCATGGCTTTCAGCACCGGCATCGCATACCATCAGTCGTCCTGCCTCCATTGGTGTGTTATGGAGAGAACTGTGTAGAATCTCACCGTGGGTGGTGACAATGGATTGAAAGGAATAATTGTCTCCAAGGCTCATGGCAATGCCCTCGATGACACCTGCAATATATTTCTCTGTCACTCCTGGCGCACAAAGTTTTTGTGCCGTCGTGTGCATCTTGTAACCAATCTCTGCAGCCTTCTTCAGTTCGACAATTTCCTCTGGTTGTTTGACAGACCGCATATCAACGATGGCTTTGATGAGTGGGACTGAGACATATCTCCCCAGTTGCAGGGGATTGTCATCCATCATTTCTGCCAACTGAATCATCAAGTCGTGGCGATATGGAGGTAGTATGTGGATTGTCTGTCCTTTTGCTTTGGCAGCATCAATCATCGTCTTCAGTGCTTTTGTCGGAGCGGTAGTAGCCACACCTACTTCACGAGCCAACTCATTCACAGATGGAACATAACCATACCAAATGATGTCATCAATATTGATGTCATTGCCATAGATATAGTCTTGATTGTTGTCGATATCAATGACCCCGACAAGTCCTTCACGCTTCAATCCGAAGTAGTAAAGGAAACAACTGTCTTGCCGAAAACGGTATGGGTTGCTTGTATAGTTGTTTGGGGAATCGTTGTTACCAAACAGTATGATGAGTCCATGGCCGACTTTTCTCTTTAGTTCTGTACGACGCTGCACATATATTTCTTTTGAAAACATATAGGCTAATGGCTTTTTAGGTTCTGTTGCAAAGATAGGGGAAAAAAATGGAATCACTTCAAACCTAATTCATGTTTTTTTGACTCATACTTGCTTTTTAGCGTCTGAGCCAATCGCTTGACCTCTGGAATGCTTTTGCTGTTTTGTTCCACGCAAAGATAAATGTAGTCCAGATTGCGCAACACGCCAAGCCGGCTTTCTTCGAATCGGTCCATTTCTTGTGCCGTTTTTACTTTGTCTATTCCTTTAATGAGGTTGTTTAGGTTTGCGATAACTCCGCTGGCAGGTACTTCGTAGGTACGGCATGCCTTGTTGAATGCCTCGTCTGCCTCTTTTTTGTGGTTCTGTACCGTGGATTTTTCTTGGTTGCTCAACCCCTGCATGTCGTTGGTGAGGTTGGTGGTTGCGGCAAAGTATCTTTTCTTTGCGCTGATGAGTCCATCTGGTGATAGTACGTTTGTCAGTCTGTTTGTAGCAATGTCAAGATTGTTGCAGATCACGGCACATTCTTTGCCAACATGCTCTTTTTCGACAATACTGTCCGCTAAGAGTTCCTCCCATGAGGGAGTTTTCTCGAATTCTTCCAAGGAAGTGTCGCTATTCAGGTTTCCGTTTTTCTTGTCTTCACACGATACCATTATCAATGCAATGGCAACAAACATATGGAGGAATACTTTTCTCATTGTTCTTTAGTTTTTTGTTAGGCATCCCTATGAGATTTGTATAGAAAAGAAGGGACATATCCTTGTGGACATGTCCCTTGGGTATGTTGACGTAAGTACAATTCAATTATTCTTTAGCATCGTCCATCTTCTCTTTCAGAGCAGCGAGAGCGTCGATGTCACCGAGAGATGTTGAAGCAGCAACGTTCTTGATAACAGGTGCTTGCTCCTTTTGTGGGCGATTTGCTTTCTTTGCTGCAGCCTCTGCCTTCTTTGCAGCCTTTGCTTCAGCGCGGGCTACATCTTCGAAGATACGAGAATGAGAAAGGATGATGCGCTTAGCCTCCTTGTTGAATTCAATTACCTTGAAGTCGAGAGTTTCACCAAGTTGTGCCTGGCTGCCATCTTCCTTCACGAGGTGCTTTGGAGTTGCGAAGCCTTCTACGCCACCTTCAAGTGCGATAACGGCACCCTTGTCAAGCACTTCAATCACCTTACCTTCATGGATAGAGTCTTGAGTGAACTGCTCCTCAAACTTGTCCCAAGGATTCTCCTCGAGTTGCTTGTGACCCAGTGAGAGACGACGATTCTCCTTGTCGATGTCAAGTACTTGAACATCAATAGGCTCACCAATCTTGGTGAATTCTGATGGGTGCTTAACCTTCTTTGTCCAAGAGAGATCTGAAATGTGAATAAGTCCATCAACACCTTCTTCAACTTCAACGAATACACCGAAGTTGGTGAAATTGCGAACTTTTGCAGTATGCTTGCTTCCTACAGGATACTTTTCTTCAATCTTCTCCCATGGGTCTTCTCTCAATTGCTTTACGCCAAGAGACATCTTGCGCTCCTCGCGGTCGAGGGTAAGGATCACTGCCTCAACCTCATCGCCAACCTTCATGAACTCCTGTGCAGAGTGGAGGTGTGCGCTCCATGACATTTCAGATACGTGGATAAGACCTTCTACGCCTGGTGCAATCTCAATGAAAGCACCATAGTCAGCCATCACAACAACCTTGCCCTTTACTTTGTCACCAACCTTCAAGTTCGGATCAAGAGCATCCCATGGGTGTGGAGTGAGTTGCTTCAGACCAAGAGCGATACGTTTCTTCTCGTCGTCGAAGTCGATAATAACCACGTTGAGTTTCTGATCGAGTTGTACGATTTCCTTAGGATCGCTTACGCGGCCCCAAGAAAGGTCTGTGATATGGATGAGACCGTCAACACCACCGAGGTCGATGAATACACCATAGTTGGTGATGTTCTTAACAGTACCTTCCAGAATCTGACCCTTTTCGAGTTTAGAGATGATTTCCTTCTTCTGAGCCTCGAGTTCAGCCTCGATAAGTGCCTTGTGGCTAACAACTACATTGCGGAACTCCTGATTGATCTTCACAATCTTGAACTCCATAGTTTTGCCAACGAATGTATCGTAGTCGCGGATAGGTTTCACGTCAATCTGAGAACCAGGGAGGAATGCTTCAGTGCCGAGTACGTCAACAATCATACCACCCTTGGTGCGGCACTTCACGAAACCCTGTACGATTTCGTCGTTGTCCAATGCTGCGTTCACGCGTTCCCAAGAGCGAGCCTGACGAGCCTTCTTGTGAGAAAGCACTAATTGACCCTTCTTGTCTTCTTGGTTCTCGATATAAACCTCAACAGTGTCGCCCACCTTGAGGTCGGGAGCATAACGGAATTCGCTACGAGCGATGATACCTTCGCTCTTGTAGCCGATGTTCACAACAACTTCACGATCGTTGATAGAGGTTACAGTACCATCAACAACCTCGTTGTCGTTTACATTGTTGAGCGTGCCTTCATAGGCTGCCTTCTGAGCGGCTTTGTCTGCTGCGCTCACGCCGTCGTTCTCGAATGCTTCCCAATCGAAACCTTCCAGCGGTTTAATGTCTTTAGTTTCCATAAATAAAAATAGTTTGTTTTAATTAATAAAGTTAGACATTATGTTGATAAAATCTAATTTGTTCCGAGTGATATGACTCAAAACGGCTGCAAAGTTAGTGATTTTCTGTCTTCTACACAAGAAAAGCACACTCTTTTTTACTTTTTTTATGCTTATTCTGAAAAAAAATGGGGAAATATTTGGAATATATATATATATATATACCTTTGTTTTCGCAAAGAAGGGTGGGCTGTTTTGTTTGGAATATTCTCCTGTGTAACTTGTCAGCTCAAAATATTGTTTCATTTTACATAACGAATTACATGATGAACGTAAAAAGAATGATTGCCATGATCATGGTGTTCGTGGCATGTGCAATGGGTGTTTATGCCCAGTCGTGGCTCAACAATCTGAAGGACAAGGCTGTTGATGCCGCCAAGCGAACCATTGAAAACAAGGTTTCGAACAAGACCGAACGCGTCACAAGCGATGCTGCCGATGCCGTGCTGGACGGGAAGGTGTCAGAAAAGAAGGGCAAAAAGGCAAAGTCGAGCAAGGACGATGATGCCGACTACGATGATGCCGACTACGACGATGCCGATGACGTTGAGAACGACACAAAGAACGTGAAGAGCGACTTCGTACGTGGCGGTGTCGTGATGTTCGAGGACAATATGCAGGGCGAGCAGGTGGGTGAGTTCCCATCGAAGTGGGACCTCGTTCGCGGTAATGCTGAGATTGCAACCATACAGGGGCAGAAGTGTATCGCCCTAATCGATGGCGACGGCTGGATCACTCCGTTGGTAAAGGGTGACATCAAGAACTATCTGGGCGATGTGTTCACCGTGGAGTATGACATGCTCTTCGACGATCGTCCCAAGAATGGTGCACCCAGCGTCGAGATTGACTTCATGCACGAGAGCCAGCGACACGATAAT
>CAJOLW010000042.1 GCA_905235525.1 uncultured Bacteroidaceae bacterium
CAGATGAATGTCAGGTCGTCCTTGAACTCACGGCGCATCCATTGGTGTGAACTGTAAGCCAGATTCAGACGCATGTCGTATTTCATGTCTTGGTCGGTGATGGTGTAGAGGCGAAACTTGTGCAGAAACGCCTTCAGTTCCTTTTCAGTGCGTGTCTGCTGCACACGCCAGATGGCTTGTGCCAATGTGTTTGCACCTCCCCATGCCGCCACCCAAATAGGGCGGTCATCATCTTCGTCAGCCAGTTGTATCAGGAAATCGCTGCCTGGCGAGTCGTTCCCTTCACCAATCACACCGATGCCACCCCGATGGCTACCCGCCATTGCACGGCTGCGGATGTAATCGACACTTGGCCAATAGCCCATCTTTTGTTTGCCATTTTCTTCGTCGAGGGATAGAAACGAGGTTTGTGACGAGCGTTTCCGCAGGTTCTCCACATCCACACCGTAGGCATCAATCACCTGCTCCAGCACCTTTTCCCATTCCTCGGGATAAGGGTCGCAATTCCACCCCACCGTTGTCATGAAGGCTTCAATCTCAAATTGGTCGGCATAGGAAAACAGTCGAATCGCCGACTCCATATCATCAGGCTCCACGTTGCAGTCACCAATGTCAGACATGATGACAATGCGTGGTTTCAGTTCGTCAGTGTTTGACTTTGCTTCTGAGTTTGTTGACATCAGAAGGAGGAGGGAGAACAATAGTAGGTAACTTGGACTTTTCATGTGGAGTGGATGATTTATAGTTGATGGTGAGGCGTTTCTATATCCGCACTCTTTCAGGTGCAAAGTTACATAAAAAATGGAAAAAGACGATGAAGAACGATATTTTATTCTACAATTAAAATTTTTGGCAGTGGTGACAGCGTAAATGGTTAATTTCCCGTACCTTTACATAAAGTGGATGCACCTCAGCGATAAAAACAAACATGTTTGTTTTGTATTGTGCTTGGTTTTCACTACCTTTGCACCGATTTTGGAGCCGCCTTGGCCTTATCCGGAGGATGGGGGGAGCCATCTGGGGCGGTGAGTATTAACCCGAAAAAGGTGATAATGGCTATCAGTTCTTAATAAGAATTACTGAAAAGATTATGGCAAATTTAGTAGCGATTGTGGGGCGTCCCAATGTAGGCAAATCGACCCTGTTTAATAGATTGACCAAGACCCGTCACGCGATTGTGAGTGATGAGGCTGGTACGACGCGTGACCGTCAGTATGGCAAATGCGAGTGGGGCAATAAGGAGTTTTCTGTGGTTGACACAGGAGGCTGGGTGGTGAATTCGGACGATGTGTTTGAGGAGGAAATTCGC
The DNA here is from genome assembly GCA_905235525.1 of uncultured Bacteroidaceae bacterium. GTDB lineage: Bacteria > Bacteroidota > Bacteroidia > Bacteroidales > Bacteroidaceae > Minthosoma. Next base: position 1,310 of record CAJOLW010000042.1, read on the forward strand.
CGTCAGGTGCTGATTGCCATTGAGGAGTGTGACGTGATACTCTTCATGGTGGATGTGCGGACGGGTGTGACCGACCTCGACATGGAGGTGGCTGACATTCTGCGCCGCAGCAAGTTGCCTGTGTTTGTGGTGGCTAACAAGGTGGACAGCAATGAGCACCGTTATGATGCGGCTGAGTTCTATAGCCTTGGCTTGGGCGACCCGATGTGCATCAGTTCGCTGACGGGTAGCGGTACTGGCGACCTCTTGGATGCCGTGGTGGGGAGTTTCACGAAGGAGATGACGGAAGTGATAGAGGAAGATATTCCGAGAATCGCGGTGGTGGGTCGTCCGAATGCGGGCAAGTCATCGATCATCAATGCCTTCTTGGACGATAACCGCAATGTGGTGACGGACATTGCAGGCACCACGCGTGACTCCATCTATACGAAATATGAGAAGTTCGGCTTCAACTTCTATCTGGTTGATACGGCAGGTATCCGCAAGAAGAACAAGGTGACGGAAGACTTGGAGTATTACTCGGTGATGAGGAGCATCCGTGCCATCGAGAACTCGGACGTGTGTGTGCTGATGGTAGATGCGACGAGAGGTATTGAGGGACAGGACATCAACATCTTCCAACTGGTGCAAAAGAACCAGAAGGGACTGGTGGTCGTGGTGAACAAGTGGGACTTGGCGGAAGAGAAGTCGAATGAGGCGATTCGTCATTTTGAACGTGCCATCCGCGACCGTTTTGCACCATTCACGGACTTCCAAATCGTCTTTGCTTCGGCTGTGACGAAACAGCGCATTTTCAAGGTGCTGGAGGAGGCACAGAAGGCTTATCAGGCAAGAACCAACAAAGTTTCGACGGCGAAACTGAACGAGGTGATGCTGCCTATCATTGAGGCTACTCCGCCACCATCGTTGAAAGGCAAGTACATCAAGATTAAATATGTGATGCAGATTCCTGATACACGAGTGCCTTCGTTCGTGTTCTATGCAAATTTGCCACAGTATGTGAAGGAACCTTACAAACGTTTCTTGGAAAACCAGATACGTGAGCATTGGAACTTTAAGGGTACGCCTATCAATGTGTATATCAGACAAAAATAGTTGCATGTACCATTTGACTATTTGCCATTTACCATTTGCCATGCGGGGTGTGGGGAAGATTATTCTTGTGCTGGGGCTGTTGTGTATGGTGTCATGCCATGAACCCACCCCGGAAGAGGCGGCTCAGATAGCGTTGAAGGAGGCATTAGAGGCGTTGGAAAAGGGAGAGCATGATGTTTACTTGCAGCATGTGGATTTTGGCAAAGAGATGGATTCGATGCAGACGACATACATGAGGGATGTGTTGCGTCAGCATGTGGGATGGCGGCGTTCAGAACGTGCTGTTGTGTTGTCGATAGACATGGTGGATGCCAAGATGCAGGATGATAGTGTCTGCACGGTGTATTATCAATATTCTTTTGCTGATGGTACACGGGAAGTGGGAGCGCAAAAAATGGTGCGGCATGGGGATGAGTGGAAACTTCGGTTGAGGAACTGAGTTTTTGCGGAACAAACACTAAACACCCAAATAGATTATGAAAAGGAACAAGAATGTGTTTGCCTCGAAGGTAGGTGCTATTCTCGCAGCGGCAGGTAGTGCTGTGGGACTGGGAAACGTATGGCGTTTCCCCACAGAAACAGGTGCCAATGGCGGTGCGGCGTTCATCTTGATTTATGTGTTGTTCATGCTGTTGCTGGGCGTTCCGATTATGGTGACGGAATTTGCCATTGGCCGGCATGGCGGCGAGGATGTGACCCATGCTTTTGAGAAGATGAGCGGTGGCAAAAGGGGATGGCGATGGATGGGCTTGATTCCTGTGGTGAGTGGCTTCTTGGTGCTCAGTTATTATGCCGTGGTGGCGGGATGGACGCTCTACTATGCTTACGAAGCCTTGATAGGTGGGTTTTCAGGTAAGAGTCCTGAAGACTTTACGAACGATTTTGTCGCATTCTCTTCTGATTCGGTTCAGCCTGTTTTCTGGATGGTGCTCATCATTGCTTTGACGTGTGGAATTGTGGCGCTTGGTGTGCAGAAGGGCATTGAACGGGGTGCTCGTGTCATGATGCCTCTGTTGTTCATCTTTATTCTTGTGCTGGTGGGGTGCTCTCTGACATTGCCCGGCGCTGGCAAGGGATTGGCTTTTTTGTTCCGCCCCGATTTCTCTAAGGTGGACAGTTCGGTGATTCTCAGTGCAATGGGACAGGCGTTTTTCTCGCTGAGTGTGGGCTTGGGATGTTTGTGTACCTATGCCTGTTATTTCCGCAAAGACATAGACCTGATGAAGGACGGGCTGAGTGTTGCCAGCATTGACACGTTGGTGGCATTGCTCAGCGGTCTCATCATTTTCCCCGCTGTCTATTCCATTCAGGGATTGCAGCCCGATGCGGGACCTTCTTTGGTGTTCATCACACTGCCTAATGTGTTTCAGCAGGTATTTGGCAATATCTCTTGGCTGGCATATCTTTTCTCGTTGATTTTCTATCTGTTGCTTGTCATGGCGGCCTTGACCAGCAGCATCTCGATGTTGGAGATGTCGGCTGCATATTTTCATAAGAACCTCCGTCTGTCCCGTCCCGTGGCAGCGGTGTTTGTGAGTGTGGTCTGCATACTGTTGGGCACTTTCTGTTCATGGTCTTTCGGCGATTGGAAAGATGTCACTCTTTTTGGTATGGGCTTCTTCGACCTCTTCGATTACATCGTTGCCAAACTCATCATGCCGATTGGTGGCATGCTCATGTGTGTGTTCCTCGGTTGGGTGGTGGACGAGAAGGTGTTGCGTGCCGAGATGACCAACAATGGCACCATTGAGAGTCCGCTTTATCCCACTTACCGTTTCATCATCCGTTACTTTGCGCCGCTTTGTATCTTTCTCATTTTTGCAAATGAGTTGGGCTTGTTCGGATTCTTGAAGTAAACACACTTCTTTTCTGGCTGAATTTTTGGCAGTTCGGAAAAAAAGTGCTACCTTTGCAGCCGATTTTGCCAGCCCTTATGTGAGGCAATGATTATAAACTTGCAAACTCATAAACATAAATACTCAATATGAACATTTCAGTAGAGAACATTGACAAGGTGAACGCGGTGATGACCGCCGTGGTGGAACCTGCCGACTATACGGAGAAGTATGAGAAGGCTATCAAGGACGCAAAGAAGAAAATGAACATGCCGGGCTTCCGTCCAGGCATGGTGCCTGTAGGCTTGATTAAGAAGCAGTTTGGCGTGAGCATCCTCGCCGAAGAGGTGAACAAGGTGCTTCAGGACGGTCTGTTTGGCTATATTCGCGAGAACAAGATTAACATGTTGGGCGAACCCCTGCCTACCGAAGATAACAACAAGGTGGAACTGAAGGAAGGCGAAAGTTTCACTTTCAAGTTCGAATTGGCTATTGCACCAGAGTTTGAGGTGTCACTGACCAAGAAGGATAAGATTGATTACTACAACGTAGAGGTGAGCGACCAAATGGTGGAGAATCAGGTGGATATGTACCGTCAGCGTGGTGGTAAGTACGAGAAAGTGGACTCTTATGAGGACAACGACATGATCAAGGGTGTTATCACCGAACTGGATGTGGAGACTCCTGTAACGGCTGAGGATGTGGTGATGTTGCCTAAGTACTTCAAGAACGATGACCAGAAGAAACTCTTCGAAGGTGTGAAGGTGAATGACATTGTGACATTCAACCCATCAGTGGCATACGACAACAACGAGGCTGAGTTGACTTCTCTGCTGAAGGTGGAGAAGACAGACGCTCTGAATCACAAGGGCGAATTCAACTTCCAAATTACAGAAATCACTCGTTTTGTGCCAGGTCCATTCAATCAGGAATTGTTCGACAGCGTGTTCCCAGGTGGTGAGGTGAAGACAGAGGCTGATTTCCGTGCGAAGGTGAAGGAACTGATTGCTGATCAGTTCAAGAAGGACAGTGATTATAAGTTCTTGCTCGATGTGCGCAAGCATGTGACCAAGAAGGTGTTGGAGTTCCCTGAAGAGAAACTGAAGAAGATTCTTCTTGCCAACACTGGCGATCAGGCTAAGGTGGATGCTCAGTTTGACAAGAGCATTGAAGAGTTGGCTTGGCATCTCATCAAGGAGAAACTTGTGGAGCAGAACGAGGTGAAGGTGGAAGACGAGGATGTGAAGAACATGGCGAAGGAAGTGACTCGCATGCAGTTTGCTCAGTATGGCATGCTGAATATCCCTGATGAATACTTGGAGAACTCAGTGAAGGAGATGCTGAAGAAGCGTGAGACGGTGGATAACCTCATTGACCGTTGCATCGAGGTGAAACTGGGTGTTGCCATCAAGGAGAAGGTGACACTGAAGGAGAGCACCGTGAGCGCAGAGGAGTTCAACAAGATGTTTGAATAATAAAATCTTTAAAAAAAGAAAAAAAGTGGTGAGAATTTTGATTCTTACCACTTTTTTTGTACCTTTGAATTTCGAAACGATTTTAATATGGATATAACACGCGATTTTATGATAAACGACTTTCGGAAATATGCTACTAAGCATTTGGGAATGAATAGTATGGTGCTTGACGATGTGATGAAGGCTCAAGCAGGTTATTTGAATCCGTATATATTGGAGGAAAGACAATTGAATGTCACCCAACTGGATGTTTTCTCTCGTTTGATGATGGACAGAATCATTTTTTTGGGAACCGAGGTGAATGATTACACAGCCAATGTGCTTCAGGCACAGATGCTGTATTTGGATAGTGTGGATAGTGCCAAGGACATCAGCATCTACATCAATTCGCCTGGTGGCAGTGTGTATGCAGGATTGGGTATATATGACACGATGCAGTTCATCAATAGCGATGTGCAGACCATTTGTACGGGTATGGCAGCAAGCATGGCAGCCGTGTTGCTCGTGGCGGGCAAGGAAGGAAAGCGTAGTGCGTTGCCTCATAGCCGCATCATGATTCATCAACCGATGGGTGGTGCACAGGGACAAGCAAGTGACATTGAGATCACTGCCCGTGAAATTCAGAAGTTGAAGAAAGAACTTTACACCATCATCAGCGACCATAGCCATCAGCCTTTCGACAAGGTGTGGGCAGACAGTGACCGTGACTACTGGATGACCGCCGAGGAGGCAAAGGAATATGGCATGGTGGATGAGGTGCTGGTGAGAAAGGGATAGATAGGAATTGATTACACATTATTTAATTAATAATAGGGATAAGTGGCAAAACAGAATAGATGCTCGTTCTGTGGACGTACGGAGAATGAGGTCAAGATGCTCATCTACGGAATAGATGGTTATATCTGTGATGAGTGTGCGGAACAGGCTATCACAATCGTCAAAGAGGCTCGTGCCAGTCGGAAACAAGATGTGAAGTTGGAAAACTTGCCGAAGCCGCAGGAGATTAAGGCGTATCTGGATAAGTATGTGATAGGGCAAGATGCTGCAAAGGTTGCCCTTTCTGTGGCTGTATATAATCACTACAAACGTCTGAACCATCGAGATGAGAAGGATGATGTGGAACTGGAGAAGTCAAACATCATCATGGTGGGTAGCACGGGAACAGGAAAGACGTTGTTGGCGCGGACGATTGCGAAGATGCTGTTGGTGCCGTTTGCCATCGTGGATGCGACGGTGCTGACCGAAGCCGGTTATGTGGGTGAGGATGTGGAAAGTCTTTTGGCGCGTCTGTTGCAGGCTGCTGATGGCGACGTGAAGTTGGCAGAGAAGGGTATCGTCTTTATTGATGAGATAGATAAGATTGCCCGTAAGGGTGACAATCCGAGCATCACACGCGATGTGAGTGGTGAAGGTGTGCAGCAAGGACTCCTGAAACTGCTGGAAGGTAGTATTGTGAATGTGCCGCCTCAGGGAGGACGTAAGCATCCGGAACAGCAGTTCATTCAGGTGGATACGAGAAACATTCTCTTCATCTGTGGTGGTGCCTTCGATGGCATTGAAAAACGTATAGCCCAACGCCTGAACACGCACGTGGTAGGTTTTGATGCGGCAAGAAATGTAGCGAAGATTGACAAGTCAAACATGATGCAGTACATTGCGCCGATGGACTTGAAATCTTTTGGCTTGATACCAGAGATTATCGGCCGTCTGCCTATCTTGACGCATCTTGAGCCGCTTGACAGGGAAGCCTTGCGCTCCATCCTGACGGAGCCGAAGAACTCAATCGTCAAGCAGTATAAGAAGATGTTTGAGATAGATGGTGTGAAACTGACTTTTGAGGAGGAGGTGTTGGATTACGTAGTTGACAAAGCGATAGAATTCAAACTTGGTGCAAGAGGTTTGCGTTCACTCATAGAGGTCATCATGATGAAACCCATGTTTGAAGTCCCATCGACAAACGTGAAGGAGTTTGTTGTCACGCTCGACTTTGCACGCCAGCAAGTGGAAAGTGCTAATATGGCAGTACTAAAAGAAAGCACGGAAGACAAGTAAAAGTGATTTTTTTATAAAAAAGCAACACTTTTTCCATTTTTTCTTTGATAATACAAAACAGATTTATAACTTTGTTCTTAGAATGCGAAAAATCCCATATAAATACTGCTTCTAACATCAAATTTTATAGCATCTAATGAAGAAATTCGCAACACTCCAGCAAGCGCTGAAATATTATTTTGGCTTTGACACATTCAAAGGCGACCAAGAGGCTATTATCAAAAACCTTCTTGACCGTAAGGACACCTTTGTGCTGATGCCAACTGGTGGTGGTAAGTCCTTGTGCTACCAGTTGCCGGCATTGTTGATGGAGGGTACGGCGATAGTGATTTCACCGCTGATAGCCTTGATGAAGAACCAGGTGGATGCCATCAAGCACATCAGCGAGGAAGACAGCGTGGCGCATTTCATCAATTCGTCACTGAGCAGGGCGAACATTGATCAGGTGAAAGCCGACATCATGGCGGGAAAGACCAAAATGCTTTATGTCGCACCAGAATCGTTGACCAAAGAGGATAATGTGGATTTTCTCCGTCAAGTCAACATCTCTTTCTTTGCGATAGATGAGGCTCATTGTATCTCGGAATGGGGGCATGACTTTCGTCCTGAATACAGAAAGATACGTCCCGTCATCAACTGGATAGCGATGGCTCCTGTCATCGAACTGTTCCTTCCCAAAGAGAAACTGGCAGCCATCAAGGCTCTGACTGAAACCTATCGGTCGAAGAAACAGAAGTTTGACGAAATGAACAAAGACTTCAAACAGTTTCCGGAGAGGGTTAATAAGAGCGAACTGAATGCTTTGGAACATAGTGTGAAGGGACTGGCAGATGTCATTGCATTTATGGCAGAGATGAAGGAGCAAATCAAAGAGAAGTCAGATAAATGTCCCCGTCTTGACACCCGATTTGTGGAAGCCCTGTTGGAGATTATGCCAGTGATTCGTCGGGATTACAAGGCTCTCCGAGAAAGGATGGCAGATGAACCAGCCGTGATGAATTTGCCGGAACTCCCCAGCGACGAGGTGATCAAAGAGGCTTCGCAAAAAATATATGATGCCCCAGTGATTGCATTGACAGCAACGGCTACAGATAAGGTGCGTAATGACATTAAGAAGAATCTTGGCATTGCTGAGGCGAAGGATTATAAATCATCGTTCAATCGTCAAAATCTGTATTATGAAGTGCGTCCCAAAACTGCGGAGGTGGAAAAGGACATCATCAAGTTCATCAAACAGAATCCGGGTAAGAGTGGCATCATCTATTGCTTGAGCCGTAAGAAAGTGGAAGACTTGGCTGAAGTGCTCCGTGCCAACAACATCAAAGCGGCTGCCTATCATGCAGGCATGGACAATAAAGACCGTAACGAAACCCAGGACGACTTCATCATGGAACGTGTGGATGTCATTGTGGCAACCATCGCCTTTGGCATGGGCATTGATAAACCAGATGTGCGTTATGTCATTCACTATGATATACCGAAGAGTCTCGAAGGTTATTATCAAGAGACGGGACGTGCAGGTAGAGATGGCGGCGAAGGCAAGTGCATCACTTACTACTGCCACAAGGACCTCGAGAAACTTGAGAAGTTCATGAAGGACAAGACACCTGCCGAGAAGGACATTGGCACCCACCTACTGAGTGAGACCGCTGCCTATTGTGAGTCCTCCGTCTGTCGCCGCAAGATGCTTCTGCATTATTTTGGAGAGGAATATGATCGAGAGAATTGTGGAAATTGCGACAACTGCCTACATCCCAAAACCAGAACAGACCAAAAGGATAATCTGTTGCTTGCCTTGCAAACCATCTTGGCTGTCAAGGAGAACTTCAGGAAAGACTATATCATCAACATCCTTCGTGGTGAGGAAAACGAGACGATACTGAGTCACAAGCATGAGAAACTGGAACAGTTCGGCGCAGGGGCAGATGTGGAGGAAACCATGTGGGATGCCATCTTCATTCAAGCAAGCCTCGAAGGGTACATTGACAAGGAAGTGGAATCCTATGGTACGCTGAAACTGACCAAGGCTGGCAAGAAATTCATCAAGAAGCCCGAACCCTTCATGGTGGTGGAGAACAATGATTTTGATGATGATTTCGATGACAGTGCCGACCAAGGAGGTACAGGAGTGGCGGATGAAGTGCTGTATGGCATGCTGCTTGATTTGAGAAAGAAAATCGCCAAAAAACACGATGTGCCTCCGTATGTGGTGTTCCAAGATGCTTCGCTTGAGTCAATGGCAACCCTCTATCCCATCAACGGGGAGGAATTGCAGAACATCCCGGGTGGTGCCGGAAAGGCAAAGCGATACGGCGACGAGTTCTGCAAACTCATCAAGAGACATTGTGAAGATAATGATATTGTTCGTCCTACTGACATGCGTGTCAGAACTGTAGCAAATAAATCAAAGGTGAAAGTAAAGATTATTCAAGCCATAGACCGCAAGGTGAGCCTTGAGGAAATCGCCAAGAGCAACGGACTTGACTTTGACGAGTTGCTCGATGAGATGGAAGCCATCGTTTATAGTGGTACCAAACTCAACATAGACTACTATTTTGAGGAGATAGAGATGGATGAGGACATCATCGATGAAATTTACTCATATTTCCGCAACAGCGAGACCGACGACATTGATACGGCACTCGACAATCTTGATGGTGACATCTACGAGGAAGATGTGCGGCTTGTGCGTATCAAGTTCATCAGCGAACTGGCAAACTGAGATCAAGAGTTAAAAGTGAAAAATCTAAGTTACCTTTTGCCTATGGGACACTAACAGTCCGAATGGCAGGTAATTTAGATTTTTCACTTTTAACTTTTCATTTTCACCTTTTTCACTCTTCACTCTTGATTTTTCACCTAAATCCTTTGCCGTCTCGCAAAAAAACCATACCTTTGCATGCAATAAATATTCAAATATTATGTCGTCATTTATTGCAGATAAAGTAGTAATGGAAGGATTGACATTTGATGATGTGCTGCTTATTCCAGCCTATTCACAAGTCCTTCCCCGTGAAGTCACCCTTTCCTCCAAGTTCTCTCGTAATATTGAATTGCAGATTCCATTTGTGACAGCAGCCATGGACACTGTCACAGAGGCGCCCATGGCGATTGCCATTGCCCGTGAGGGAGGTATCGGCGTGATTCATAAGAATATGTCTATAGAGGAGCAGGCTCGTCAAGTTGCCATCGTGAAACGTGCCGAAAACGGTATGATTTACGATCCTGTCACCATCAAGCGTGGCTCTACCGTGAAGGATGCCCTCGACATCATGGCAGAGTATCACATTGGTGGTATCCCTGTGGTAGATGATGTCAACACCCTGGTCGGCATTGTGACCAACCGCGACCTTCGTTTCCAGACGGATTTGAACAAGAAGATTGACGATGTGATGACAAAGGAAAACCTCGTGGTCACCCATCAGCAGGCAGACCTTGAGAGTGCATCGCGCATCCTGCTCGAACACAAGATTGAGAAACTTCCCGTGGTCGATAGCGACAATAAACTCATCGGACTCATCACCTATAAGGACATCACCAAGGCAAAGGACAAGCCCCATGCCTGCAAAGACTCCAAAGGGCGTCTGCGTGTGGCAGCAGGTGTGGGTGTGACAGCCGACACGTTCGAGCGTATGGAGGCTCTTGTCAAGGCTGGTGTGGATGCCATCGTCATCGACACCGCACATGGACATTCCAAAGGCGTGATTGACAAGGTGCGCGAGGCAAAGAAGGCCTTCCCCGATGTGGACATCGTGGTGGGCAATATCGCTACAGGCGAGGCTGCCAAGGCACTTGTTGAGGCTGGTGCTGATGCTGTGAAAGTCGGCATCGGTCCAGGTTCCATCTGTACCACTCGTGTCGTGGCAGGTGTAGGTGTGCCTCAGTTGAGTGCCGTCTATGATGTGGCTCAGGCACTCGAAGGTACAGGCGTTCCGTTGATTGCCGATGGCGGTCTCCGTTATTCAGGCGATGTGGTCAAGGCACTGGCAGCTGGTGGCTATAGCGTGATGATTGGTTCCCTCGTGGCAGGTACCGAAGAGGCTCCTGGCGAGACCATCCTTTTCAATGGTCGTAAGTTCAAGAGTTATCGTGGCATGGGTTCACTCGAAGCGATGGAGAATGGTTCCAAGGACCGTTACTTCCAAGGCGGCGTGACCGAGACCAAGAAACTTGTGCCAGAAGGCATCGCTGGTCGCGTGCCCTACAAAGGCACCGTGCAGGAGGTGGTCTATCAACTCGTCGGCGGTCTCCGTTCTGGTATGGGCTACTGTGGTGCAGCCAGCATCATGGAACTCCACAACGCCAAGTTCACCCGCATCACCAACGCAGGTGTGCAGGAAAGCCATCCTCATGAGGTCATCATCACCAGTGAGGCACCGAACTATAGTCGTCCACAGTAATTAAAATTTGATGCCGAATGTTACCGACTATCCACATACCATTTTAGATGTTTGGGTGCAAGAATTTGTGCCTGAATGACTTACAATTGGTTTTAGGGGGGTAATTTTTCGGAACGGACTTAAAGAGAATACATTTGAATACAGACAGGGATGCCCCTGCCGTACGTAAGGCACTTGATGACAGTCATCTGTAGAAACAAAAGCCAGAAGAAACAGACAGACGAATAAATATCTTTTACGAGCACCCAGCGCGAAATATTTCGCGCTGGGTGCTCGTAATATGATGCGCTGGGTGCACGAAACGAGGCACGCACGGTGCTCACTTAACAACGAATTAGGCGAATTGGGCGAATTGGGGAGGGATATAAATAGAGTTTTTTGAACACGAATCTCTCAAATCGCCCGAATTGAAGACCCATCCGGATGGTATTCGTGCGATTTGAGAGATTCGTGTTCGAAAAAACAAATTCGTGTTCACGAATGAACCCTAATTGTTCATGAATTATCTTCCACAACCTCTAAATCGATGTCGACGACGTCGGTGCATCGATGTCGACGATGTCGGCAAACCGACGTCGACGATGTCGATTTTGGGGTTGTTCGTGTGAGTTTTTTGCGGTCATGTGTTGCAGCAGTCAAGTTCTGGTCATTTTCGGGAATCTGAAAATGACCGATTTGTTTTGTACTGTTTGACAATAAAAGTAAAAAAATGTTTTTTCCTTTGTTTTGTGCTCACTTAATCGTAACTTTGCACTCAAATTGGAAAAATGGTATAAGAACAGAATGAAAAAGATAGCATTTTTAGTGGCTTCTCTGATGATGGGTCTCTCTGCTGTGGCACAGACGGGCGACCCTGTCGTGATGAAAATCAACGGAAAGAATATCACAAGGAGCGAGTTTGAGTATTCGTATAACAAAAACAATTCGGATGGTGTGCTTGAAAAGAAAACAGTGGAGGAATATGTTCCATTGTTCGTTGATTTCAAGTTGAAAGTGGCTGAGGCAGAAAGCCAGCGGATAGACACACTGAGTGCTATCCGTAAGGAATTGGATGGCTATAAGGAGCAAATGGTGGTACCGACCCTTGTGGACAATGAATACATAGAGCGTGAAGCCCGTCAGACCTACGACAATACGGCTGCTCGTTATGCGGGGCAGGATCTTCTCACGGCAAGCCACATTCTGGTGCTGATGCGTCAGGATTCGACGGCAGAGCAGCAGGCGGCTGCCAAGGTACGGATTGACAGCATTTATGGGGTGCTGAAGGCGGTGCCGAAGGAGCAGTTGGCTGAACGTTTTGCGGAGTTGGCAAAAGAGAAGAGTGATGACAAAGGCTCGGCACAGCGTGGCGGTGCTTTGGGACAGTTCGGCAAGGGCATGATGATTCCCGACTTCGAGCAGGCTGCCTATGCGTTGAAGGCTGGCGAGATGTCTGCTCCCGTGAAATCGACGGTGGGTTGGCATATCATCTACATGACGGATCGCCATCCGTTTGAGTCGTATGAATATCACCACGACAATATTATTAAGTTTTTGGAACAACGTGGTATCAAGGAGGCTTCAGCGAATGCTTATCTTGATTCCGTCTCGACAAAACGTGGCATTTCAAGAGCGGAACTGGTGGACGAACTGCACAAGAAACTGATGGCTGAAGATGCTGAACTGAAGAATCTGGCGCAGGAATATTTTGATGGTACGCTGATGTATGAGGTGACGAAGAAGGATGTGTGGGACAAGGCACAGCAAGATGATGCGGGTCAGGAGGCTTATTTCAAGGCTCACAAAAAGGACTATGCATGGGATTCACCCCGATTCTGTGGCATTGTGATTCATACGAAGGATGCCGTCACGATGGAAAAGGTAAAAAAGTTGCTGAAGGGTGTGGCAGAGGAAGATTGGGCAAAGACTGCGGTGTCGCTGAATAGTGACACGGTGAAGGTGGTGCGTGTGGAACGCGGTATTATGAAGCAGGGTGACAATGCAAATGTGGATAAACTTATCTTTGGTCAAAAAGTGGAATTGAAGCCGATGACGGGTTATCCTGTGACGGATGTGTGGGGCAAGAAAGTGAAGGCACCACGTACGATGAAGGACGTGAAGAGCCAGGTGGTGGCAGACTATCAGAATGCACAAGAGAAGTTGTGGGTGGAAAAGTTGAGAAAAAAGTTCTCGGTGGAGGTATATGATGATGTGGTAAAGACGGTTAATAAGCATTGATGTTGAATGTTAAATGTTAAATGTCAAATGTTAAGTAATAGAAGTATTCGTAAGATTTTTGTAGGACTCTTTGCTGCTTGCTCATTGTCAGTGTCGGCACAGGAGGGGAAGAACGTGATAGACGAGGTGATATGGATAGTTGGTGATGAGGCGATTCTGAAGTCTGACGTGGAGAATGCCCGTATGGAGTTTTTGCAGCAGGGACAACGGTTTGAAGACGATCCCTATTGTGTAATTCCCGAGCAGTTGGCTGTGCAGAAACTGTTTCTGCATCAGGCTGCAATAGACTCTGTGGAAGTGGCGGATGCAGATGTGTTTCAGGAAGTGGACATGAGATTGAATGACGCGATTCTGAACTATGGCTCTCGTGAGAAACTGGAGGAATATGTGGGCAAGAGCCTGCCGCAGATTCGTGAGCAGATGTTTAACACGTATAAGGACAAGAAGATGGTGGAACAGGTTCAACGGAATTTGGTGAGCAATATAAAAGTGACACCGGCTCAGGTACGTCGCTATTTCAAGGATTTGCCAGAGGACAGCATTCCATTGATACCTACAAAGGTGGAGTGCCAAATTATCACTCGTGAACCCGTCATTCCCATTGAGGAGATTGAGCGTGTGAAGGATGAATTGCGTGGATACACGGAGAGAATAAATAATGGCAGTGCACAGTTTTCGACCTTGGCATTGCTGTATTCGGAGGATAAGGAGTCGGCACAAAATGGTGGTGAGATGGGTTTTGCAGGTAGAGGCTCGTATGTGCCGGAGTTTGCCAATGTGGCTTTCAATTTGACTGACCCGAATGCTGTGTCGAAGATTGTAGAGACGGAATATGGTTTCCATATTATCCAGTTGATAGAAAAGCGTGGCGATATGATCAACTGCCGCCACATCTTGCGTAAACCTCGTGTGTCAACGGAAGCGTTGCAGCAGTGCGTGAATGATTTGGATTCTATTTCGGCAGAGATAGGTAAGGGACTTTATACGTTTGATGAGTGTGTGTCAGCAGTGTCGTATGACAAGGACACGCGCAACAACTATGGTTTGCTGTATGATCGGGAAAGCGGACTGTCGAAATTTGAAATGAAAGATCTTCCGTCGGAGGTGGCTCGGACAATAGCCGGTATGAATGTTGGCGATATTTCAAAACCATTCATTATGGTGAATCGTAAGGGGAAGGAAGTCGTTGCTATGGTGAAGTTGAAGAGCCGTGTCAATAGCCATCGTGCTACGATGGCTGAGGATTATCAGGCATTGCAGGACGTCGTGGTGAACAAGTTGTGTGAGGAAAAACTTGAAAAGTGGATTCGAGAGAAACAACAGACAACTTATATTCATATTAACGAGGGTTGGCAGAATTGTGAGTTCCAGTACCCAGGTTGGATTAAGTAGTATAGAGTTTAGAGATTTAGGGTTAGTGTTGAGAAGGCATGGAAACATAGGAACCAAGTTGTTGATAGGCTGTATGTGCTTGTCAACGGTTTGTATGCTTTTTGCGTCACGTCCCGATGACCGTCCACGAAAAACCTCAACGGAGGAGGTGAAGTTGATTCACAGCGATGTCTTGTACAAGAACTATCAAGATGTGCGTGCCGATGTGCTCGTGGGGCATGTGAAGTTGTATCATGATGGAATGTACCTGGACTGTGACAGTGCCCGTTTCTATAAGGATGACAATACCTTCAATGCGTATGGACATGTGAAGATGGTGCAGGGCGACACGCTGACACTGACGAGTGACACGCTGCTTTATAATGGTCCGATGATGCAGGCACATGCACAGGGTCATGCGGTGCTTACCCACCGAAAGACAAGGCTGGTGACGGATGTGATAGATTATGACCGCTTGGAAGGAGTGGGGTTCTATCCTCGGCATGGTACGCTGTATGATGGGGAAAACGTACTGAACTCGGATTATGGGCAATACACACCTGCTTTGAATGAGGCGATTTTCAAGGATAATGTCGTGCTGGAAAATCCGAAGTTTGACCTGAAAACGAACGAATTGTACTATTATTCGGACACGAAGGTGGCAAGGATAGTGTCTGAGACGAACATCATCTCATCGGATAGCACATTTGTGTATGCTTTGCGTGGAGATTACAACACGCAGACCGGTGCGGCTAATTTGATGGATCGGTCGCATGTGTATAAGGATATGCGTGACATTGTTGGTGACAGCCTTTTCTTTGATGATGAAACGGGTGTGAGCGAGGCATTTGGAGATGTGGTGCTGATTGATGTGGAGAATAAATGTATGCTGACGGGCAACTATTGTCGCTATGAGGATAAGACAGGTGTGGCTGTGGCAACGGATAGTGCGGTGTGCTATGAGTTCTCGGAGAAGGACACCTTGTATGTACATGGCGATACGTTGAAGATGGTGACTTATAATCAGAAGACAGATTCGGCATATCGAGATCTGTTTGCTTATCATAAGGTGAGGATGTTCAGGAATGATTTCCAAGGAGTGTGTGACTCATTGGTGTCGCATGAACGGGATTCTTGCACGTACTTGTATGGTCAACCCATTCTATGGAATGAGGGTCAACAGGTGTTTGGAGAGGAGATACGTGTGTACAATAATGATAGCACGGTGGATTGGATCCACATCATCAATCAGGCGATGACGATAGAACGGATTGATTCAGTATCGTATAATCAGGTGGCTGCAAAGGAGATGTTCTGTTATTTTGTGGATGGCATGATTGAACATAACGATGCAAAGGGGAATGTGTATGTGACTTACTTCATGGAGGAAGATGATGGTAATCGTATTGGAATGAATTATACAGAGACACCTGAACTTACCCTTTTTATGACAAACAAAAAGGTGAGCAAGATTTGGATGTCCACACCTTCAGGAGTCATGTACCCGCCATTTGCGATTCCGGAGGAAAAGCGATATTTGACGGGGTTTGCATGGTTTGATTACATACGTCCCAAGGATAAGGATGACATATTCGGATGGAGGAGTAAGAAGAAGGAACAGGAACTGAAGAAGACGGAGAAGAAGGTGGTTCCAAAACAGAATTTGGAAAATCTATAGCAATCAGATAGGGTTACACATATTATATATATAATGTATGGGAATGTTTACGGTACGGAAACCCAGAGGTTTTCAACATAATTACATCTATTATGACCCGAGAAAGGAAAAACTGAAGGAGATAGACGAGCGAGCGAAACGTGAGTTGGGACTGCTTCCTCCCAAAGAGTTCTCCCCAGAGGATATACGTGGCAAGTTTGTGCAGGCAACGAAGCACTTGAAACGGCGGAAGGAAAGTGGCAAAAAGCCGCTGTCGTATGGGGTGCTGATTGTGGCGATTGTGCTCTTGCTCCTTTTGATGCATTATTTATATACAGGGAATGTTCTCTTTTAATCAACGTTTGACAAGAAAACCATTGTGAACGATATCATTCATCTTTTACCAGATTCTGTTGCTAACCAAATCGCTGCAGGCGAAGTGGTTCAACGTCCGTCATCTATCATCAAGGAGATGGTGGAGAACTCTATTGATGCTGATGCCACCAGTGTGAAGGTGTTGGTGACCGATGGAGGCAAGACGACGGTGCAGGTGATTGATGATGGAAAAGGTATGTCGGAAACGGACGCACGGCTTTCTTTCGAACGTCATGCGACATCGAAAATACAGAAAGCGTCAGACCTTTTCTGCTTGACCACGATGGGATTCAGAGGAGAGGCGCTGGCGAGTATCGCTGCTGTGGCTCAGGTGGAACTGAAGACGAGACGCAAGGAGGATGAACTGGGCACGATGATTCAGGTGGCTGGTTCCAAGATTGAAAAACAGGAACCTGTGGCATGTCCTGCAGGCAGTAATTTCTTGGTGCAGAACTTGTTTTTCAACGTGCCGGCAAGAAGGAAGTTCTTGAAGTCGAACCAAACTGAATTGACCAATGTGGTGGCAGATTTTCAGCGTATTGTCTTGGTTCATCCGGAAATCTCTTTCTCGTTATATAATAATGGTGTTGAGATGTTTCATCTTCCTGCGGCTTCTGTGCGACAAAGAATAATTGATGTATTTGGAAAGAAAATCAATGCGGAACTGTTGCCGATAGAGGTGGAAACCTCTTTGGTGAGCATATCTGGCTATGTGGGAAAACCGGACTCGTCGAAAAAGAAAGGTGCACATCAGTATTTCTTCGTGAATGGACGTTATATGCGTCACCCTTATTTCCATAGTGCAGTGATGAAAGCCTATGAGAATTTGATTCCCATGGGTGAGCATGTGTCATACTTCATCTATTTTGCAGTGGATGCCTCCACGATAGATGTTAACGTGCATCCTACGAAAACAGAAATTAAGTTTGACAACGAACAGCCAATCTGGCAGGTTCTTTCAGCAGCCGTGAGAGAAACGATAGGGCAGTTTTGCAATGTCCCGCTGATAGATTTTGATGTGGAGGGAAAACCTGATATCCCAGTCATGGGAACAAATACGTCTATACCGCATCAACCCAAGTTGGCTCCTTCTTCCTATAATCCGTTTAAGACAGAAAGCCCTCAACCATACTCTCAATCTAATGGTTGGGAAAAACTGTTTGATAAGTACTCAGCACCCGTGTCCAAAGATGAAGAGATAGAGTCTTTGCCTGCTCAGATGAACTCATGGGAACCGACCGAAAATGGGAACGATACTGCGGAAGACAATCATCTTCAAGGCTCGATCTGGAATGGTGTGATGGAGAAGGGGGGTAATTCGACTCCTTTTGATGTAACGGTGCAAAAGTTTCAATACAAGGGACGATATATTGTACTTCCAAGTGCCAATGGTATTATGGTGGTGAATCAGCATCGTGCTCATGTACGGGTGTTGTTCGATCAGAACATGCAATGCATCAAATCTGGTAACAGACCGTCTCAGAAAGAACTTTTTCCTATCGTGGCGCAGTTTGAGAAAGCAGATTGTGTCGTCTTGGAGGATTTGATGGAGGATATCTGTAGTTTGGGGTTCGATCTGTCTAATCTGGGGGGGGGGGCATATTCCGTGAATGGTATTCCTGTCGGCCTGGAAGGCATTGACATCAATACTTTACTTCACGATATGGTAGTGTCTGCCAAAGAATTGACCAATGATATCCGACGGGATGCACAGGAGGCGTTGGCGTTGACCATGGCGGAAAATGCAGCAATTGTATATGGGCAAGTTTTGTCTTCGATGGAAATGGAGTGCCTTTTGCGGGATTTATTTGCAACAAAGACGCCTTTGAGAACGCCAGATGGCAAGTTAATTTACACGATAATAGAGGATAAAAGCCTTAATGAACTCTTTTAATCCTCTAAAATGAGGTTTTTTGAGGGCAAAAGTGTAAAAAAATGTAAAAAATTACACGAAAGAGCATTTTTTTTACATTTTTTTTGTTTTTGTAGCGTACGAATAAAGTAAAATACTTAACTTTGCATCACGATTAGTGTGAAATAGTGCTTTAATGGCAACAAGCCCAAGGTGCCTTCACCTGATAAAAAAGAGAAAATAGTTTAGAAAATATTAATTATTGTTTTATTAAAAATTTGTTTTTATGAAAAAGTTAATGATGGCGTTGGCCTTTGTAGGTCTTTGCACTGCGGCAAACGCACAGTGCGATGAGTTTGCAACTCCAACAACTAACAAGTACAGCGTAGCAACTAACTCTTTCTGGGCAAACTGGTTTGTTCAGGCTGGTGTTGATGCTAACATTGTAAGTATGTATGGTCAGGGTTCTCTCTTCAAGAAGGACTGGCACAATGGTCGTACTTATGGTTTTGACCTCGCACTGGGTAAGTGGTTCACTCCAGGTATTGGTGTACGTGGTAAGGTGAACTGGGAGAACGGTGCTTTCTATCACGCATTCCGTCACCTTGATCACGTTTGGGAAACTCCAGATGGTCACAAGGGTGGTTATGCTGCTATCTATTTTGACACTGAGTTCAACATGAGCAACATCTTCTGTGGCTACAGCGATACTCGTGTATGGAATCTCATCCTTTATCCACGTATGGGCGTGATTCGTAACTTTGGCACAAACAACTACACTTCTGCTATTGGTGGCGGTCTTGAGTCATCTTGGAAGATTGCTAAGCGTGTAAGTATCTATGCAGATCTCGCATGTGTGTTCACTCCTGAGGGTTTCAACGAAGACGTTCCTATGGGTACAAAGAGCAGATGGTGGAGGTCTAACCAGATTGTATCTCTTGACCTTGGTGTAACTTATAACATTGGTAAGACAGGCTGGTCTAAGGCAGTTTCTCTCGATGACTACGAGGCTCTTTCTGCTGAGGCATGCGCTAAACTCGCTGCTCTCCGTGCACAGCTCAAGGCTGAGCAGCGTCTTCGTGCTGAACTCGCTAAGTGGGCTAACCACAAGTGCCCAGAGGTTGCTCCAAGCAACGTAACAACTGGTTCTACTTCTGTATTCTTCGACCTCAACTCTGCTAAGATCAACTCTAAGAAGGATCTTATCAACCTCGAGGCTGTTGCTTCTGCTGCAAAGAATGCAAATGCTAAGGTTGTCGTAAGAGGTTCTGCGGATAGCAAGACTGGTTCTTCTGCATACAACCAGAAACTTTCTGAGGCTCGTGCACAGGCTGTTGCTGACGAACTCGTGAGCCTTGGTGTAGATCGTTCTAAGATTGAAGTTTCAGGTGTAGGTGGCGTTGCTGAAGTTGAGCCATTCAACCTCAACCGTCGTGCAATCATCACTTTGAAATAAGAATCTGAATAAGACTCTATAAAATGGTGGAGCGTATCGAAGTCGATGCGCTCCACTTCTTTGTTGTAAGTATTTGTTGGCGGATTAACATCCCTTTTGTTGTAGAGTGTTAGATGTGTTGTATGGATTTTTAAGGAGAGAGATTCGTCATGAAGTAGTTGTCGTTGACAGAGAATATAGGAGGTATATGCCAGAATGTGGATTTGTGGAATGGCACTATGCCTTTATCGGATGCATCAGGAAATGATTTTTATCGTTTGTGTGAAAAAAAAGAATGTTTTATTTTGCCAATTCAAATAAAAGCCGTACCTTTGCACTGCTTTTGAGAGGAGAACTCTTTTGAGCAGTTAAAATCGGGATGTAGTACAGTTGGTAGTATACTTGGTTTGGGACCAAGGGGTCGCACGTTCGAGTCGTGTCATCCCGACCAATAAGGGCGCTTAGCTCAGTTGGTTCAGAGCGTCTGCCTTACAAGCAGAGGGTCGGCGGTTCGAATCCGTCAGCGCCCACACGGATAGACGAAACGTAAGTGAAGTCAATCGTGATTAGCCACACGGATAGACGAAACGTAAGTGAAGTCAATCGTGATTAGCCACACGGATAGACGAAACGTAAGTGAGGTCAATCGTGATTAACCACACGGATAGACGAAACGTAAGTGAGGTCAATCGTGATTAGCCACACGGATAGACGAAACGTAAGTGAGGTCAATCAGGGTTTATTCAAAGTGATAGACGGCAAGAGATTTCTTGTCGTCTTTTTTTATTCCAAATCCTAATATAAAAAATGCAAAAACATTTCATGTTCCACACTTCTTTTTGTGTTTGTTCCACATAAAATTCGTATCTTTGCACAGAGAATTGAATGAAAGTTTTAGCAAGTTCATGGAGTGGTGCTCTTATGTGCTTGATTTACTTTCTTGTATGGTTCCTTTTATGTTTGATTATTAGACAACAAGAAAAAATATGAATAAAATTATAGCATTGGCTAACCAAAAGGGTGGTGTGGGCAAGACGACTACTGCTATCAATTTAGCGGCAAGTTTGGCGGCATTGGACAAGAAAGTCCTGGTCGTTGATGCCGACCCGCAGGCAAATGCTTCTTCTGGATTAGGTGTTGATATACAAAAAGTTGACACGTCGATATATGACTGTATTGTGAATTCTGCCGATCCACATGAAGCCATCTATACAACAGATATTGATGGCTTGGATGTGATACCCAGTCATATCAATTTGGTCGGTGCTGAAATAGAGATGCTGAACGTGAATAAACGGGAGATGGTGTTGAAGCGTATCTTGGATCCATTGCGTGCAGAATATGATTATATCTTAATTGATAGTTCTCCTTCGTTGGGTATCATTACGGTCAATTCGTTGACAGCGGCAGATTCGGTCATTATTCCAGTCCAATGCGAGTATTTTGCATTGGAGGGAATTAGTAAATTGCTCAATACCATTCGGATTATCAAATCGAAGTTAAATGCGAATTTGGAAATAGAAGGATTTCTGCTTACCATGTATGATTCTCGTTTGAGGTTGGCTAACCAGATATATAGTGATGTTAAACGCCATTTCCAAGAGTTGGTTTTCAAGACCGTTATCCAGCGTAATGTGAAATTGTCCGAGGCTCCAAGCCATGGAATACCCTGTATATTGTATGATGCCACATCCAATGGGGCAAAGAATTACATCTCTTTGGCAAAAGAGATTGTGGCGCGTGATGAGAAATAAGAGAAAAGAGTTTTATAATTTAATATGGATGGAATATGGCGGTAAGAAAGAAATTTGGTTCTGCTTTAGGTCGCGGTCTTGATGCGCTTATTTCGACGGAAGATGTCAGGACTGAGGGCTCATCGACAATCAATGAAATTGATGTTAATCTGATAGAGCGTAATCCTAATCAGCCACGTCGCGAGTTTGATGGAGAGGCATTGCAGGAATTGGCTGACTCTATTGCAGAAATTGGAATCATTCAGCCCATTACGTTGCGTGAGTTGGAAAACGGGCGTTATCAGATTATTGCGGGCGAACGGCGTTGGCGAGCATCCCAGATAGCAGGCCTTTCATCAATCCCTGCATATATTCGTACCGCAGATGATGAAAATGTGATGGAGATGGCACTGATAGAAAACATTCAGCGTCAGGATCTTAATTCCATTGAAATTGCATTGGCTTATCAGCACCTTATTGATGCATATCATCTGACGCAGGAACGGTTGAGTGAACGTGTCGGGAAAAAGCGTGCGACGGTGGCTAATTATTTGCGTTTGCTAAAGTTGCCAGCATCGATACAAGTTGCGATACAAAACCATACCATCGATACAGGTCATGCACGTGCTTTGCTGGCTCTTGACGACCCGAAAAATCAACTGAAGTTGTTTAATGAGATACAGCATAAGGGATATTCCGTGCGTCAAGTTGAAGATATGATAAAGAGTATCAATGGGAGAAATCAAGAAAAGTCTTCCCCTATGCACTCCACCATGATGTCCCAACAAACGAGTGGAGAATTGGAGGAATTGCGTGATTTACTTTCTCAACGAATCGGGGTGGATGTGAAGATGTCTTGTTCGTCAAGAGGTGGCGGTAAAATATCTATTCCGTTCAAAGATATGGATGATGTACGTCGTATAATTTCTCTTTTTCAGAAACAAGAAAAAAGATAAATCTTGAGGTTTTTTGTTCATACATATAAGATTTGTATCATTCTTCTGCAGATGTTGTATTCGTTGAATGCTTTCTCGCAAGAGATTGCAGAGGAGGGGGATGTCCCGTTGGCTCGTGCTCATCGTGAGGGTACAATGCGTATGGCGGAAGATTCGCTTGTTGTTGATACCATTCATGTTGGAGATGCAGTTCTGACGGCTTTCATTGATTCTGTTCAGAAGGAGGATGAGTATGTAAATATGGTGGGAGAATATGCAGATAGTTCTGTGGTTCATTTTTCCATTCATGAAGATTCATTGAGAGCGCTCGCATTTCCTAAGGTGAAAGAGCGTTTTATTCCTGACCCGAAGAAGGCATTATGGCTTGCGATAGTGCTTCCGGGTGGTGGCCAAATATATAATCGGAAGTATTGGAAACTTCCACTTATATATGGTGGTTTTCTTGGGTGTATATATGCAATGACCTGGAACAATACGATGTATAGGGACTATTCTCAGGCATATATAGATATTATGGATAGTGATGAGAACACCAAGAGTTACGAGAATTTTATTCCTGTCCAATATGATGTCAATGCCAACAAGCAACGATTGCAAGACCTTTTCAAGCGTAAGAAAAATTACTATCGTCGTTTCCGCGATTTAAGTATGTTTTGTATGATAGGTGTGTATGCACTATCCATCATCGATGCTTACGTTGATGCAGAATTGTCCAGTTTTGATATCAGTCGTGATTTGACCATGAAAGTTCATCCGACGGTCATTCATGAGAAATATTCAGTGATGCGAGCCTCTGGTATAAATGCTAGTTCTTATGGCTTGCAATGTAGTTTTAATTTTTGAAAACCAATTTAATGAGAGATATATGAATAAAAAAACTTTTATTGCGTGTTTATCCGTATTGTATGCTTCGTTGGGTTATGCTCAGAATGAGGCAGTCATGGTTGAGGACAGTGTTCAGTCTGACGCCTTTGATATGCCAGAAGGGATGTTGATTAGTGAGGAAGAGTTGATGAATGAATCATCCAATATCAATACTTTATCAGAGGGGACGGGGACGAGCCGTGTGCTTTCATACAATGATTCAGTGCTTGTGAGTAGGCTTTCTCGCATTCCGACCACAATAGAGATGCCCCTCAACGATGTCACCCGCAAGTTTATTGACACTTATAGCACTCGCATGAAGGGTTCAGTTGCTATTATGCTTGGTTCAGCCAATTTCTATAATCCAATTTTTGAAGAGGCGTTAGAGCGTTATGGACTCCCGTTGGAACTTCGCTATTTACCTGTGATAGAATCCGCCCTTCGTCCATCAGCCACATCAAGAGCAGGCGCAGCAGGTTTGTGGCAGTTTATGATTGCTACGGGCAAACGCTATGGTCTTGAGGTGAACACATTAGTGGATGAGCGTCGTGACCCGATCAAATCCAGCGAAGCCGCAGCGCATTATTTGAGTGACCTCTATGACATGTTTGGAGATTGGGGATTGGCCATTGCGGCATACAATTGTGGGGAGGGAAACGTACAAAAAGCCATCACTCGTTCTGGAAATCAGGAAGGAGCCGACTTCTGGTCTATCTACAATAGGCTTCCTCGCGAAACTCGTGGCTATGTCCCAGCATTTATTGCTGCAACATACATCATGAACTACTATTGCGAACATGGCATCGTTCCCCATGAAGCAACACTTCCTTTAGAGTCTGACACAGTACTGGTCAGCCGTGAGGTCAACTTTGCGCAAATAGCATCTAAATGCCATGTCACAGTAGATGAACTGCGAGCCATTAATCCCCAGTACCGTAAGGACATCGTTCCTGCAAATTATGCATTACGTTTGCCTGCAGGTTCTATAGAGGATTTCATTTTGTATGAAGATAGTATTTATGGTGGAAATGCAAAGGATGGAGTGTTGGTCTCTGGTGCTCGGCGACTGATTACAGAAGATATAGAGAGTACCCCGGTAGAACAGACTCCTACAAGTACAACGAGAAACGTATATTCTAATAATAAGAAGTCGCGCTCAACCCGTTCATCACGTACCCGTAAACAGCCGCAGACGCGGAATGTATCAGTGAAGAGCGGTGACACCTTATCATCTATTGCGAAGAAAAATGGCACCACTGTTGCGAAACTTCGTCAACTCAATGGTATCAAGGGTGACATGATTCGTCCGGGACAGAAAGTGCGAGTGAAGTGATTCTCTACCATTAGTGTGTCCGTTTTTATGTATGGAGTATTAATGAAAAGAAAGGGAAACTTATGGATGATGTGATTATGTCAAATACTGAGCAAGAGGAAAAACTGATCAATGATGAATTCCAGAAGTTGATAGATGCATATTTAGCAAGTCCGCATCGGAAGAAAGTTGACCTCATTACTAAGGCTTTCAATTTCGCCAAACATGCACATAAAGGAGTGCGTCGATTGTCTGGCGAACCATACATTATGCATCCGATTTCGGTTGCCCAGATTGTTTGCATCGAGATAGGGCTTGGTTCCACCTCCATCTGTTCCGCACTCCTTCATGATGTGGTGGAAGACACCGACTATACAGTTGAAGACATCGGAAATATGTTTGGTCCTAAAATTGCTCAGATAGTTGATGGTTTGACCAAGATTTCAGGTGGTATTTTTGGTGATCATGCATCTGCTCAGGCAGAGAACTTTAAGAAACTTCTTTTGACGATGAGTGATGATATTCGTGTCATACTCATTAAGATTGCAGACCGACTGCACAATATGCGTACATTGGGCAGCCAGGCTGTGAACAAGCAATACAAGATAGCGGGTGAAACCTTATATATCTATGCGCCACTTGCAAACCGATTGGGATTGAACTCAATCAAGACAGAACTGGAAGATTTGAGTTTCAGGTTTGAGCATCCAGATGAGTATGCTGAAATTGAGAAGAAGTTGCAAGCAACGAAGGCTGAGCGTGATACGGTTTTTGATCAGTTTGCCAGCCCTATACGTGCTCAATTGGATAGCATGGAGCTTAATTATGAGATGAAGCAGCGTGTGAAGACACCATATTCAATTTGGCGGAAAATGCAGGCGAAGCATATTCCATTTGAAGAGATTTATGATATTTTGGCTGCACGTATCATCTTTGACCCGCAGGATATTGATACAGAGTTGAATGATTGCTTCAATATTTACGTTAAACTGTGTAAGATATATACTTCTCACCCCGATCGGACCCGTGATTGGGTGAGTCATCCTAAGGCAAATGGTTATCAGGCGCTTCATGTCACTCTCATGTCTAAGCAGGGTGAATGGATTGAAGTGCAGATTCGTTCTCGTCGCATGGATGAAATCGCAGAGAAAGGTTTTGCAGCCCATTGGAAATACAAGGATGGGGACAAGACTGAAACATCTTCGGAGAGAGAGTTGGATAAATGGCTTGCCACCATCAAAGAGATTCTTGATGATCCACAACCTGATGCGATGGATTTTTTGGATACGATCAAGTTGAACTTGTTTGCGTCAGAGATATTTGTCTTCACCCCTAAAGGTGATATCCGCACCATGCCGGCAGGCAGTACCACTCTTGACTTTGCCTTTAGCATCCATACATTTGTAGGAAGCCATTGTATTGGTGCAAAAGTGAACCACAAGTTGGTGCCGATTAGTTATAAGTTGAACAGTGGCGACCAAGTGGAGATTCTTACCTCAAAGTCAGTACATCCAACTCGTGAGTGGTTGAATATTGCGACCACTGCCAAAGCAACAACCAAGATATTGTCCATTCTTCGCAAGGAAGAACGTGAACTGCGGAAAAAGGGAGAACAAGACTTGGATGATTTCCTTGGTAAAAATGACATTATCAGAGACTCCTTGATTGTTGACAAGTTGTGTAAATTGCATGCTCTGTCGAAACCTGATGCATTGTACGTTGCGATAGGCGAGGGAAAGATAAAATTGGGACGTGCCGACCTTGATGTGCTGAAGGGAAAACCTGAATCAGGAGGGTGGAAAAAAATCTTCTCTTTTGGTAAGAAAACGGCCAAACAACTTGCCAAGAAAAGGAGTGTCGTAGGTCCTGACTTCGATAGGAAGCAAACGCTCTCTCTGACAGAAGAAACAGTTCAAAATGATTATACGCTTTGTGATTGTTGCAAGCCCATTCCCGGTGATGTGGTCATGGGGTATATTGACGATGACAAGCATATCATCATCCATAAGTTGCAATGTCCTCAGGCGGAGAAGTTAAAAGCCAACCATGGCAATCGGGTTTTGGCAGCAAAATGGGAAATGAGCAGAATGTCATTATTCCCAGTCTCTATTTATGTAAAAGGTTTTGATAAATTGGGACTTTTGCATGAGATGACTCAAGTGATTTCCCAACTTCACGGAGTCAATATCCGCAAACTTGAAGTGGAGTGTGATAATGGCATATTTGAATGCACTGTGCAAATGTATGTGCATGACACCAAAGAGGCAGATGAGATTATAGAGGGTCTTCGTGACATTCAAGATGTAAAGGAAGCATCTCGTATTTGACACAAACAAAACAATATAGAATATAGAATGAGGAAAGACAATAATATGAATAGGAAATACGTTATAATGTTGGGGTTGGTGTTCACCCTGAACGGTTTTGCACAGAGAATATCATTTGACAAGACCGTTGTGAATGCTGGTTCCACCATTTGGAAGAAACCTGTGACAGCCGTGTTTAAATTCACAAACAAGGATAAGACCCCGTTGTTGATTCGGGATGTTGACGCTGGTTGTGGATGCCTGACTCCCAAATGGACAAGAGATCCACTGTTGAAGGGGGATGATGGTGAGATTAGCATCACTTATGATGCCATGATGTTAGGACATTTCGACAGATACATAGATGTTTATACCAATGCTGACGAAAAGCCTGTGCGCATTCGGATGAAGGCGTTGGTGAACAATGGGGAGAAACAGACTTTGGAAGAGTTGTATCCTTATAGTATTGATGAAATCTTGTTGAGCACCAACAATGTGGAATTTATGGATGTGAGTGCAGGTGATTCAGCCAAGGCTGAAATAGAGATATTGAATAATGGTTCAACCGTGTATACGCCAATGCTGATGCATTTGCCGTCTTACATCACCGCAGAGTATAATCCCGAGATGATTGCGCGTGGCCGTCGTGGAAAGATAGAGTTGACGCTGCATAGTGACAAGTTGCAGGACTTGGGATTGAATCAAACCAGTATCTATCTGGCACGATTCTCTGGTGATAAGGTTGGCTCAAACAACGAAATAGCAGTGTCTGCAGTTCTTTTGCCTGATTTGCATTTTGCGGAGGAGTTTGTGAAAAAACCCAAATTCCAGATATCCACCACGGAACTGAATATCGGTAAGTTGGGAAAGAAAACGAAACTGACGGGACAGGTTAAGTTGAGCAATAAAGGTAATGGCGTTTTGAAACTGAATAAGATACAGGCTTTCAATCAGGCAATCACTGTCTCATTGCCAAAGACGGAATTGCAGCCTGGCGAAGAGGTGAAGATGAATGTCACAGTTGATGCGAGATTTTTGGGCATGTCAAAGGCGCAGCCACGTGTGCTGATTATCACCAATGACACAAACAAACCGAAGGAAGTGGTAAATGTGCATTTTGAGAAATAAATCTTCTGTCTGTTGAAGTTTTTCAAGAGCACAAGACAAGAAGGAACAACGATATGGAACATCCAGAGAACAGTGCTGAATATGCAGGCTTGCAGGTGAATGCAGGTGTGGCGCAGCCATCCATTGTGAATCCCTATCTGAAACAGATGAGGAAGAAGAGGCAGAAGTTATATACTCCTGCTGAGTATGTTGATGGCATTCTGAAAGGGAACGTGAGTATGTTGAGTCAGGCTGTCACTCTGATAGAGAGCGTTCTGCCCGAACATCAGGCGATTGCTCAGGAGGTCATTGAGAAGTGTCTGCCTTATTCTGGCAACTCGGTGAGAATCGGCATCAGTGGTGTGCCTGGAGCCGGTAAGTCCACCAGCATTGATGCTTTTGGTGTACATCTTTTGGAAAATTATGGCGGTAAATTGGCAGTGCTTGCCATTGACCCTTCATCCGAGAAGACCAAAGGAAGCATATTGGGTGATAAGACTCGTATGGAAAAATTGGCAGTTCATCCCAAATCCTTCATTCGTCCCAGTCCGACAGCAGGGAGTTTAGGTGGTGTTGCCCGTAAGACGCGTGAAACGATCATCTTGTGCGAGGCAGCAGGCTATGACAATATTTTTGTGGAGACTGTAGGCGTGGGACAGAGCGAAACAGCATGCCATTCCATGGTGGACTATTTCCTCTTGATTCAGTTGGCTGGTACGGGTGATGAACTTCAAGGCATCAAACGTGGCATTATGGAAATCGCTGACGGTATCGTGATCAACAAGGCTGATGGCAATAATGTGGATAAGGCAGAGTTGGCGGCATCCCACTTTCGGAATGCCTTACATCTTTTCCCTGTTCCCGACAGTGGCATCGTGCCAGAAGTGATGTGCTATTCTGGTTTCTATGAATTGAACATAGACAAAGTGTTGAAGATGATATTTGACTACATTGGCAAGGTGAAGGAAAGCGGTTACTTCCAGTATCGCCGTAATGAACAGTCTAAGTATTGGATGTACGAAAGCATCAATGAACACCTGAAGAACAGTTTCTACTATAATCCTTCCGTCAAGAGCATGATTACAGAGATGGAAAAGGAGGTTTTGGGTGGACAAATCACCTCGTTTGTGGCGGCAAAGAAACTTTTAGATACTTATTATGAAACACTTAAGTAGATATGTTCTCTGTATGGCACTCCTTGCCTGTGCTGCCATTATGTGGGCACAGGAGGGAAAGACGGGATATCAGTTTCTGAATGTCCCGATGAGTGCGCATTCGGGGGCATTGGGTGGCGCCAACATCAGCATTGTGGAAGATGATGCAAGTATGATGTGGACGAATGCCGCCATGTTGACGAATGTTTCAGATAATAGTATTCTGCTTGGATATAACTCCTACATTCGTTCCAGTTACTTGCTGTCGGCAGGTTACACGAAGGCGATAGGGGAGAGAGGCACGTGGGCAATCGGCGCACAGATATTGAATTATGGAAAGATGGACGAAACAGATGAACAAGGCACTGTGATGGGTTCCTTCTCTGCCAAGGACATGAATTTCCAAACCTCCTATTCCTATCTGTTGAGTGACTATTGGAGTGGTGCCATCACTGCTAAAGTCTTGTTGAGCAACTATGCCGAATATTCCAGCACGGCCATTGGTGCTGATTTGGCGCTGAACTATTTTGATGAGGCACATGGCTTCTCATTCTCGATGGTGGGACGTAATTTGGGTGGACAAATCAAGTCGCTCTACGACGATGGTAGCAAAGAAACCCTTCCTTTCGATTTGGCTTTCGGCTTGAGCAAAGATTTTGCAAATGCTCCGCTTCGTGTGTCGTTGACAGCCGACGATGTGACCCATTGGGATGATGTGAAGTTCATCCAGCATTTTGTGTTGGGTGCCGATATATTGCCTTCTAAGAATACATGGATAGCACTGGGTTACAATTTCCGTCGTGCACATGAGATGAAAGTGGCAGACAAGAGTCATTGGGCAGGTTTCAGCATCGGTGCAGGACTCAACGTAAAAAAATTCAAGGTGGGAGTCGCTTACGGAAAGTACCATATAGCAGCCTCCTCCTTATTGATAAATGCAAGTTTCTCGTTATGAAGAAGATTATTATAGCAATAGACGGCCATTCCAGTTGTGGCAAGAGTACGATGGCCAAGCAGTTGGCAAAAGAGATAGGCTATGTTTATGTTGACACAGGTGCCATGTATCGTGCTGTGACACTCTATGCGATGCGCAATGGCATGTATCCTGATGAGGGCATTAAAGAAGAAGCACTGAAGGCGGCTGTCGATGCAGGAAAAATACAGATTAGTTTCAAGTTCAATGCAGAGACAGGGCGCCCCGACACCTACCTCAATGGTGAGAAGGTGGAAGATGAAATTCGTCAGATGGATGTGAGCAATCGTGTGAGTCCCATAGCAGCGTTGCCGTTCGTGCGTGCCTTACTGACCGAACAACAGCAGGCGATGGGCAAGGAGAAAGGCATTGTGATGGATGGCAGAGATATCGGAACTGCCGTTTTTCCTCAGGCAGAACTGAAAGTGTTTGTCACTGCATCGGCGAGAGTTCGTGCGCAGCGTCGTTTCGATGAATTGATGGGAAAGGCCCAAACGCAGGCGGAGCGAGATGCATTGAACTACGATGAGATACTGAAAAATGTAGAAGAACGTGACTACATCGATTCCCATCGTGAGGTCGCACCACTTCGTCAGGCAGAAGACGCCATTGTGCTCGACAACTCCCAACTGACTCGTGAGGAGCAGAGTGCTTGGCTGTTAGAAAGATATAAAGAAACTGTAGCGAAATGCTGATTGAGATTGATGAAGGGTCGGGCTTCTGCTTTGGTGTTACGACAGCCATCAAGAAAGCAGAAGAGGAATTGGCAAAGAGTGATTCGCTCTATTGCTTGGGCGACATCGTGCATAACGGACGAGAAGTGGAGCGGTTGAAGAAGATGGGGCTGACCACCGTAGAGCATTCCGACCTCAACTCTCTGCACGACACCAAGATGTTGCTCCGTGCTCATGGCGAACCACCCCAGACCTACTTGAAGGCAGAGCGGCAGAACATCAGACTGATAGATGCCACGTGCCCTGTGGTGCTGAATCTTCAGAAGCGCATCAAGAAAGCATACGAAGAAGGGGGACAGATTGTCATTTACGGCAAGAACGGACATGCAGAAGTGGTGGGTCTTGTGGGGCAGACCGAAGGAACTGCCATCGTTATAGAGAATCTGGATGATGCTAAAAAATTGGACTTGAGCCATGATATCCAACTCTTCTCGCAGACAACAAAATCACTGGAAGGTTTTCGCGAGATCGTCAGTTATATAGAGTCAAACATGCAGGAAGGAGCCCATTTCCACTATTTCGATACCATTTGTCGACAGGTGGCAAACCGTATTCCCAACATTGTGGAATTTGCCTCCAAACATGATGTCATTCTCTTTGTATGTGGCAAGAAGAGTTCCAACGGAAAAGTCCTCTACAACCAGTGTCTGTCCGTTAATCCCCGCACCTACATGATAGATGACCCGTCAGAAATCGATTTCAGTTGGTTCGAAGGAATCGAATCTGTAGGTATTTGCGGAGCCACCAGTACTCCGAAATGGCTGATGGAAGAATGTAAAAAGAGAATAGAAGATGAGCAAACTTGACTACGAAATCATAGAGTTGCCAAAGATTGTTGACCCGCGTGGCAATCTAACCGTGGCAGAACAGATGAAGAATGTGCCCTTCAACATCAAGCGGGTCTATTGGACCTACGATGTGCCTGGTGGTGAAAGTCGAGGGGGACATGCTCACAAGAATCTCTATCAACTCGTCGTTGCCATGAGTGGCAGTTTTACTGTTACGCTCGACAATGGCACCGATAGGGAGACCGTCTTGCTCAACCATCCTTGGCAAGGGTTGCTCATCAAACCTGGCATGTGGCGTACATTGGACGATTTCTCCAGTGGAGCCGTGTGTATGGTCTTGGCTTCTGAACTTTATGATGAAGAAGATTACATATACGATTACGATGAGTTCTTAAACTATAAGAAATGTTCGAGATAAGAAGATACACCCCTGCTGACAAATCGCTTTGGGACAAGTATGTGGCGAAGGCACGCAATGCAACATTCCTCTTCCTCCGCGCCTATATGGACTACCATAGCGACCGTTTCGAAGACCATTCGCTCATGTTCTTCGTGGGGAATCATCTGCACTCCATTCTGCCTGCCAATATTGTGGACACCACTCTCTACTCCCATCAGGGCTTGACCTACGGTGGGTTGCTCATGGATGTCGATGTCACGGCAGCAGATGTCATCCAGTTGTTTGAGGAATTCAACCAATACCTGCGTCAAAATGGCATCTGCAAAGTAGTTTATAAACCCGTTCCGTGGGTCTATCACCAGTTGCCCTCCGAAGAGGATTTGTACCCCTTATTCTGGATTTGCAAGGCGCGCCTTGTCACCCGGGACATCGGCACAACCATCTTCATGCAGCAGCATCTCCGTTGGCGCAAAGATCGCAGACGACGTTTGCGTCGGGCACAAGAGGCTGGGGTAGAGGTAGTGCGTACTGACAACTTCGCTCCTTTTTGGCAAATACTTGAAGAGAATCTGATGAACCGCCATCAAGTGCATCCCGTCCATACGCTCGATGAAATCCGACTGCTCCATGCTCGCTTTCCCCGGAACATCATCCAGTACAATGCACTGCTCAATGGTCAGGTCATTGCGGGCATGACATTCTATCTGACACCACAGGTGCTGCATGGTCAGTATTGCTCCTCCAACGATGTAGGCAAGGAATACGGTGCCGTCGATGCCATCCACGACTATGTGATGCATCATGATTTTCCCGACATTCCCTATATGGATTTCGGACGCTCCACCGAGGGTGACGGCTCCATCCTCAACGAAGGTTTGGTGGCACAGAAAGAAGGTTTCGGTGGACGCACCATCTGTTATGACACTTATGAGTGGGACGTATGAATATACCCTATCTTGAATTGAAAAAAGTGACGGCGCTGCATACCGATGAAATACAACGGGCTGTGGCAGAAGTGGTAGGTAGCGGATGGTACCTGCAAGGGCAGGCTGTACAGCAGTTCGAACAGCACTATGCCGACTATATCGGTACACGCTTCTGTGTGGGTGTGGCTAACGGATTGGATGCCCTCACCCTCACCCTACGTGCCTACATGGAAATGGGAAAACTCAGCGAAGGTGATGAAATCCTTGTTCCTGCCAACACCTTCATCGCCACTGTTCTTGCCATCACCGAAAACCGTTTGAAGCCTGTCTTCATCGATGTCGATGCCCAGACGCTCGACCTCAATCTTGAAGCCCTTCAACAAGCCATCACCCCCCGCACTAAAGCACTCCTGCTCGTGCATCTCTACGGGCGATGTACCTACAACGAGAGCATACAGACTCTTTGTGACAGCAACCACCTCCTGCTCATCGAAGACAATGCACAGGCACACGGATGCCGTTACGGAACAAGGCGCACAGGTTCCCTCGGACATGCCGCATGCCACAGTTTCTATCCCGGTAAAAATCTCGGTGCGTTAGGTGATGCAGGTGCTGTGACCACCGACGATGAAGCCTTGGCACAAACCATCCGCTCTATCGCCAACTATGGGTTCTCCGAAAAATACATCGCCCAGCACAAAGGGCGCAATAGTCGATTGGACGAAGTGCAGGCAGCCGTGCTTGATGTGAAACTCAAATACCTTGACGAGGAAAACCGCCGACGGATGGACATTGCACGTACATATTACAACAAGATCAAGAATGATGCGGTACGCTTACCTGTTCCCATGGGGGAGGGAAGCAATGTCTATCATATCTTCCCAGTCTTCACATCCTGTCGTGATGACTTGCAAGCCTTCCTGCTCAACAAAGGCATCCACACCCTCATCCACTATCCTGTACCTCCCCACCAGCAAACTTGCTACCAAGAATACAACCACCTCTCCTTGCCTGTTGCTGAACAACTGGCTCGTGAGGAACTGAGCCTTCCGCTCAATCCCACCATGACCCATGAAGAGGTGGCATACGTCGTGGATATGGTAAATTGTAAATCATAAAAAAGTAAATGATAATATGGCTGAAATTAAAACAATCGGAATCATCACCTCGGGAAACGATGCTCCTGGCATGAACTGTGCCATCCGTGCAGTCACACGTGCTGCCATCTATAACGGACTTAAGGTGAAAGCCGTCTATCACGGTTACAAAGGACTCATCGAGGGCGACATCGTCGAATTCGAGACACAGAGCGTCAGCAACATCATTCAGTATGGAGGCACCATCCTCAAATCCTCTCCATCCAAGGAGTTCAAGAACCCGGAAGGAAGAAAGAAAGCATACGAGAATTTGGTGAAGGAAAACATCGATGCACTCATCGTCATCGGTGGTGACGGTACTATTCATGGCGCTCGCATCTTCGCACAGGAATTCGATTTCCCTTGCATCGCCATCCCCGCCACCATCGACAACAACCTTTGTGGCACCGACACCACCATCGGCTATGACACCGCCCTCAACACCATCATGCAGACCGTCGATAAGATTCGTGATACTGCCACCAGCCACGAACGCCTCTTCTTCGTTGAGGTGATGGGCGATGGTGCAGGATTCCTTGCCCTCAACAGTGGCATTGCAGCAGGAGCGGAAGAAGCCATCGTGCCCACCATCGAGGTGGAAGACGAACAACTGAATCATTTCATTCAGAAAGGCTTCCGAAAGACCAAGGGAAGTTCCATCGTGCTTGTGGCAGCCAACGAACAGACAGGTGGTGCTATGCACTATGCCGAACTGGTCAAGAATCAGTACCCCGAACTTGATGTGCGCATCTCCATCATCGGTCATGCCCAGCGAGGAGGGCATCCCACGGCTCACGACCGCATCATCGCCAGTCGCATGGGGGCAGCCTCTATCCAAGCCATCCTGAAAGGACTCCGCAACGTCATGGTCGGCATTGACAACGATGAGATTGTCTATGTCCCTTTCTCTCGTGCTATTAAGGAGGACCGTGCCATCGACCGCAACCTGCTCGACATCCTCCACAACATATCCATCTAACATTCCTGATGATTCAGAAAGGAAAGAGGGGCATAATCAATCGCTTGACTGATTATGCCCCTCTTTTTGGTTGGTGAGGTGCCATGTGTTCAGAAAGGTCGTCACCATTCAATCTTGATGCCTCTGAACCTCTCTGGGTAGCGAATGTAAATCATGTTAATCAATGTGATTGTGAGGTGGAGTTTCGTCTGGCGACCAGGTGTATAACCCTCACGCCATATTTGCTTCAGACACACATCGGCTTCTTCCTCATACACATAAAATTTGATGCGCTTGTTATCATCGTTTGTGTCCTTGTCTGTATAGTGATAGATACATGAACTCTCTGCATTACCCTTCACTGTTCTCAGGCAATGGTACCACGTGTCCACTTTCTTCCCGCTGACATCGTCGAGAATCTCATTCGCAAACTCCGTAGCGGTCTGCTTGTTCTCTGTTTCCAATGAAATTTTCATGGCTGTAAAAGTTTTGTTGGTTGCAAAGATAGCATATTTCCTTAAATAAAAAAGAAAAATGTGAAAGAAAATACTTGGTGTGGACTATTTTCTTAAAAAAATAGACCATTTTTGCCTGTTATGTTATACAGATTGATGAGTTTCCCAATGTATTTCCCCTTTCTTCATCGAAACAGAAGAGAAACCTCTCCTGACATTAAAAAAACTCCACCATTGCAGGTTTGTCGTAAACACACTTTTTCGTATGTTTGCGGTTAAGGCTGTGATATGTATTTAGTTCCTGGCTATCTGGTGACATTATAATGCTTATGTCACAACATTTGCAGGGTATCATTTTTTTGACCCTTTCCCTATGCACAGCAGCATTGCTCCCAGTGGTGCAGTATCTAACGTACATATTTGCATGCAGATGATAGAAGCCATCTTCCAGCATTGATCTATCAAAGATCTTTTGTGCCTCGCCATATCTGTCTCTAATAAAGCCTTTTCCCATTAGATATCTCCAATATACCTTTGCTGCCATTCCCTCCCTGTTTGTGGAATCACCACTTTTCACATTTCCATAATATTGTGCTAAAAGTTTCTGCCCTTTGCCAAGTTTCTCGAGTAGCAAAGACTGGTTCAATATTTTGGCTTCGACAATCTGTTGCCACGCTCTCTTTTTAAGAGTTGCTGAAGCATTCAACTGATGCTGGAATCGTTTTGACTGCATGCTATTAGAGTCCAAATCCATTGTCATTGATACTGGCATATGTGTTTCATTACAATACACAATACTAACATTGTTCTTTGCCAATCTTACCATCAAAGGAATAGAGACTCTTACCGAATGATGGTCAATCATTATCATCCCGATGTCTTCGATTGGTCTTAAGAATATTTCTCCAGTCTCACCATTGGTAATAACAATCATACCTCCGCTAACAGATAGTTCTTTTGCTGTCTCAATTACTAAAGTTTGTTTTGCCATTTTTTTTGTAAAAATACTAAAAAAACAGGGATAATATAGTGTTATGACGAAAAAAGAGTCATTTTTTTTGGTGTCAAATGGATTTTAATTACCTTTGCAACAGATCATTACCATTTAGAGGTTTGGAACATCTCTTATGATAAAAACAATAAAAGTGCATTTTTTGTTTTTTCAAGGCAGAAATGAAAATTTTCTGCCTTTTGTATGCTTGAAATGTTAAATTATCACCAAAAGATGATTTTTTTTCTTGTGAAATGCTTGTGTAATATCCAAAAGATGATTAACTTTGCATTGTCAAATTAAAAAAGCAATCAATATGGAGTTAACAAGAAAAGAAG
>CAJOLW010000043.1 GCA_905235525.1 uncultured Bacteroidaceae bacterium
AGATTGTGGTGTGGGAGGATGAGATTTTCAACTTCGACGTGTATCGCCACCATCCACATCTGGTGCGTGTCTCTTGCAATGTGAACCGCTACGAGCAGTATAATGGCACTTCCATTATGCGCACACAAAACAAGGAACGTGTGCTCATACAATTGAACGACCTCTATCTCAACATCACCACCATGCACTATTACCTCGAATCGGAGGAAAACCCATACATGGCACCTGCCGCAGTGCGCGCCATCAGATCCATAGTGGCTGCTTTTGTCAACAAGATGGGACATGTGCTCCTCACTCGCGCTGAATGGAAACGGTATATCCTCCTCCTCCGCCCTGAAGACGTGGCACTGCTGAAAGACACCAAGGGAGAGACTCTCGCTGGATGTGTCATCCAATGGCTCAAGTACTTCTCTCTGTACAGTTACATCGCCTACCGCATCGTCCATTTAATCTACCGTCACGTCTTCGACAGGGGACTGCGCAAGCAAATGATCAAGAACTGATTCAAAGGAAAGACGCGGATGTCTTAGTAGATCAACGTGAGTCCTCTCACTCTGCCAGACATCCGTCGAGCATCTCCTTGAGGAACGTCTTCATGTCCTTGTCCATGTGCTGGCCGATGAAGACAAGTTTCTGCATGCGGTCGCCGTAGGTGTCGTCCCAGTCGGCTTTGAGTTTGGGTTCGGCTGCTAAGAGGCGGGGTCTTGGGGCATGGTGGCGTACCATTGTCCGCAGTTCTTGAGCGAGAACTGCTTGCCTGCCTGCTCGAAGAGGTAACAGATGTCTTCCTCCCCCTTGAACCAGCAGATACCCTTGGCACGGATGATGTTCTTGGGCCACAGACGTGCCACGAAATCGTCGAACAAGCCGAGTTTCATGGGGCGACGGGCATAATAGACGTAGGTGCCGATGCCGTATTCTTCTGCTTCACCTTCATCGTGGTGATGATGGTGGTGGTGGTGATGATGCTCATGTTCCTCGTCGTCATCGTCGTCATGGTGATGATGCTCATGCTCCTCGTCTTCCTCTTCCTCTTCTTCCTCGTGGTGTTCACCTTCCACCGCTTCAATCCAGGCGGCGGAGGTAGCCACTTTGTCGAAGTCGAACATCTTCGTGTTCAGAATCTTGTCGAAGTCCACGTCGCCGTAGTTGCATTCGATGATTTCCGCCTTGGGCTGGATGGCACGCACAATCTGCTTGATGCGTGAGAGTTCGTTGGGTTCCACCTCGGCAGCCTTGTTGAGCAGCACGATGTTGCAGAATTCCATCTGCTGAATCACGAGGTTCTCGATGTCCTCCTCGTCGATGTTAGGTTTCTGAAGGGCAGTGCCTGAGCCGAACTCATCCTTCATGCGGAGGGCATCCACCACGGTGACAATGCAGTCGAGGCGTGGCAGCCCGTTCATCCAGTACTTCGGTTCCATCGTGGGGATGGAGCAGATGGTCTGTGCGATAGGTGCAGGTTCGCAGATGCCCGACGCTTCGATGACGATGTAGTCAAACTGCTGCATCTTCACCAGGTCGGTGAGTTGTTCCACAAGGTCCATCTTCAGCGTGCAGCAGATGCAGCCGTTCTGCAGAGCCACGAGCGAGTCGTCCTTCTGATCGACGATGCCACCCTGCTGGATGAGGTCAGCGTCGATGTTCACTTCGCCGATGTCGTTCACAATCACGGCAAAGCGTATGCCTTTCTTGTTGGAGAGTATGCGGTTGAGCAGTGTCGTCTTTCCACTGCCTAAATAACCCGTCAATAACAGTACTGGTACTTCTTTCATTGTCATGCTTTTATATAATTTTATTTCACTTTCACTTCCACTGTTTCACTTCCATCATTTCACTTTGATGTCAATCGTTCCGTTCTTCTTCTTCGCCGTCAGTTTCACCTTACGCAGTTCGTTCTTCTTGTGGTCAAAGATGAGTTCGCTGTCGAAAGGTTGTCCGCCGATGCGTGTTTCAAAGTGCACGTGTTCGGTGGTGGCGTTGCCCGTCTTACCCTCCAGGGCAATCACGTCGCCGGGCTTCACCTTGTCACCCTTCTTGGCGAGGTTCTTCGAGTTGTGGGCATAGCGTGTCTCCAGTCCTGTGAGGTGGCTGATGAAGACCACGTTGCCGTAGCCGCTCATCTGTCCTGAGAAGGTGACCGTTCCCTTGAAGGCAGCCCTCACCTTGTCCTTCGCCTTCGTCTTGATGTCGGTGCCCTTATGGTTAGGTCGTTTGCCGCCGAAAGGACTGATGACTTTCGCGCCGTCCAGCGGACTTTCCCATTCCTTGTCCTTCATATTCTTGAAGTTGATGGTCACCTCGTCCGTGTCCTTGAAGGGGTCTTCGGTGGCAAGCACCGTGTTGTCACCCTTCTTGCCCTTTGTGGCATGTTTCGACGAGAAGCAGCCCGTGAGCAACAGTGTCGCTGCCGTCAGTGCCACAATGAGTGTAAATAGTCTTGTTTTCATTCGTCATGAATCCTTTCTGCCTGCAAAGTTACGAAATTATTTCTTCATTTGTTGAGAAACTCCTAACTTTGTGCCCAATTTATAGATACAATAGAAAAAACAATGAGAATGAACAGATTGATTTTGACAATGGCTGTGCTCTTCGCCGCACTGACGATGCAGGCACAGAACGAAGCACTCGACAAGGTGCTGCAGAAGTATAGTGAAAATGGCGACATAAACACGACGGTGGTGTCCAAGCGGATGCTGGAAAACCTGCCGTTGGACCAGTTCAACGTACCCTTTCTTTCCGACATCATCGACCGCATCGAGAACATGAAGGTTCTCATCTCACGCGGCGAAAAGGCAGGCAAGGCGCTGGGCACGAAATTGCCCGGTCAACTCTCTGGCAAGGGGTTTAAGACCTTGCTCTCCACCGAGAAGGACGGCAGCGACATCACCGTGATGCAGTCGAAGGAAGACCCTTCCAGCGTGGTGATTCTGCTGTATAAGAAACCCCAGGCCATTGCCGCTGTCCTGAAAGGCGAGTTTAGCGACATTGAAGACTGGGATTTGAAAGGAATGGAGTAGGGGATGGATAGCAGACTTTTTTGGAGTTAAAGCCATTTCTTAGGAGTTAAAGGAGTTAAAGCCACTTTTTTGGAGTTAAAGGAGTTAAAGGAGTTATCGCTCCGCTCAGGAGTTAAAGCCGATACCATGCACATGAGGAGTTCCCACCAGCCAAAGTATCGGCTTTAACTACTTTAACTCCTCTAACTCCTTTAACTCCAAAGAATATCGCTCCGCTCAGGAGTTAAAGCCGATACCATGCACATGAGGAGTTCCCACCAGCCAAAGTATCGGCTTTAACTACTTTAACTCCCTCTAACTCCTTCTCCTAAAAATAATATCTCACTCCGCCGGAAAGTTTGATGAGGATGTCGAACGGTTCGTCATATTTGATGCCCTCAAACTTGTCGTCGGTCACGGTGGTCATGATTTCGAGGTCGGCAGAGAGTTTCTTGCTGAAGCGGTAGTCGAACATCAGTCCGAGTCTGCCTGCGATGCCCACATGGGTGCCACGGTCGCGCACACGAGATTCGAAACTTGCCGCACCCGTCGTCTTGCCATCCACGATGTAGAAGAGTGCCTTGTCGGGGTTCTCGGGGTCGAAGGCAGTCTGTGGCAGCGAGTTCAGTTCGCCCGGGTTCTTCAGCGACTTGTTGCCCGACATCATCATGCCCACACCTAAGATAACTTGTACGTGGAGCGGGTAGAACTTGTTGGTCAGTGCCACACCCGTCACGTCAAACATCGCGTCGGCAAAGAGTTCCATGGCCATGAAACGGAAGAAGCCGTTGCCCGTGTAGATAGGCACATCCTTATAAATCGTGTTGCCCTCCGCATCCGTTCCGTTCGCCACGTGATGCACCATCTGCGGTCCCTGCCACGCCTGTTCCACCGTCTCGAAATCCACACGATTCTTCACGTTGTGGATGCCGAGACCCACACGTGCACCGAGTTTGCGGTCAAAATATCTGCCGCCATACACCTCCAGTCCCAGACCCATGGCATCGCCGAAATAGCGGAAAGGCGGGTGGTCGGTGATGTTATCGCCCACACAGAGGTTGGCGGAGAGGTTGCCGCCCGCAAACCACTTGCGTGGCCAGGTGTACAGTTTCTCCTGATTCCTGAGCCATCGGAGCGTGTCGGTGGCAGTCCTGCCGATTCGCCCCTCTCGTTTTCCGCGCGCCTTATCCTTCATCTGCTGCTGTTCCTCCACCAGTTTCAGAAACTCCTCCGTCGGCACCGTGTTGGTTCTCCTGTTCACGTTTCTGCCATTCTTGGCAGCCTTTTGCCGTGCTTCCTCTACTCTCTTGGCAGCCTCTTCGGCATTCTTTCTCGCCTCGGCGGCTCTTTGCTCTGCTTTTCTTGCCTCTTCGGCAGCCTTTTGCACGGCATCCAGGTCTTGTGCCTGTGTAGCAAGCACCATCAGTGTCAGTAATGTAAAAGTCAGTATTCTTTTCATAATATTATATATTAAGTATTATATATTAAGTTTCGTATGTTTTATTTCTTTTGGAGTTAAAGGAGTTATAAGGAGTTATCGCTCCGCTCAGGAGTTAAAGCCGATACCATGCACATGAGGAGTTCCCACCAGCCAAAGTATCGGCTTCTACTTTAACTCCTTATAACTCCTTTAACTCCAAAGAAGTTGAGCACTTGCGAAACTTGAGTTTATAAATGCGTGATAATCCAATATCTTGTTTGATTTGAGGTTGACGAAATGATGGATTTGTGTGGAAAAACCACTGATGCTTTCTAATTCGTCACAAAGATAAGTATTTTTTCAATTCGGAAAAAACAAAATTGATAAAAAAGAAGAAAAAAGTGGTTTATTTAGTGAAAAAAGCGCAAATTTTTAATAAAATTTCCGAAAATAGTTTGTAACTTTGCACCGAAATCGTATATTTGCATCGAAAATCAGAGTGATGTGAGACGGTAACATCAAGCAATAGGTACTTGCCCCGTCCAGATGCGAAAACACACACATCCCATGTGAGGGACTGAATTTTAATCTCAAGCGGAGAAACATAAACATAAGTATAACAATCAAAAAATGAATGTTATGAACATCAAGCATTATCTTTCAGCGGTTGCTGCCCTTGGATTGTTGGCAGCCTGTAGCGAGTATGATCCCGGTATGTCCGATCAGGCGGTTGACTTGACCGATGCCGAGATTGAGACCATTGAGGAATACACCGCCAATTTCATCAACCGCTACGGTGAACCAGCCAAAGACCACACCTGGGGCTTCGGTGCAAAGGGTAGTGAGGATGAGATGGGCACACGTGCCGTGCAGGTGGACCGCAACCAATGGGTTGTGGCTGTCAAGGATAATAATAATGTGGTAGTTGATGTGGCTACAACAGTCGGCACAAGCGTTCAAGGCGATGGTTACACCTATTATGATTACACCACCAAAGAAGGTTACATCATCCCGGGCTTCCCGTCGGCTGTGGATGGCAAGTACTACATTGAAGAGAACAACCAGCAGGTTGGTTACACCAAAGAGCAAATCCTGAGCAAGATGCAGAACAGTCAGGTGCAGCCTGCCGGTGACGTGACTGACGAGGAAATAGAATATGTGTCCTGGTGGTTCCGCACGCATCCCAACATCACATCTGAGACCCCTCCTTTCACGGAATACTTTGTGCAGGACATCTCGCAGGATCAGGACCGTGTATCGTATCCTAATGGCGAATGGAAGGATGAGTCGGGTGGACAAAGAGTGGTTTCTGTCAATTTATATGAAAATGGCACTTTCCTCCGTCAAGATGGTACGACAAACATCAGTTATGGCATGGACTACTTCTCTGTCAAGACACATGAGTCGGACGGCACCGACTTCTGGGAGCACAACAACGACCTGAACAAGCAGAAAGCCAACCAGATTGCTGAAAGTGGAGGTGCTGTAGCAGCCACAGCAACCAACACTACACCACTGGCTTCCAGCACAACGCATTATGCAAACCGCACGTTGAAGTACTGGACCAGCGAGGGACCTTCACAAAATGTCAACGGCCTGACGGTCTATAAGAACGGTGAGGGCTATACGACCAGTTTCTCTTACCATAACTCGGATGATAATGCTGACTATGACAAATATGTGCTCGTCCATCTTCAGTTCAAGGGTCCACGCACAGGTTTGGACTATGACGGATGGTATCTGGCCTTCGACTATGAATTGCACAAGGTAGAGAATCTGGGCAATAACCAGGTGAAGAAGATTGATGTTAAGCCCGACGGTTACTACAGCAACTGGATCCTGAAACTCTCTCCGGGCAATCCTGAGTTCTACGAGAACCACACCTGGCACCGCGTCATGTGCGAGGACCTTGGTTCTACCGACGACTACGACTTCAACGACCTTGTGTTTGACGTTTACTTCACAGGAACGGACAATCAGTACACCGCTCACATCAAGGTGCAGGCTGCAGGTGGTACGCTGCCTATCTACGTAGGCACTCACACGGAGGACATCTCCCGTGAGGCTCACCAGATCCTGCAGGGCGGAAACGCCAAGAAGATGGGCACGAGTTTGTATCAGCCTGTCAATGTGGCAGCCGGTATCTCAGCCGACCCTGTTGAAATCACCTTTGAGATGAAGGATGCAAGTGGCAACTGGCTGACAGGAGCCGCAGGCACTGACCCCGACAACATCCCAATCCTCGTCACTTCGAGGGATAATTCACGCAAGACTGCTTCGGGCAAGAACGCTTTCGTGCTGCTGACAGCCGAGAAGAATCCTACACCACAGAAGATCTGTATCGACGGCAACCTGACAAATGCCACGACGGTGCGCTGGATGAAGGAGCGCAAGCAGATTGAGACCAGTTACACCTTATTCGATTCTTGGGCGACTGGTGGTGAAAATTCTGTCTATCACTTTGGCAAGTCACAGGATTGGACAAACAATGGTGTCTCAGCAACAGGCAACCTCTATTGATAGGACATAAAAAATTAAGTTTCGTATGTTTAATTTTTTTGGAGTTAAAGGAGTTAGAGGGAGTTAAAGTAGTTAAAGCCGATACTTTGGCTGGTGGGAACTCCTCATGTGCATGGTATCGGCTTTAACTCCTGAGCGGCGATAACTCCTCTAACTCCTTTAACTCCCAAAGAAGTTGAGCACTTGCGAAACTTGAGTAAAAAAAATACTACAAAATTGAATTTTTCATTTGCGGAGGCGGGTGCGACGTGATGTCGCGCCCGTCTTTGTTATGCTCTTTCAGTCAGTGGTGTACAGTCTGTCAAAGAGCGCATGTGCCGTGTTCACTCCTTCACGTCGAGTGCTTCGCCAGCGCTGGTGACGCTGAGACTGTCAAGCATCTGGGTGAAAGCCTTGCCAGGATGAAACTGGATCTTCTTCACCTTGATGGTCTTGAGGGCATCGTCACCCTCCAGTTCGTTCAGTGCCTTCACAGTCTTGGAGGTGAAGGTGGGCTTGAACGAGCCGAACTCGCCCATCTTCACGCCGTGGCCGATAGCCATGTAGTGAACGATACGGTTGACGAGGGCGTCGATGACTGCCTTGGTCTGTGAAGGGTTGACACCGCAGGAGTTTGCACACTCAGCCACGAGTTGGTCGGTCGTGACAGCAGGGAAAACGATCTGACGGAGTTTGAATACTTCTGGCTTTCCTTCGCGGAAATTCAGTGCCATTTTTGCTTTACGGAATTGAAG
This sequence comes from uncultured Bacteroidaceae bacterium, assembly GCA_905235525.1. Taxonomy (GTDB): domain Bacteria; phylum Bacteroidota; class Bacteroidia; order Bacteroidales; family Bacteroidaceae; genus Minthosoma. The sequence continues at coordinate 7,674 of CAJOLW010000043.1, forward strand.
TCCCATAATCTTGAATTGGTTTTAAAAGTTAAACAATAAGTTGAGAGTTTTTCACCTCCAGCGTGATGGGTTCGCCCTTTGCGTATGCCTCATACACGTGTTGTGTGAAGGCATCAAAAGTGTCTTGCTGGCAGGTGAGCATTTGTTCTTCGGGGGGCAGGGCAGGGTCAGTTTTTCCGAGCAGGATCATGCTGCCTTGCCATTGTTTGAGGGCATCCCAGCCGAACATCATGAGGGCTTTGCCTTTCTGACGGCACACTTTGAGGGTCATCGGTGAGAGGAGGGAAGCAAAGCACTTGCACCCGTATGTGCCCAGAGGAAGCGCATTGCGTGACTGCACGGTGCTGTGAGGTTCATGGGCATGACAGAAGGGTGCTCCGTCCAACATGAGTTGGCTGCAGATGCCTTGCGGAGAGTGGTGGTATCGAAGAAGTTGAATGTGCATGATATGTATATTTGTGTGCTTCGTAGTCTATGAAGGTGTTATTTTCTCACACGGATGAAGCGGATTAAGCGGATTTGTTCGATTTAAATCAGCAGGCGAGCAGATACGCCCGTTTCACCAGTCCCATGTCGAGGTCCGTCATGCGGCTCTCCACGTATGCCATGGCGCATACGATGGCGACGAGTGCCGCCTCATTCTCCCATTCGAGTCGTTCGAGGGGTCTGATGCCGCTGCGTTCGCTCACCGTGGCGATGTAGGAGACGGTGTTGTTGCCGTCCTCTGGCGGAGCCCATCGGTAGATGATCTCCTTGAGCGTGTGGAGGTGGTACAGTTTGATGTACGTGTGCAGGATGCGGAAGGCAGCACGGAATCCGAAGAGGTCGCTCTGGAACTGCACAAACTCGCGGTCATGCTGTTGTTTCAGTTGTCCGAGCCACCGGGTGCCGTCACTCCTGCGGATGTTCAGGGGATTGTGGTTGCGTTGTCCTCGTGTCATAGTGTTCGATGAGCATTTTAAAGATGTAACAAAAGATTTCAATCAATGTCCAGATGTTCTTGTTCATGGTATTGTTGGGATTTAATTATTAATTCAAGTTTCGTATGTTTTATTTCTTTGGAGTTAAAGGAGTTATAAGGAGTTATCGCTCCGCTCAGGAGTTAAAAGCCAATACTCTGACACCAGCATCACATTTGGCTTTAACTACTTTAACTACTCTAACTACTTTAACTCCAAAGAAGTTGAGCACTTGCGAAACTTGAGTTATTAACCATAAAGTATCGCCCTTTTCGTTTGGCGATGCAAAGTTACGGCTTTCTGTTTTCCACCTTATGTTTTCATGTGTTTTGTCATGCTTATGGTTCTGCCGCACAAATGAAACGAAGAACACGGATTGAACGGATTTTGTGGATTCATATTGTGGTGATGCGCACCGTATCGACTTTTGACAAGTGAGGCATAGCACAACAATTGACACATCTAATTGTCATTTAGAGGCTCTTTTTGTCTGAAAAGTTCATCTTTTTTAATTTTTCTTGCATTTTTCTTGCAAAAAGACATACAATTCCTTATATTTGCACATTCACATGTATATATAATATGTGTGTACCTTAATACAATACAGAAAATACAATTTAACCTCAATAGTATGAAAACTCAAAAAACACTTTCATTATTGTTGCCACTGGCTGTGGCATCAATGGCTTTCGTTGCATGTAGTGACTACGACAACGGGTACTCAGAGAAAGAAATCAAGTTTAATGCAGACTTCACCAAGGAGTTTGGCTCGTTTGACGAGACCCAGGACTGGAACCTCGCTGAACGCGCAGCCGTGACGGTGACCACTTCAGACCTGAAGGACATCAACGTCTATACGGAGAAGGAAGGCTCCTTCGTACAGGTAGGTGCCTTCAAGAATGTGGTCGGCACGAAGAAACTCGAGTTTGACATATTGGAAGACATGCCGAACCTCGTGGTGAGCGACGGCGACGTGGCACTCCGTGCTTTGATTGGCGGAACCGTCAATTTCGACAACATGACCTCTGTGGGTGGCGAAGAGATGGGCACCCGTGGCGGCGAATATGTGGACCGCAACCTGTGGTCAAAGGATTATGTGGTGCCAGCCAACATCACCGACGCAGAACGTGAAGCCGTGGTGGCTGAGTTCAGCAAGCAGCACTATGGCGCCTACAATGAGGTGCTGGTGCCTTGGACAGAACTGTTCGTGCAGCAGGTGTACAAGGGTGAGGCAGAGTATTATGATGCCTTCAACCAGGAGACTGGCGTGGCAAGCGACAAGATGAACCACCTGTTGATTTGGGACAAATCGGCTACTGAAGGTGCGTTTGACGGTGGTTACATCCACATCAACGACTTCAACAACGGCAACCAGCAGACGGTGGCATACGACGACAACGACACGGAGCAGCAGCACCCCATCATCGGTCTGACCCTCATGCGTGGCATTGACCCGACGGATTGTCCCACCGAGGACGTGACCATCGAAGGTGTGACGAAGCACTGGGTGAAGCAGTTTGAATATCACAACGCACAGAGCAACGAATACCAGCCCCGCTACATCATGAAGCGTGTGAGTTGGACAGAGGACGGCGTGACGAAGTCGGGTCTCTACCTCGGTTTCGACTTCTATGCAGAGAAGCGTGCTGACCAGCCTGCCAATCAGAACATGGACGTGGAGCGTGACTGGATCTTCAACGACTGGATCATCAAGATTTCGCAGGGCATCAACTCAGTGGTGCCAGTGAGCGAACTGCAGAACGCAAGTCCTGCTGCTTGGATTCTGGCAGGTGAGGACCTCGGCGGTGGTTTTGACATCGACTACAACGACGTGGTGGTGAAGGTGGAGCGTCTGGCTGGCGCAAACACGGTGACGGTCACTCCGTTGGCAGCCGGCGGTACACTCGCATCCTACCTCTTCTTCGGTCAGACCTGCATCGGTGAAATTCACCAGTTGCTCGATGCCAGTCCAGCAGTCAGCGGCAGTTACCAGCCCATCAACCTGCACGGTGACCTGAAGATTGCCACCCAGAAGGTGGAAGTGAATGTGGCAAGGGACTGGGGCTTGAGCCAGGACATCAGCAATTCCAACAACATGGGCGGCTTCACCATCCGCGTGTTGCCAGCAGGCACAGAGCCGATGGCGAAAGTGCTCAACTATGACGACCCAGCCTTCGACAAGGCGACCGACGTGAGGGCACCCGAAGCAGGTAAGGCTCCATACATCATCTGCGTACCATTCGCATACGTCATCACCAACTATCCCGAACCGGGACAGAAGATGGCAAGCGTGTGGGAATGGCCAGGTGAAGGCATCAGCATTGCTAAAGTGTATGAAGAATTTGAAGATTGGGCACGTGACAAGACTACCAAGAAGGACTGGTTCTCCAAGCCAGGCACGCAGGGCTTCGTCTCCACCGAGAAGTTAACCACCAGAGTGCTGGGCAATCAACCAGCCACGATGACTTCCTTCGAGATTCAGGAGTCGGGCAACCCCACTGCCGACGTGACCTTCTACAACATGGTGCCAAGCGTCTATCCAGAGAAGAAGCAACCAGAGGCAACCCTTGCACTGAAGCAGGAAGGCGACATCTACGTGCAGAATGGACAAATCATCGACCTCCTCGACTACGTCAACACGAACTATCCTGACAAGGTGTTCTGCGTATCGACCAGCACGGGCGAACAAGAACCAGTGGCAGGCTCCTTCACCAAGTTTAAGACGTTGCAGGCGAACCACCGCACCCTCATGCACATCAGAATTGCCACCCCTGGCGGTCTGCTCAATGTGGATGTTTATGTGAACAGCGGCACCAGCAGCGAAGACAGCAGCAAGAAGGACAACAACATCACCCTCTACGACAATGGCACTCCTATCTATAACATCCCCGACATCGCAGCGGGCGAGACCAAGACTTACACCATCACTTCGGATGGTTCAGGCAGTTATTCGGTAGTGGGCAGCGAATACTTCACGGCTTCCGTCAACGGCAACATACTGACCATCACAGGTGTGAAGGCTGGTAGTGCCAACCTGATTCTCAATCAGGCTGCCGATGACACCTACAAGTCAGCCTCCCAAAATTACTGGCTCACCGCAACAGGTGCCCAGCAACAGACGGGTGACGATAATGGCGACGAAGTGGATAAAGGCGGAAATGACACGCCAAGCGGAGAAGGTATACTTGTTGATGAAACAAATCAACATGAATACACATTTACTTTAGATGCCAAAGATGATAACACGTATGATGTGAAGTATGGAACTAAGACACTATTGTCTAATGTGAAAACGCTTACACTTCAATGGTCTGAGGCGAATAGTTATGCGGCATTTAGGATATACAGGCCTTGGGGAGCAATTGGTGCTCCGACGGGTGCGTCCGGTTCATATACAATCAGTAATTTGAACATCTTTAGTCCATATGGCGAAGACAAAGAAATACATATTATCTGGAATAATAGTGATGATGGAAAATTCAAACTATACGTAAGCGAGTAGGCTTTATATATATCATGACAAAGAGGCGAGAAATTCTCGCCTCTTTTTTTCAGATACTTGTTTAGAAGCCATAAACGCTTCGCTCGAAAGTACTTACAATTGACAATATCAATAAAAAGTGATTTTATTTTGTATTGTGCTCACTTAATCGTAACTTTGCAAACGATTTACAAAGATTATGTGGCTTAACATCATATACATCATTCTCGGTTTCGTCCTCCTCGTGAAGGGGGGCGACTTCTTGATAGACGGTGCTGTGGCGATAGCGCAACGCGCCAAGTTGAGCGCGATGGTCATCGGCATCACCGTGGTGGGCTTCGGCACGTCGATGCCCGAACTGCTCGTCTCCACGCAGGCGGCGTGGGTGGGCTCGTCGGGACTTGCCATCGGCAATGTGGCAGGGTCCAACATCGCCAATGTCGCCCTCATCCTCGGCGTGACTGCCCTGATTCACCCCCTGCCGTCGCAGCGGAAGATGATGCGTATCGACATCCCCTTCATGCTGTTCGCCATGGTGCTGTTCATCGTGATGGCGTTCACCAACGAAACCATCCAGCGGTGGCAGGGCGTGGCGATGGTGCTCCTGCTTGTGGGCTTCATCTCCTGGGAGGTGAGGCAATCGCGCAAGGAGACCAAACGGATGGAAGCGGAGGGCGAGGCGGAAGCGGTCGTGACTCCCTCCATGCCCCTGTGGCGCGCCATCCTCTATGTGCTGGTGTCGCTGGCAGCGATGGTGTGGGGCGCAGACCTGCTCATCGACGGTTCCAGCAATATCGCCATGGAACTGGGCGAGTACTTCGGCGTGGCGAAAGAGGAGATGGAACGCATCATCGGTCTCACCATAGTGGCGGTGGGCACGTCGTTGCCCGAACTCTTCGCCTCGGTGATGGCGGCACGGAAAGGCGAGACTGACATGGCGGTGGGCAACATCATCGGCTCGGTGTCGTTCAACATCCTCTCGGTGGTGGGTGTGGCAAGTGCCATCACACCGATACACAATGCGTGGACACCCTTCGCCATCGACTATGCGGTGATGTTCTGCTTAGGACTGGTGCTGTGGCTCTTCCTGCAGACGCACCACAAGATTGTGCGCTACGAAGGTGCCATCCTGCTCACCATCTACTGCTTATACATCGTCAAAACCTTGATGGGGTAGAGGGAGTTAACGAACCCTAACCCTCACTTTAACCCTGACTTCAACTTTGACTTTAACCCTGACATATCTACCCTCAACAGGGGAGTTGGAGGGGTCTTCTTTCTCTACACATTAAACTCTAAACTTTACCATATGTTTACTACTGAATTTCTGATTTTCGTCATCGTGCTTGCCCTCTTGGCAGGTGCCATCTATGGCTACATCAAGACGCAACGTGAACTCGTCAACTTGGACGAGAAGTGCAAGAACGCCCTGAGCCAGATTGAAGTGCAACTCAACTCGCGTTGGGACGCCCTGCTGGCACTGGCAAATGCTGCCACCTCCTATGCCCAGCATGAGGCAGAGACACTGGCTGCCACCATCGCTGCCCGCCGTGGCGTGGAAATCCGTACGGCTGCCGACGTGAACGAGCAGCAGGATGCTTTCTCCGAGGTGCTCGGCCGTCTGATGGCTGTCAACGAGGCTTATCCCGAACTCAAGGCTTCAGGCCTGTATGAGAAGACGATGAACAGCATCAACGGCTATGAGGAGAATGTGCGCATGGCACGTATGATCTACAACGACTGCGCCACGCGCTTCAACCGCTATGTGCGTCAGTGGCCCACCAGCATGGTGGCAGGACAACTGCACTTCGAGGTGAGGGACTACCTGACGGCGGACAGCAAGGAAAAGAAGGGCATGCCCGAACTCTTTGGAACAAAATGAGAAGGCTGCTGATTGCAGGACTCGCGTGCCTGATGGGCATCGTGGGTCTTCCCGCTTTCGCCCAGCACCAGATTGACTCGGTGTTTATCCTGGTTCACTTGCAGGACAACGGCGATGCCAAAGTGATGGAAAAGCGTGACTGCCAGATGAGTGAGCAGGGCACGGAAGGTTTCATCCCCTTCAACAACATGGGCGACATCGAGGTGAAGGACCTGAAGGTCTTCGACGAGGACGGCGAAGACTATCAGGTGGAGGAAGTGTGGGATGTGGACCGCAGCCGCGAGGCGAAGACCCGCAAGTGTGGTTACCACCGCACCGACCAGGGCGTGGAACTCTGCTGGGGCATCGGCAGGGCAGGGCATCGCACCTATTACATCGGTTACACGCTCACCAACTTGGTCAAGTCCTACGACGACTACGACGGTTTCTGCCATTCGTTCTACGAGGCAGCCAACTCGCCTGCCGCCTTCGCCATGGTGAATGTCATCGTGGAGCAGGCGGACTCCCTTGCCTGGCAGGACGCACGTGTCTGGACCTTCGGCTACGACGGTTGGAAGGGACGCCTCTCCAATTATGTGTGGGCACGGACTGAAGAAGATGCTCCCATGCGCAACGGCGATGCCGTCATCATGCTCGTGGAACTGAGAAAAGGTCTGCTGCATCCTTCCGTCAAGAAGGAAGGCACGTTCAAGGAACTGGTCAAGCGTCCAGCCTTCGTCGATAGCGAATACGACATCGCAGTGGCGATGGGCGACACCTTGGAGAATGGTGCCTTGCGCAGTTCGCTGATGGGCGGTCAAGTGGGTACAGGTCATGAAAACCAAGGCGGAAGCACTTTGCTGATGACGGGCGAGGAAGACGGCGGCGGCTTCGACTGGGAACTGATTGGCGGTTTCCTGCTCATTGTCGGACTCATCGGCTGGGCAGCCAAAGATGTAGCAGTCGCCCACATTGGCATCAAGAAATTGCAGAAGAAGCGTTTCGCCCAGTTGACAGAGATGATGGGCGGCAAGAAGTGGAACGAACTGCCGTATTGGCGTGAACTGCCCATGCAGGGCAACCTGCTCGGTTCGAGTGCCGTGCTGGCAGCCGTGCAGCAGATTCTGACGGCATCGCAAAACAACCCCATCAAGGGCATCGATTTCAGCATGCAGCACCTCTACGAGGCATTCATCCTCCGTATGTTCTACCAGGGTGGCATCAGCCTCGACTATGACACCGACAAGCATGGCAAGACCCGCCAACTCTTCCGCATCAATCAACCCCAAATGCCACCCAAAGTGCCCGAACTGGACGTGACGGAGAATGCAACCATAGACTATGGCCATAAGCAATATGGTGCCCGGAAACGTGATTTGGAGTGGAAGTATCAGGGACTCATGCGTGACGACGGCATCCAGTATATGCTGCACGACTTGCTCTATCAGGCGGCAAACGCTGACCATCTCCTGCAACCCGATGAGTTGAAGGACTATGTGAAGAAGAACCTGGAAAGCCTGCGTCCCATGGCGGACGCCCTCTATATGGTGGCTGGTTGCCGCAAGAATGACGATGCCCTGAAAGCCAATGAGGTGCAGCAGGTAGTGGGCTTCGCCCATTATCTCAAGGACTTCTCGCTGGTGCAGGAACACCACATCGAGGAGGTGGGACTCTGGAAGGAGTACCTCGTCTTCGCCTCCTTCTACGGCATTGCCGATCAGGTGCGCAAAGACATGAAGACGGTGGCACCCGACGCCACGAAACTCGACCAACTCATCCCGCCCACCCAAGTGGTGGCGGACTTCCGGCCCATCACCACGGCACTTGCCTCCTCGCTCTACTCGGCACGCAGGTACGAGACTGCCTACGAGCGTGAACAGCGCCGTTCCTACTCCAGCGACAGTGACGACAGTTCATCACGCAGTTACTCCAGCAGCAGCGGTAGCAGCGGACACAGCAGTTACTCTGGTGGTGGCGGTCACTCTGGCGGCGGCGGCAGCGGATTCAGATAAAATGTATTCGGCTTTTCACTCCTGAGCGGAGCGATAACTCCCTCTAACTCCTTTAACTACTAATAAATAAACCTGAAAATATGGATATTGAAAGAATCGTAGAAGGGCCATTGCGGAAATGGCTCGTGGGATTGCTCATCGTAGTGGGTGTGAGTGTGGGACTTCTTGTGTTCACTCCGTCACCGCCCAACTCGGTGCTGACCCTCGACGACACAGGCGACACCATCGCCACGATTGCCGCCACCATCTGCGGCATCCTCTGCTGCCCGGGACTCCTGTGCATCTTCATCAAGAAGTTGCGGTTCCCCATGGTCATCATCTTGGCGTTCGTGCTGTTGCTGTTCTTGGCGGGGGTGTGCATAGACAATGCCTACAACAACCTGAACTACGCACTGACGAAGGACAAGACTGCCGTGGAACGACCCTGTGTCATCACCTTCCACCAGCACAACAAGACCACCAGACGACATAAGGATTACCGCACGGGCGAGGATGTGTTCGGCAACGAGAAGGAGTATGTGACCGAGCACACGGAGACGACGGATGAGTATAAGATGCAGTTCCGCTTCCTCGATGAGGGGGAGAACGCCACCGAACACACCATCAGCCGCAGCGAGCCTTTCGCCTTCTACAACCGTGTGTATCAGGGCGACACCTGCATTGCCTACATCCTCACAGGTGCCTTGGGCAGGGACTATGTGGGCGACATGATCGTGAAGAAACGTGCACGCTGAATTCAAACAAAGAAATCAGAAAAATCTGCACAAATCGAACGAGTGTGAGAAAGTAGGATTAAATGGCGGAGAATCCGGTGAAGACCACACAAAAAAAAGGGATTTGACTTTCAATGTTCGGCTCCCGCCGAGTAATTGAGGTCAAATCCCTTCGTTCCTTACTTCTGTTTTCTACTATGCTTCCCACCGGAAGGAACAATCCTAACCAAAACCTTCTTACTCACAAACAATTACACTCATTTGAAAATCATTTTATCCAACTATATTCTTTATTACTACATTTGATACCTATCATAATCAATCTATTCCGTTTCATTTTATAAGTTTGTGCTTTTCATCTCTGTTTGTTGGATCCTCCTGTCTGGTTCAGATCCTATAGTGGGGATGGGCCAAGTCCCTTTCGTTTTTCATAGTGTGTGTCGTCGTGGTAAAAGATTTATTCTTAGGTCTTTCAAAAAAGACTCCCTTCCAGCAAGAGGTTATCACTAATCCCTTGACGGGTTGGGAGTCCACCTATTTCCATTAAAAACTATTTATTTCGATTATCTTTTGGACTTATCCAGGATGTTATGAATTACTATTTACTACTGTTTTACAAAGATTTGGGCAAAATGTCGGAGTAAGCCCTCGATCGAAATGCGGTTATTGTTTTTTGGAACAATGTTTCGTTGTGTTTTATAGTATATTTAAGTGCTAAAATGGTTCGGATCTCTAAAAAGATCAGTTATTATCTTGATGCAAGTACGTCAGAACTGTTGCCTGAGAAGCGGTTGTCCGTCCAGTTGCCTGCAATCACCTTGCCGTTTGCGGTGGTGTAAGTGCCCACGCCATTGCGCATATCCTCTTTGAACTGTCCGGTGTAAGTTGCGCCCGAAGCCCAAACGAATGTGCCCTGACCTTCGATGTAGGAGTTGCAGAACTGGCCTTCGTAAACGTTACCGTTAGCGTAAGTGTACTTGCCAAGACCTTCCTTCTCACCGTTCACCCACTGTCCTGCATACACGTCACCGTTGTTGTGGTAGTAAGTACCGTAACCGTTGCGCTGGTTGTTCTCGTAGTGACCTACGTACTTGTCACCGTTGGCTGCTGTGAACACACCTTCACCTACACGTACATCATCTACCCATTCGCCTTCGTATGTGTCACCATTAGCCCATGTGAGTTTGCCGTGACCGTTACGCTTGCCGTTCTTCCACTCACCCTCGTAAGTGTTGCAACGATCTGCGTAGAATGCGCTACCGAAGCCGTCCTGCTTGCCGTTCTTGAAGTCACCCTGGTAGATGTCGCCCTCCACCCATGAGTAACGTCCGTAGCCGTTGATCTGGCCATTCTCGAAGTTACCTTCGAAGCGGTCACCGTTTTGCCATTCATACACGCCTTTGCCGTGCATTTTACCGTCTTTCTTATTACCGGTATACTTACCTGCGTTGTTCAGGTTAGGATTACGCTGTGCAGCGTCGTCCTGAGACTGTGCCATGATGCTGTTGTAAGCACCGAATGACAAGAATGCTAAAACTGTTAAGATAAATTTTTTCATAACCTTGCCCTTTCTATTATTAAGTTACTAACTGTTTTTTATTGTTTATATTTTGTTTTTATGAGTTATTATGTTTTGGTTTGTCAACATTTTTTGTTGTTGACAATGCAAAGTTACCCGTTTTGTTTCCTACTTCCAAATAAAAAATACAAAAAATGCAAGAAAAAATAAAAAAAGTTTTGTTTTAAGGTAATTTATTACACTTTGCATTCTTTTTTGGTAAAAAGCAAGGTAATAAAAGCGGTGTTTAACAAGAAAAATAGGAAACAAAACGAAACTTTCAAGCAAAAAGCATACATAACAGGTGTTTCTTTGCCGGAAATCACCTATACATTATATATAATAATAGGGGATTATTATGGGTCGGAAATGTTTCCATATACACATTTTGCATGGGTCGGAAATGTTTCCTACAAATCTGTAACCCATTGAATCTTGTTAGAATAAGTGCATGCGGGCAGAAATCATACAAATCTGCACAAATCGAACAAATCCGCTTCATCCGCTTAATCGTTCCGCAGGAACTTGTGATAAAAAAACATACCCCTTCGGGATGATTAAGCGGATTGAGCGGATGAAACGGATTTAACGGATTGAGCAGATTCCTCTCCGTGTCAATCAGGGAATTTTGGGGAGTTAAAGGATGAACTTGCACAATTTGGAAAACTTTAATCCTTTAAGCAACCTATGGGAATGACATATACTCCATCTTGCCTTCGATAGGCATACTTGCCCACACCGATTATAACCGCCATAAATGATGGTAAGGGCATTTTATCCGTATCTATATTTCCTGCAAGTTCTATCATACTGGCTGCACCGGCATTGATATGCTCCTCTCCTCCCAGTTTCACCTCAAGCAGGGCATAGTTACCATTACGCCGATGAAGAACTGTGTCACATTCAAGACCACTGCTGTCTCTATAATGGTAAAGTTGACCATCCAGTGCCTCAGCATATACACGCAAGTCTCGTACAGCCATGTCCTCAAAGAAAAGTCCGAATGTATCCAAATCATTCATCAAATCTTTAGGGCCAATACCTAATGCAGCAATTCCAATACTCGGGTCAACAAAGTGTCGTGTGTCGCTTGTCCTGATGGCAGCCTTGCTTCGCAGGTTTGGATTCCAAGCAGCAAGGTCTTCAATGACAAAGAGTTTCTTCAAGGCTTTGATGTAGTCTGCTACAGTGTCTTCGTCCAACGTACTTGCATCATTTGCAAGCATGTCTTTACGAATGGTGGCGTATGAAACCTGTTGTGAGATATTCCTTGCATATGAACGCAGTAGCAACCTTGCCCGTTCTGGACTTCTCTTCACTTTGTCCACGCGCTGTATATCTCGCTTTGTCACAGAATCAACATAATCGAACGCCTGGTCAAGAGCCACGTCCTTAGATATCAGTGTTGCCCAAGGCCATCCCCCACGGCAAGTAAGGTAGGCTATGTCCTCAATGTCCAAATTACATTGCCGAACTTCTGGCGTATTGCCATCGAACAAATCCTTCAGACTTATCGTTCCTGATGATTCGCCCGATTCATACAGACTCATGGGACGCATCATGATATGTGCAAATCGTCCTGTACCACTATGAATTGTCTCATCGGCATCAGGAAGTACGGAAGACCCGGTAAGTATAAACTGAGACGGTTCCCCACGCTTATCGACCTCACTACGGATGGAATCCCAAATGGGAGGTAATGCCTGCCATTCGTCAATCAGGCGAGGAGTCTTTCCTTCCAAAAGAGATGTGGGGCTGACCTCTATCATTTGTGCGCTTTGTTTCAGCACCGATGCATCCCCAAAGTCAAGCACACTTTTTGCCAGTTGCTTTGCCGTTGTTGTCTTGCCGCACCACTTGGGTCCTTCAATAAGAACAGCACCCTTTCCAAGAACCTTACGTTCAAGAAGT
>CAJOLW010000044.1 GCA_905235525.1 uncultured Bacteroidaceae bacterium
ACATAGAGCCACACGAGTATAAAAGTATAAATTGCAAGAAAAGGAGTGGCCTTCATCCAGTTGGCAAGCAGCCATTTATATGCTTTGTTCATGATGTTGAGTTTCTGTTAACAATAAATATGAAGAAATATGACTACAAATAGGAACTTTATCTTCGCGGACAAATATAAGATTGCCAATTACTTATTAGCAACACTCTTATGATAGCCCTCACGTTTCGACTGTGGCACGAGGTAGGCGAAGCCATAGACCATCATGCTGGCCTGTGCAATGATGCCGACGATGATGCTCAGGATGTTCACTTCCGTCGTGACAAGGCCGTTGCTGAGGAAATACCAAATGGTGTAGATGCCCAATGGGATATTGACCAGAATGGAGGCGACGAGACCTGGATTATACTTCCGTCCGAAGATGAAGAACATCACGACGTGGGCCGAGGCATTCAGCGTGGAGTAATAGGCCGTCCAGAAGCCCCAGTCGGTGCCAAAATAGTGAGACATCACGCCAGATAGCGGCAACAGCAGGTACATCAGTGGGATGTTGATCCAAAACGAGCCAACCTTGGTCAACGGTTTATCCGGGCGTGTGGAGCCAAGCGGTCCTTGGTTGAAGAAACTCAGAAAGCCACCGGGGCAGACATACTCCTCGAACTCGTGCAGCCAGTAGGCTGGGCACTGCAGCCAGATGAGATACAGGGCGTAGTCGTTGCCACGAACATAGAGCCAGATAAGGACGAAAGTGTAGAAGGCGAGGAAGGGCGTTCCCTTCATCCAATGCTCGTAGAGCCAGTTTAATGTCTTGTTCATAATCATTAAATTTTAAATATCTGTTGCAAAAGTACAATGATTTTGCCATTCTTACGTTATCTAACAAAAGGAAGGAATGTTCTAATTCAACGGATATGGCAAAGAATGTGGAAAATTTGAGTCTGAATATGGTCGGACTGCTGGGGACGAGAAGCAATACTATGTGGATGAGCATGTCTTCATAGCCATGAATGCTCCGGACTTCGGGCTGAAGCACCTGCGCCGAGACCAGCCCTACCGGGTGGATGAGGGGCGGGTGATGATGGTGACGCAAGGCTGGGTGCGCGTGATTATCAATCTCGAGGAACAGCGGCTTGAGCGCCAGTCGCTCATCGTGCTGGTGCCCGACAGCATCTTCGAGATACTGGAGTGGAGCAGCGACTTCGACATGCTGGCCTTCTCGTTCAAGGACTTGCCGATATTCACCTCCATGAGCTACCTAACCATCCTTACGCTCGACAACGACGAGTGGCAGCTGGCCTGCGAGTATGTACGGCTGATGTGGCACGAGGTACAGCGACAGCCTCTGCTGCCAGAGACCATCATCCACTTGCAGACGGCTCTACTGTTGGAACTGAAACGTATAGCCGACCGCGAGGAGTCACAATGGCAGAAGCAGGCCTCACGTCTGGACAAGACCTTCCACCAGTTTCTCTGCCTCGTCAATCTGTATGGACTTCGTGAGCGCAAGATAGACTTCTATGCTGACAAACTCTGCGTCACCCCCAATCATCTTGGGGCTGTCATCAAGAAGGCCAGCGGACTCACCGTCATGCAGTGGCTCAATCGCCATGCCATCCAGAAAGCCAAAGTACTGTTGCGCTACAGCGACCTCCCCATTTGGGAAGTCGCCGAGCGCATGAATTTTGCAAATCCATCGTTCTTCTCAAAGTTCTTCAAAGGTGAGACTGGCATGACACCGGGGGAATACAGGAAATAATCCAATCTTATACCCATAACCACACACACATCCTCATACATCGGTCTTCCCATAAGTCGGTTTATAATGAACTGACGGAACTTGTAGCGATTGTCGCTGTCGATGGTGTATGCCAGACGGATAATCATTTCAATGTTGTACACGTCGATGTTCCAGTTTGGATGATAGGGAAACCGGCGGAAAGAGCCATGAGTGTCTTCCCATGTGGTGGCTGATTGGCTGTGTACAACCTGCCATTTCCGCCAGTTCCTCAGATGCTTCTTAAACGAGGAATCGCTTGCAATCTGACCTTTGACTTTTAGCCAAATGAAAAAATATTAAAAAAAGTGCGGAAATGTTTGGACGTATGGTGGGGAATTGCTTATATTTGCCAACGAAATAAAACACGAACGACAGGAATCACCCCGATTTTCTTTCTTGTGTGGATTTCAGTTTTAATATCTAATGGCACAAATTTCCTAAATTCAAATACCTATAATTATAAAACCTAATTCAAACACCAAAACCTGAGTGATATGAATACACAAACCATCCATACACAGAGCATTTACTCTCTCTCTCAGACGCTCGCCTACAATACAAGAGAGGTAGTATCAACTTATTTTTTACGTGCGGGTCGCCCGCGTTAATATACGGCTTTTCCTGCAACGGTTCAAGAGAAGTCGGATTGTTTTTTGTCCCTGTCGGTCGGCGGCGGGAATGGCGACAGACGCATATAACAACAAACAGTTTTAATTCACAATAAGTTTAACATTAGCAGGATTCAAATTGATAATGAAACAAAATGTATTGCTAATTCTCGCCCTGCTGCTCACGGCAGTATCGGGTGCATGGGCGCAGACGGACACGCCCCTGACCCTCGAGGCCGCGACGGCTGGCACAATCGTGGTCTCGTCGCCGCAGAGTGGCATGCAGTACACGCGGAACGACGGTGCAAAGACGATCGTCACTTCGGACGCCATCGACGTGGCCGTAGGCGACAAGGTGGCATTCTATGGCAACGGCACCTCTATTACCAGCTATGATGGCACCAATATTGCCGGTGGTACCGCCGAGTGTTATATCTATGGCAACATCATGAGTCTGGTGGACGAGACCGGTTTCGCCACGGCTACCGAACTGACGGAAGGACGTAATTTTTATAACTTATTTAACGGTAATGCTAAAATAATAAACCACCCGACTAAGAAGTTGGAACTGCCCGCCACGACGCTGGCAGATGAGTGCTACAATGGAATGTTCTGTCTCTGCACGAGCCTGACCACGGCACCCGCATTGCCCGCCACGACGCTGGCACAGAATTGCTACTTTTGTATGTTCCAAGGCTGCACGAGCCTGACCACGGCACCCGCACTGCCCGCCACGACGCTGGAAGGTGATTGCTACGATGGAATGTTCCAAGGCTGCACGAGCCTGACCACGGCACCCGCACTGCCCGCCACGACGCTGGCACAGAATTGCTACCGTGGGATGTTCCGAGGCTGCACGAGCCTGACCACGGCACCCGCATTGCCCGCCACGACGCTGGCAGATGGGTGCTACGCTTTCATGTTCCAAGGCTGCACGAGCCTGAATTGTGTTATTTGCCTCGCTACTGATATTTCGGCATCTGACGCAACAGACGCCTGGCTCAATGGCGTTGCCGGGACGGGAACGCTTACCAAGGCCAAGAGTATGATTGGCTGGACTGCTGGTTCCAACATCCCCAGCGGCTGGACGATCGTGGACAATGACGTGGTACTGACCGACGGCGACAACGTGGCAACGGCGTTGGGGTCACACACTGGTGAGACGATTGGAGTGACCTACACCCGCATGTTCACCGAGGGCAAGGCCTCGACCGTGTGCCTGCCCTTCGCATACACGAAGAAGGCGGGCGACGGCTCGTTCTACGCATTCAGCGGCATTGAGAAGGACGGCGACGAGTTTGTAGCTACGATGACCGACCCCGGCACCTCGACTCTGACCACCAACACGCCCTACCTGTACATGCCGTCGGCAACAGGCAGCGTCAACTTCAGCGGCACATACGCCATACCCGCCGACATCACGGCCGGCTCGACCACCAGCGGTGCCTGGACATTCGCAGGCACCTACAGCACCATCGAGTGGACAACGGAGCCCGTGGGCATCTACGGATTCTCGGCTCAGGATGCCAACGACGGCATCACGCAGGGCCAGTTCGTGAAGGTGGGCGAGTACGTACGCATCAGGCCCATGCGCGCCTATCTGAAGTATAAGGGCGGCGCGGAGGATTACGCGGAAGCACGCCTCCGCCGAGTTGCCGGCAAGGACGAAGAACTGCCCGAGAGCATCAGGGTGCGCCTCGTCAGCGCCAGCGGCGAGGTGACCGCCATCGGCAGCATCTCCACCAAGACGGGCGAGGTGACGCTTGACGATGCGTGGTACACGCTCGACGGTGTCCGTCTTGACGGTCGGCCCACCCGGAAGGGCATCTATATTCTGAATGGCAAGAAGATTGCCATTCAGTAATGAAAAAATGAGGGAATGAAACCAACAAAAAAGACATGAATATGAAAAAGAAAGCATACAAGAAGCCCGAGATGGAAGTGGTGAAGATGCAGCAGTTGCAGATGATGTGCGGCAGTCCCAAGACGCTGCGAGGTACCAACGAATTCGGGGTAGAACTGGAGTAAGCATGAAACGCTGGGCTGATACCCCGTGAGTCCGGTGACAAGACCCGAGGGAGGGCGGCGCTTCCGCATGCGTCGGACGGCGTTGCCCCCTTTTTTCATCTAATCTTAGCCCGAGTTTGGGCAAAGATTTTTTCTAACCTAAAAAGCAAAAACTATGGCAGAATTTCTTAGACCGTGCAAAAGAAGCCTGACAAATGCTCGGCATTACGAGTTCAGTTTGGAACATCTCTTATGATAAACCACTTAAAACTACAAGAAGTATGGATTGACAGATGAAGAGGTGGTTTTTATTGAGAGCATGATACGATTGATGGGATGATGTTGACTTTTCAACGAAAACAGTGGAGGCTTCAGAACTCAATCTGAAGCCTCCACTGTTGGTTGGGATACCCGGGCTCGAACCAGGAATAACAGGACCAGAATCTGTTGTGTTGCCAATTACACCATATCCCAATTTTCTTTCAGCAATGTCAGAAAGAGCACCCCTCTTTCGAATTGCGATGCAAAGGTAGTGCTTTTTCGGGAACTGACAAAGGGATTGGGATTTTTTTTTCGATGAAAGGTGTTTTTTCTTCTTTTTAAGCAGGAAAGATGGGGAAAATGCTGTATCTTTGTAGGCGAAAATTGATTGTAACAATGGACAAATTGATATTTGTAAGTAATGATGACGGTTATGATGCAGAGGGTATCAAGCAGTTGGCTGAGATGATGAGGGAATTGGGAGACGTGTTTGTGGTGGCTCCCGATGGCGGAAGGAGTGGCGCGAGCATGAGCATCAGCAGTCACAGCCCTGTGAGGAACACCTTCATCTGTCATGAGGAGGGTTGTGAAACGATAGGAAGCCTGACGGTGTGGGCATGTACAGGCACGCCGAACGATTGCACCAAGATGGCATTCGAGAAGTTGCTGCCGCGTCGTCCTGATTTGGTGCTGGGTGGCATCAATCACGGTGACAATTGCGCTGTGAATGCCCACTATTCGGGCACGATGTCCATTGCGCTGGAGGGATGCATCAAGCATGTGCCGTCCATCGCCTTTTCGAGTGGGAGAACTGCCGAGAATGCCGATTTCAGTTATATGAAGGAATATGTGCTGCGGATTGTCAAGATGGTGCTGAAGGAAGGATTGCCTCTGGAGGTGTGCCTGAATGTGAATGTACCCGATGAGGCACCGTTGAAGGGACTGAAAATCTGTAAGATGGGTATGGGTGACTGGCATGAGGAGTGGCAGGAAAGAAGTCATCCGAGAGGGGGTAAGTATTATTGGATAGCAGGTTATTATGCACCGTATGACAAGCATGACGAAGAGAGTGACACATGGGCTTATGAACATGGCTATGTGGCGGTGACTCCTTTGCAGTTGGACATGACAGCGTATGGGACGATGAAGAAGTTGAGTGGGTTGATGGTGTAAGACAATTGAGAATTAAGAATTTAGGGTTTAGAATTTGGAGAGTTGACAGTTAGGCTGACGCGTGTGCGCACTTGCTGCATGGCTGGTAACTTGGATTTTTCACTTTTCACTTTTATATGCGATATTACTTAATAGCAGGGGAGGCTTCGGGCGACTTGCACGCTTCGAATCTGATGGCGGAACTGAAACGGCAGGATACTGCGGCGGAGTTTCGTTTCTACGGCGGTGACAAGATGGCTGCCGTGGGGGGCACATTGGTGAAGCACTATCGGGTGTTGGCATATATGGGCTTTATTCCTGTATTGCTCCACCTGCCTCAAATCCTGAAGAATATGAAGCGGTGCAAAGCGGATATCGCGGCATGGAAACCAGATGTGGTGATTTTGGTGGACTATCCCGGATTTAACCTCGACATTGCCAAGTATGTGCATCAAAAAGGCATCTGCAAAGTGTTCTACTATATCAGCCCGAAGATATGGGCATGGAAGGAGTATAGAATCAAGAACATCAAACGGGATGTGGATGAGTTGTTCTCAATCCTTCCATTTGAGGTGAAGTGGTTTGAGGAACGTGATTATCAAGTGCATTATGTAGGAAACCCGTGTGTGGATGCAATAGAGAAGTGGAAAGGGGAGGAAGGTGTTGATGGAAAGAAGGGGAGTGAAGAAAATCGGCAGATTGCCATTTTAGCAGGTAGTAGAAGACAAGAAATCAAAGATAATTTGAGGATGATGCTGGAGTGTGCGGCAACCTACCGTGATTATCGGTTGGTGATAGCAGGTGCTCCCAATATTGATGAGGCTTATTATCGGAAGTACATTCCTCTGGAGATGGAGGTGGAGATACGTTTCGGTGAGACCTATCGGGTGTTGAGCGAATCGGTGGCAGCCTTGGTCACATCGGGTACTGCCACCTTGGAAACGGCGATACTGCGTGTGCCACAGGTCGTGTGCTATGCTACTCCCGTGGGCAAGTTCATCTCGTGGTTGAGAAGCAAGGTGTTGAAAGTAAAGTATATATCACTGGTGAACCTGGTGGTTGACAGAGAAATCGTGCAGGAACTGGTGGCTGACAGGATGACGAGAGAAAACATCATCCAGTGTCTCGGCGACATCTTGCCAGGTGGCAGTGCTCGTCAGCAGATGTTGGATGACTATGAGGAGATGAACCGCATCTTGGGTGGTGCAGGTGCCAGCCGAAGGGCTGCGGAAGAGATGGTGAGATTGTTGAATTTTTTGTGATGTTTAGAGTTTAGGTTTTCGAGTTTAGAGAGGCTGACGCGGTGTACGTACTTGCCGCATGGCTCAACTCCCAACTCCTCATTCCTAACTCCTAATTCTTAATGATATGGAATATAAACCGACTTACACGAAAGAGGAAGTGGCTGAACTGGAAAATTGGTTTGCCACTCACACCTTTGAGAAAGAACTGGATATGGGTGGTGGCATCTATATCGATGATGTACAGATGGCGATTGGTCCGATGCTGCATATAGCAAGGACAAAGTATGACAACAGGAATTTTTCGGGACAGATTCACCATTTATTCATGATGAGGGAGGAATTGCTGAAACAGAACAAAGTGACAGGCGAGAAGTGAAGTGCTTCCCGCCTGTTTTTTATGTAGGTTGAAGTTTAGCCTATGCCTGTTGTTTGAGTTCTGCCTCGACGCGGTTGGTCAGGTCGATAAAATCTTGCACTGACAGTTGTTCGGGGCGTTGGGTGAAGAGAGGGTCTGCCAGCATAGGGGAGTCCTTTCCGAGGATTTGCTTCATGCCGTTGCGCATCATCTTGCGGCGCATGGTGAAGACCGTCTTGACGATGCGTCGGAAGAGTTGTTCATCACATCCTAAAGTTTGTTTGTTGTTGTGGGTGAGGCGAATGACGGCGCTCTTCACTTTGGGTGGGGGATTGAACACGTTCTCGTGTACGGTGAAGAGGTATTCCACATCGTACCATGCCTGGATGAGCACACTCAACACACCATAGGTCTTGCCTCCTGGCGATGCCGCCATGCGTTCTGCCACTTCCTTCTGGATCATGCCCGTGCAGCAGGGAATGAGATGGCGGTTTTCCACCATCTTGAAGAATATTTGGGAGGAGATGTTGTAGGGGTAATTGCCCGTCAGCACGAAAGGTTTGCCGTCAAATACCGTCTGTAAATCCATTTTGAGGAAGTCGCCCTCGATGATATGATCGCCCAACTGAGGGAAATGCTCATGGAGGTATGGCACGGAATCGAAGTCAATCTCGACCACTTTGAAAGGACGTCCCTTCGGAATGATATATTGTGTCAGCACCCCCATGCCGGGACCCACTTCGAGGATGGGAATGTCAGGATAGGCATCGACCGTATTGGCAATGCGTTGTGCCACACTGAGGTCGGTGAGGAAATGTTGACCTAAGAATTTCTTCGGTTTTATGCTGTCCATGAAAAAAAATGTGCTTGATGGGTGATGAATTATGAATTATTTCGTAACTTTGTGGCTGCGAAAGTGATTATTGTTTAGTTGCTTTGCGCTGCAAAGTTACAACTTTTCTTGATGAACAGCAACAAAACGCTTAAAAAGGCTATCAATATTGCCATACCTTTTGTGTTAGGAGGTGGCATTCTGTGGTGGATGTATCGCGACACAGACTTTCGGGCGATGGAAGACACTCTCCTTCACGAGATGAATTGGGGATGGATGCTTTTCTCGCTGGTATTTGGTGTGACGGCACAATTGTTTCGAGGCATCCGTTGGAAACAGACGTTGGATCCTATCGGTGAGCATCCGCGCATGATGGATTGCATCCATGCGGTTTTCATCTCTTACGCTTCAAGTCTGGTCATTCCGCGCAGTGGAGAACTGAGCAGATGTGGCATTTTGGCGAAGTATGACGGCACATCGTTCCTGAAGGCATTGGGCACGGTGGTGACAGAGCGTGTGATTGACTCGCTGCTCATCTTGTTCATCACCTTGGCGGTCATCCTCTCGCAGGTGACCATATTCAGTTCGTTCTTTGACCGCACGGGTACCAATCTTTGTGACATCCTACTCGGTTTCACGACCACAGGATACATTGTGACTGCCATCTGTCTGGTCATCACGATGCTGTTCTTTTGGTTCTTGATGCAGCGTTTCACCTTGATGGCAAAGTTGAAGGATATGGTCAATAAAGTGAAGGAAGGCATCCTTTCGCTGAAGGGTGTGGAGCATAAAGGACTGTTTGTCTTTTACACCCTGGCCATCTGGGTGAGTTATTTCCTCCACTATTGGATCACCTTCAAATGCTTCGACTTCACGGAAAACCTCGGTTTCACTGTGGCGATAGTAAGTTTCATTGTGGGAAGCATCTCGGTTATTGTGCCGACACCGAACGGAGCGGGACCTTGGCACTTTGCGGTGAAGACGATATTGATTCTGTATGGGTTGGCAGATACGGATGCTGTCATGTTTGTACTGATTGTGCATGCTATTCAGACGGCATTGGTTCCCCTGTTGGGAATCTTCTCATGGGTCGCATTGTGTGTCAGGAACGTGAATAAATAAGAATTATTAATCAATTTATATCATAAGACTATGAATCCAATTGAAGAACTCTCTCCCAAAGGTGTATGGAAGAATTTCTATGCACTGACTCAGATACCTCGTCCGTCGGGGCATATTGAAAAGGTGGCAAAATTCTTGGTGGATTTTGCCAAGCAACATGGTGCAGAGGCATATATAGATGAGGCTGGCAATGTGGTGATGTCGAAGGGTGCCACTCCTGGCTATGAAGACCGTGAGGTGACGGTGTTGCAGGCACACATGGACATGGTTCCGCAGAAGACCAAAGACTGTCCGCACAACTTTGAGACAGATCCGTTGGATGTCTATATTGACGGTGAGTGGGTGACAGCACGTGACACGTGCCGACGATGGCATGGGCGTGGCTGCTGCAATGGCTATCATCGAGGATGAAACAGTCGAGCATGGACCTATCGAGGTGCTGATTACCCGTGATGAAGAGACGGGCATGGATGGTGCGTTCGGCTTGAAGGCTGGTGAACTGAAGGGTAAGTTCCTGTTGAACCTTGATTCAGAAGAAGAGGGCGAAATCACCATCGGCTGTGCTGGTGGCATGGATATCCATTGCCGCATGGAATATCAGGAAATGAATGTGGAGCCCGAGGATATGCTTTGTTACGACATCACCATCAAGGGACTCTTGGGCGGTCATTCTGGCATCGAAATCAACAAGGGGCGTGCCAATGCCAACAAATTGATGGCACGTCTGTTGTTTGCCACCGTCAACACCAAGATGGCATGGCTCTGCAGTTGGCATGGCGGCAATATGCGCAATGCCATCCCACGCGAATGCGAAGCGAAAGTGCTGGTGCCTCAGGCAATGAAGGAGGAGTTCTTGGCGATGGTGGAGAAGTGCAAGGCAACTTTCATGGAAGAATATAAAGACATCGAGACCAAGGGTTTCCAACTGACCGTCACACAGATGGAGCGTGTGCCAGAAAAGACCATCCCCGAAGACATTCAGGAGAATCTCATCAATGCTGTGATGGCGGCACACGATGGTGTGTTGCGCTACACCCCCTCAATGCCTGACTTGGTGGAGACTTCCTGCAATCTCGCCATCATCGACATTGCAGATGGTAAGGCTGAAATCATCACGCTGGCACGTTCATCGCAAGACAGCATGAAACAGTATCTCTGCAACCAATATATTGCTTGCTTCTCCATGGCAGGCATGGAAGTGACGTTAGAAGGCGGATACAGCGGTTGGCAGCCCAACCCCAAGAGTCCGCTGGTCGAGATGATGTCCGGCATCTACGAGAAGATGTATGGCAAACGTCCTGTTGTGGGTGCTTGTCATGCAGGTCTGGAATGCGGTATCATTGGCGTGAATTACCCTGACATGGATATGGCAAGTTATGGACCCACATTGGTGAGTCCTCACACCCCCAACGAAGCCTGCCACATCCCCACGGTGGAGCGCTTCTACAACTTCACACTTGAAATATTGAAGAATATACCTAAAACAAAATAACACTATGGCACTGAACAAGAACAAAGATTTGAAGATGTTTTACAGCATCAGCGAGGTGGCACAGATGTTTAACGTCACAGAAACCCTGCTCCGTTTTTGGGAGAAGGAATTTCCCAACATCAAGCCACAGAAGGCGGGTCGCGGCATCCGTCAGTACACGAAAGCGGATGTCGAACAGGTGAGACTTGTCTATCACCTCGTGAAAGAGCGTGGCATGACCTTGCAGGGTGCGCGCGATGCCATCCGTCGCGACAAGAGCAAGGGCATCAACCGCAATATCGAGGTGATTGAGAAACTGAAGGATATCCGCACCGAATTGCAAGCAATAGGCAAAGACCTGGGTGGACTGGTGTAGGACAGGAGGAATACAAAAAATGAACAATTTTACATCGAAGTAGGAGAACTGAGTAATGAATATGAAGAAAATAGCATTGATATTTGCTTGCTTATTGATTGGTGCTGTGGCATCGGCTCAGAGTCATTGGGTTGGTACATGGGGTACTGCCCCACAATTGGTTGAGAACAACAACAATCCTCCTTCGCCAGGACTGGGCAACAATTCGTTGCGCCAGATTGTGCAGGTGTCTATCGGAGGTGAGCGTGTGCGTTTGAAACTGACCAATGAGTTCAGTACGGGTTCCACCCAAATCAAGGCTGTGGAACTGGCCATTGCCAAGACGGCTGGAAGCAGCAGTGAGATTGACGAAAGTTCAACAGTGAGCCTGACCTTCAACGGACAGGCTGGTGTGACCATGTCTGCAAAGGGCAAGGCGGTGTCTGACCCTGTGGACTTCAAGATTGGACCGCGAGAGAATGTCGCCATCACCATCCATTACGGTTCGGCATCATCGACCAGTGTGAGCGGACATCCAGGCTCACGTACGACGTCGTATTTGAAGTCGGGCAACACCACGAACTTCAGCGGTGCCACGAAAACCGACCATTGGTACAACATCTTAGCACTCGAAGTCGAAGCACCCGAAGAGGCTGGTGCTGTAGCCATTTTGGGTAACTCTATCACCGACGGACGTGGCTCGACCACCAATCAGCAGAACCGTTGGGCAGACGTGCTCTCGCGTCGGCTGCTGGCTAACGAACCAACCAGCCAGGTTGGTGTCCTCAATATGGGAATCGGCGGCAACTGTGTGTTGGGCGGAGGCTTGGGACCCACTGCATCGAGCCGTTACCAGCGTGACTTGCTGGGGCAGGAGGGTGTGAAATGGATTATCCTTTTCGAGGCGGTCAACGACTTGGGTGGCGCACAGAACGGTGTGCAGACTGCCAAGCGCATCATCGATGTCTATAAGCAGATTATCCGTGAGGCGCACGAGAAAGGCATCTATGTCTTCGGTGGCACAATCACCCCGTTCAAAGGGAATAACTACTACTCGACTGACCACGAAAAGGGACGTTCCACTATCAACCAGTGGATCCGTACCACGAAGATGCTCGACGGTGTGATAGACTTCGATGAGGCTGTGCGCAATCCGCAAAACCCTGAAGCCATGCAGTCGCAGTTCCTCTTCGAGAATGACTGGTTGCACCTCAATGCGAAAGGCTATGAGACGATGGGCGGATGCATCGACTTGAGTCTGTTCACCAAGACCGACCCAGTGTCTGATGCTGAAGATGAGGAAGAACCCTACGATAACAATGCCCTGTGGATAGAGGCAGAAGACCTGCCTACCGAGGAGTCAGGAACGGCATTCCAATCGTTTGAGGACGCATCAGTATCGAAGGGAATGTATCTGAAGACCGTGGCACCGACATCTACCGTTACACCTACCGATAGTGCCTATATCCTTGCCGCTCCCTTCTCTGTATCGGCAGCAGGTACCTATTATATTTATGGGCGTGTGCTGTGTCCCACATGGGATGATGACAGTTACTTTGTCAGTGTTGACGGTGCCCTGACCAGCAATTTTGTCAATGGTCTGCAAACCACATCATGGGAGTGGAAAGAATTCTATCATGGCAACCTGAAGGCAGGTGAGCACACGCTCTATCTCGGAGGTCGTGAAGACGGGGCTTGTCTCGACAAACTCTGCATCACTATCAATCCAGAGGCACCATCGGGTATGGGCGGCACCAACACACCGACTTCCATTACCCAACAGTCTGTCCAGTATCCGTCAACAGTATCGGTTGAGAACTACTCCCTCAGTGGCATGCGTCTGAACACCCAGCCCACTACGGGTGTGTTCATCGAAGTCCGTCGCATGGATGATGGCACCATCCTTACCCGTAAGGTTGTGGTCCGCTAAATCTGCTCAATCGTTCCGCAGGAACTTGTTTATTTCTCACAGAAAGCGCAGAAATCACAGAAAGAATGCCGTTACGTTAAACCCAAATCGGTCATTAGCGTTATGATGATTCAAGTTTTCTTTTTGAACAGATTTTTTAGCACTATGAGGGCGCAATGGGGTTCCATTGTAACCGATGAGTGATGAAAAAGATGACAAAAAGAAAGCCTGCAAGCGGCGTGACAGTCTAATGACCGATTTGGGTTAAATGATAAATACGCCGTGAGTGGCGTGAAGAAAAAGGAGGGTTGCCGATGGTGGCAACCCTCCTTTGGTTATGATGCGGCAAGCATTACTGCTCGTCGAGTGCTTTCAGTTTGGCTTTGACTTCTTCCATGTCAGCCTTGAGTTTCTCCATCTTGCGGTTCAACTCCTCGATGAGGGCATTACCCTGCTTGGACTTGCTGCTGAGGGTGAGGAAGCCGAGGTTGTTCTCATAGGTCTTGATTTCGTTGTTGAGGATGTCTAACTGACGGGTGAGGCGTGAACGTACGTCGTTGCCATTGCCTCCCTTGATGCTCTCCTTGAAGCGGTCAATGCGACGCTTGGCGGCATGTTCGTTCGCGAAGCCGTAAAGACGATCCATCTGTTCGCGGAGGAGTTTGTAGAGTTTGTCCTTCTCCTTGAAAGGCACGTGACCAATCTGGTTCCACTCTTCCTGTGCTTCACGGAGTTTGGTGCGGAGGTCGCCGTCGAACTCTTCGGGCACGATGGCAGCAAGGGCATCGATGATGGCTTTTTTCTTCTCCATATTGGCAGTCTGCTCAGTGTGAACATCCTTGTTCGCCTCTTTCTTGGCAGCGAAGAAGGCGTCGCAGGCAACGTTGAAACGCTCCCAAATCTGGTCGCTGTACTTCTTGGGTACAGTGCCGATTTCCTTCCATTTCTTCTGCAACTCAACGAGCGCATCGGTTGTAGCCTTCCAGTCGGTGCTATCCTTCAGCGCCTCAGCCTTCTCTACGAGTTCAAGTTTGAGGGCATAGTTTTGGTTCAGGTTCTCGCGAACAGTCTGGAAATATTCGTTCTTGCGGGTGAAGAAGTTGTCGCATGCGGCACGGAAACGCTCAAAGATTTTGGTGTTCATCTTCTGTGGCGCATAGCCGATGGTCTTCCACTCAGCCTGCAGTGTGGTGATTTTCTCCGAAATGGCGTTCCACTCAGCAAAGGTCTTGAGTCCTTCGAGGTCGAAACCTTCGATAGTCTCGCAGATGGCGGTCTTCTTGGTGAGGTTCTCCTCTTCCTTCTGTTTGCGAGCCTCAAAGAACTCCTGATGACGCTTGTTGATGACGGTGGAAGCATCCTTGAAGCGTGCCCAGATCTGTTCACGCAGGTCGCTGGCTACAGGACCTGTCTCGCGGAAGTCCTGATGCAACTGCTGCAACTTGCGGAAGGCAACGACGATGTCGGTCTCTTCGGCGAGTGCCTCGGCTGCCTCACAGAGAGCCGTTTTGCGCTCCAGGTTCTTCTTGAAGTCATAGGCACGGAGTTCGTTGCTCAGTTTCAGCGTGTCGTAGAATGCCTCGACCGCCTGCTGATAAGTCTTCCAGAGGTTGGTTGCCTTGTCGGCTGGCACTTCCTTGATGTCGTTCCACTGCTGTTGCAGTTCTTTGAAGTCGTTGTAGCCTCGGTTAATCTCATCGGGATTCTCCGTGAGTGCCTTTATCTTGTCGATGATTTCGAGTTTCTTCTGGTAGTTCTCCTCCCGTTCCTGTTCGAGTGCGGCAGCAACAGCGGCACGCTTTTCGCGGATGACCGCCATGAGTTCCTTGAAGGTGGTCTCTTCGGGGTCGGGTTCGGGAGCGTACTCCTCGGCAGCACCTCCTTCTTCGATAAACTTCTTGTAAGCGGCATCTGCCTGTTGGCGGTGGATGCGGTAGAAGTTGCTCTTGAGGCTGTCGAGTTCTTGGCGAGTGACCTCTTCGTCGCTTTCTGAAATCTCCTTGAGTCGGTTCACGACCTCCGTTTCGGTTTCAAAAGTGGCGATAGAAGTAGTAGAGGTTTCTGCCTGAGGCTCTTCGACAGCGTCTTCGGCTACTGGCTCAGCGGCTTCTTCGGCTGCTGGCTCGGCAACTGGCTCGGTTGCAGGTTCGGCAACTTCTTCGGTTGCTGGTTCTGCAACGGCTGCTGTTTCTTCTGCTGCAACGGGCTCAGTTGCAGGTTCGACTGTAGGTTCAACTACAGGTTCCTCAGTGGGGTTCTGAATTTCAGTCATAGTTTCTTTAATGTATTATATTAAGCATAATTGTATAGACATAGACGACTGCTGCAGGGATGGCAAGCAGTGAACTATCAAATCGATCGAGCATACCTCCATGCCCAGGAAGAATGTTGCCAGAGTCTTTGATGCCCAAGCGACGTTTGAGCAGTGATTCAACGAGGTCTCCCCATGTGCCGACAATGACGGTGAGCAAGGCAAGACCTGCCCAAAGGAGACGGCTTGTCAGGGGTGTTAGAGTCTCGGCGAATGGAATGAAATAGGCAATGACCTGTGATGCCGCAATGGCGGTGATGCCACCTCCGATGCTGCCTTCCCACGATTTCTTGGGTGAGATGCGCGGGAAGAGGTGGTGCTTGCCCAACCATGAGCCAAACAGATAGGCTCCTGTGTCACTTGCCCAAAGAAAGATGAACAGCGATAAGGCATACCAAAAGTAGTAAGTCACTCCGGCAGGAGTGCTGATGAAGCATAGTGTGTTGAGGGATGCAAATGGCAATGCTATGTAGAGTTGTGCCATGAAGGTCATGCCCCAATTCTGAATGTTGTCGGGACGGTCGAAATAGATTTCAGACACTAACAGGTAGAGGATGGAAATGAGGTAGGGGATGAACACCTCTGCCCCCATGATATTGGTGTTGAATGCCCACACGGCAACAAACAGATAGGCTGCCGCAACGGTGGTGATGAAACGGTTGACATGCAGGTGCATGTGTCGATTGACAATGGTAGTAAACTCCCACACCGTCATCGCTGTGATGATGGTGAAGAGTATCAGGAGAGAGTAGGGGTTAAACACGATTCCGCCCACCAAAATGATGACGAAGAGTGCCCCTGTGATAGCACGTATAATCAGATTCTTCACGCTTCTTTAGGTTTGTCTGTTTCAGATTGTTGGTCTGCCGGCGCATCAGGTGCGTTTTGTTCCGCCTCCTTTGCCTTCTCGGCTTTCTCTATCACCGCCTGCACGATTTTCTGACGGATGATTTCTTCATTTTCTTTCTTGTGGTCGGTCGCATTGTTGGACTGCTCCTTCTCTGCTTGATCCTCTTCGGCATTGGCTGCCAAGATTTCATCAGTGCGTGAGGTCCACGGACGTTTGCCGAAGATTTCTTCGAGGTCTTCAGCAAAGATGACTTCCTTTTCAATCAGTCTCTGAGCCAGTTGTGCATGACCATCCTTGTGCTCAAGCAGCACCTTCTTCGCACGTTCATACTCACCAGAGATGAGGTTGCGCACCTCTTCGTCGATGGTTTCAGCGGTCTTGTCGCTGTAGGGCTTGTTGAACTGATATTCTTGATTGTCGTAGTAGCAGAGGTTGGGCAGTTTGTCACCCATACCTGCATAGGCAATCATGCCGTAAGCACGTTTAGTCACTTTCTCCAAGTCGTTCATGGCACCAGTAGAGATGCGACCCGTGAAGAGTTCTTCGGCTGCACGACCGCCCAAAGTGGCGCAGATTTCGTCGAGTATTTCTTCCTTGGTGGAAATCTGACGCTCCTCTGGCATGTACCATGCAGCACCAAGGGCTTGACCACGCGGTACGATGGTGACTTTGACCAGTGGGTTGGCATATTCGAGGAACCATGAGATGGTGGCATGACCTGCTTCGTGGAGGGCGATGGTGCGTTTCTCCTGTGCGGTGAGCAGTTTGGTCTTCTTCTCCAAACCACCGATGATGCGGTCAACGGCATCGAGGAAACACTGCTTATCCACCCACTCCTTGTTGTTGCGGGCAGCTATGAGGGCTGCCTCGTTGCACACATTGGCGATGTCGGCACCAGAGAATCCTGGTGTTTGGCGTGCCAACTGTGCCACATCGACAGTCTCGTCTATCTTGAGTGGTTTCAGATGCACCATGAAGATTTCCTTACGTTCGTTGAGGTCGGGCAGGTCAACGTGAATCTGACGGTCGAAACGTCCTGCACGAAGAAGTGCCTTGTCAAGAATGTCAGCACGGTTGGTGGCAGCCATGATGATGATACCGCTATTGGTGCCGAAACCGTCCATCTCGGTGAGCAACTGGTTCAAAGTGCTTTCGCGTTCATCGTTGCCACCCATGGCTGCTGTTTTGCTGCGAGCACGACCAATGGCATCAATCTCGTCGATGAAGATGATGCAAGGTGCTTTTGCCTTTGCCTGCTGGAAAAGGTCACGCACACGGCTGGCACCCACACCGACGAACATCTCGACAAATTCGGAACCAGACATGGAGAAGAACGGAACACCAGCCTCTCCTGCCACCGCTTTGGCAAGCAACGTCTTACCGGTTCCCGGAGGACCCACCAACAAGGCACCCTTAGGTATCTTACCACCGAGGTTGGTGTATTTTTCAGGCTTCTTCAGAAAATCGACAATTTCTTGCACTTCCTGCTTGGCACCCGCTTGTCCTGCCACATCCTTAAAGGTGATTTGAGGAGAGTTCTTGTCGTCTTTCTCAAAGAGTTGTGCCTTGGATTTACCTACAGAGAAAATGCTGCCAGCACCTCCCATGAAACCGCCGCCACCCATTCCTCGCATGATGAATATCCAGATGAGGATGATGATGATGAGGGGGGCAAAGTTCCAGAGCAAGTTGCTGATGAAGTCGTTGTCACGCTCGTAACTTACTTTTCCCTTGAACACTCCTTCCTTGTTCTGCTCATCGAGGAAACCTTCCAGATTGTCGATGGAGCCAAATTCCACCTTGATACGTGCAGGCTTTTTGTTCTTGCTGGCCACGCCATACACCTGCTTTTCATGCTTGGCGTCGATGGCAAGGGTGAGGGTGTTGTTGTCTTTGTTGATGACCACGTCTGCCACATATCCCTTCTCCACAAACTCTTTGAAGGTGGTGTAATCGACACTGCGTGAAGCAGATGTGTCGTGTCGGGTGAATATCATGAATGCCAATCCTGCAATGAGCAAGATGTAGAGCCACGTGAAGTTGAAGCGTGGCTTTTGCATTCTGTTGTTATTATTATTGGTGTTGTTCTTGTTTGTTTCCATGTCCTATTAGTCAATGTCTGGAATGTCGGTGATTTCAGCGTCTTCCCACAGGTTGTCCACGTCGTAGAACTCACGTGCATCGGGCACGAAGATATGAACGACCACATCGATGTAGTCAATGGCAACCCAAAGGTTGTTGCGTGTACCATCGGTAGCCGACGGACGTGCTTTCAGTTCTTTGCGGGCGACATCACACACAGATTCTGTGATGGCTGCCACTTGGCTGGGCGAATTGCCTTCGCCGATGACCAGATATTTGGTGATGGTGTCGTCAATGCCTTCGAGATTCACGACACGTATTTTCTTTCCCTTCTTTTCTTGGATGCCTGCAATGCAGGACTTCACTAACTTTTCGGTTTCTGTCATGTATTATATATAATGTGTGATTTTTTAGTCTTAGTTCGCTTCTTCCTGTTCACGCTTCTTCTTCTCTTCTATCATCTGGAAGTCCTTAGGTCGGAGCACAAAATTGCTGCCGAGGTACTTCTCCTTCACAATGGGGTTGCTTGCCAGTTCAGGCGGAGTGCCTTTGAAGAGGATGCGTCCCTCGAAGAGCAGGTAGGCACGGTCTGTGATGCAGAGCGTTTCCTGCACGTTGTGGTCGGTGATGAGAATGCCGATGTTGCGGTCTTTCAGTTTCCACACCACATATTGGATGTCTTCCACAGCAATGGGGTCAACACCAGCGAAAGGTTCATCGAGCATGATGAACTTCGGATCGATGGCGAGGCATCGGGCAATCTCGCAGCGTCTTCTTTCACCACCCGAGAGTTGGTTACCCTTGTTCTTCCTCACTTTCTGAAGGTTGAACTCGTCGAGCAACCTTTCCAGATGTTCTTGTTGTTCCTCATTGGATTTATATTTCATTTCGAGCACTGTCATAATGTTGTCTTCCACACTCATGGTACGGAAAACACTTGCTTCTTGTGCGAGATAACCCACACCCTTCTTGGCACGGGTTGATACAGGGTCTTTTGTGATTTCTTGGTCGTTGATGAAAACCTGCCCGCTATTGGGCACCACCAACCCTGTCGTCATATAAAACGACGTGGTCTTTCCCGCTCCGTTCGGTCCCAGCAGTCCTACAATCTCACCCTGCCGCACACTGATGGACACGTTGTTTGCCACCGTGCGCTTGCCGTATGTCTTCACAAGGTTACGCGTGTAGAGCGTGTTCCGCTCATCGGAATACGCTGGGATATCTTCATCGCCTGCATTAGTGCTTATGGATTGTCTTTTTATCTCCATATCAATTCAAAATGAGTTACAAAAGTACGAATTGTTTGTTGATTAGTCACTTTCTAAAGCAAAAAACTATGTTAAAAGCCGTTCTTTTGAACA
>CAJOLW010000045.1 GCA_905235525.1 uncultured Bacteroidaceae bacterium
TGTGACATACTTAATCACCTCTATAGTGGATGGAGTATCGTCATATAGAGCAACAGACAGCAAAATCAGGACGTATGACTATTTGTTGCGGATTTTAGGGAGAACTTAAATCATTTTATCGCCGATGAAGTGGCGATGGTAAAGTCTGTGAAGCGTCCATCAAGGAGAGAAGCTTTTTTTGAGGATTATATCAAGATGGATTTTGGTGAGTTGATGGAGATTTGGTTTCCGGATACATGGAAAGTAAGAATGAACTCTTTTCTTCGGGAAACAGCTTTTAGACTGGGCATATACAATTCGACCAAGAGAATTGTGAAACGGATTCTAAGGTACAATTGAGATATGAAAAAAGTATCACTGGCAGTCAACTATGACTACCACGATTACGGAGGAATGCTTCAGGCTTTTGCGACCCAACAGGCTCTGAATAAGATGGGTATAAGGTCGGAAGTCATTAATTTTGATGCGCTAAAGGGAGATGTCAATAGAAGAAAATGGAAATATTTTCTCACCAATGCGTCAGACTTTAGTATCGTTAAAGAGAAAAGCCGAGTAATAGGTAAGAAAATGCGAGCCAGAATGAACAAAGAGTTTGGCTGTAAACTTTCTGCACGTGATAAAGCCTTTGATGACTTCTGTGGAAAGAACTTTCAGATCTCCAGGAAATTTGGATCGTGGAAAGATTTACAGGACTCTTGTCGTGAATATGAGGCAGTAATTGTAGGTAGTGATCAACTATGGCTTCCTTCGAATGTGGCAGGAGATTATTATACATTAAACTTTGTGCCTGATGGCGTCAAAAAGGTTGCATATGCCACAAGTTTTGGTGTTGGAACTATTCCTGAGAAAATGAAAAGGCAATACTCTGCTTTTCTCAGAAAGATAGATTTTCTGTCAGCAAGAGAGACAAGTGGCCAAGAGATTATCAAACAGTGTACAGGAAGAGATGTCCCTTTAGTTTGTGACCCGACATTATTGTTGGAAACATCTGATTGGGATAAGATTCAATCAAGAGAAAAGGTGCCACAAGAAGAATATGTGTTTTGCTATTTCATGGGTGATAATCCAGAACAGCGTGATTTCGCAAAACGATTGGCCAGGAAATGTAATCTTAAGATCGTGGCTCTATTACATTTGGATCAATATATTGCTTCGGATGAGGATTATGTGGACTATGCACCATACAATATCTCACCTGCTGATTTTGTGGGCTTGGTGAAGAATGCGAAGTTCGTGTGTACGGATTCTTTTCATGGTACAGTTTTTTCCATTCTCTTCTCAAAAGATTTCTTCACCTTTAAGAGATTCAATAAAAAGGCTTCATTATCAACTAATACCCGTTTGTTGTCGCTTTTGAATAGATTAAATCTTCAAGAAAGATTGTTTGTGGGGAATGAGGGTGTTAATAATGTACAAGAGAAGATTGATTATAGAGTTGTACAGCCTATAGTGAGTGCTTTTAGGGAAACCTCTTTTGATTATCTGAAGTCTGCCTTATTATAAGTTTTTTAAAGATAAATAATAATATAAATTATGATACATTTTAATGTTCCTCCGTTCATCGGAACGGAGATTGAATTTATGCGCCAAGCGGTTGAGAACCATAAAATTTGTGGTGATGGTCCATTTACAAAACAGTGTAACGCATGGATTGAAGAAAGATTTAAGGCACACAAGTGTTTGCTGACGACCAGTGGCACTTCTGCATTGGAAATGGCTGCAGTGCTTTGTGACTTTCAGCCAGGGGAAGAGGTTATTCTTCCAAGTTTCACATTCTCATCTACAGCCACTGCTTTTGTTTTAGGTGGGGCAAAGTTGGTTTTTGTGGATGTTGAGCCGAAAACCATGAATATAGATATAGATTGTATCAAACATGCAATCACCCCTATGACAAAGTGTATTTGTGCTGTGCATTATGCTGGTGTGGCTCCAGATATGGATGCCATTATGGCTATTGCTAAGGAGCATAATCTGTTGGTCGTTGAAGATGCGGCTCAGGGGGTCATGAGTACCTACAAAGGAAAGGCTCTTGGAACTATTGCTGATTTTGGCTGCTATTCTTTCCATGAAACGAAGAATTACTCAATGGGGGAAGGCGGTGCAATCATCATCAACAACCCGAAATATACTGACCGGGCAGAAATTATCCGCGAAAAAGGGACCAATCGTGCACAGTTCTTCCGTGGCCAGGTCGCAAAATATAACTGGGTGGATTGGGGTTCCAGTTGGCTTCCCTCAGATTTGAACGCTGCTTATCTCTGGGGACAGTTGCAGGCTGCGGACGAGATAAACAATAATCGTTTGGAAACATGGAATGCCTATTATGAGGCTTTCAAACCATTGGAAGAAAAAGGTCTTGTTGAGTTGCCGTATATACCTAAAGAATGCACACACAATGCACATATGTTTTTCATGAAACTAAAAGATCTGGAGAGTCGTCAGGACTATATTAAATATATGAAAGAAAGGGATATTCTTTGTGTATTTCATTATGTGCCACTTCATAGTGCTCCTGCAGGCCTGAAATTCGGGCGATTTGATGGTGAGGATAGATATACAACGGGTGAGTCTGATCGTTTGGTTCGCTTGCCTCTGTATTATAACATTGCTAAAGAAGACCGAGATAAGGTGATTCGTTGCACGTTGGAATATTTCAATCATAAGTAGCATTTTTGTATGATAAAAGTTGCAGTAATTGGCGGTCCCATCCTTTCTGGAGGAAAGAAAAATCTCATAATGGAGTATTTCCGCCATATGGACAAGGGACTAGTGCAGATGGATATTATCTGTAATGATGACAGCAATGCTATACCTACAGATGAAATTGAATCATTGGGAGGAAGAGTTTTTATTGTGCCTTCGTTTAGAAATTTGAAAGGACATACCGATGAACTGTATAAGTTGTTTGTCAAAGAACAATATGATGTGGTGCATGCCTATAATAGCATGATGAACCTGTTTCCTATGTATGCGGCAAAAAAAGCGGGTGTGAAAGTACGAATCTCGGAGTCTTTGTCAATGGCTGCTCCAGGGGAGTGGAAAACATATATAAAGTATATGCTTCGTCCCCTTGCTCATTTGTATTGCAACTATTATATGGCATGCGGAAAGGATTGTGGCATTTTCCAATTTGGGCAGAAAGCATACGATGAAGGAAAAATTGCCATCTTCAAAACTGCTATTAATACAGAGTTTAATAGGTACCAACCAGAATTACGAGATAAAACACGCCAAAAATATGATTGGATGAACAAAGTTGTATATGGTTTCATAGGCCGTTTTGAACACCAGAAAAATCCTTTGTTTCTAATTGATGTGATGCATGAGATCCGTAAACGACAAGAGAATGCACACTTTGTCATTATAGGGGCGGGCATTTTAGAAGAAGAGATGAAAAAACGCATTAAAGAGTATAATCTGCAAGATTTAATGTCGTGGTTGGGAAGGCGTGAGGATATACAACAGTTCTACAATGCATTTGATGCCTTTTTATTGCCAAGCCGATACGAGGGACTTCCTGTTGTCGGTTTGGAATCGCAAAGTTGTGGCTTGCCAATGTTCTTCTCTACAGCGGTGACTCCAGAGGCATCTGCATGTGAATTGGGACATTTCATTGACCTAAAAGAAGGGGCTTCTGGGTGGGCTGAAAAGATTATCCCGATAGTGGAAATGAATATTCCTGTTAGAAGAAGTCATGCTCAAGAAGTGGCAAATGCTGGTTTCGATTCGACAACAGAAGCCAGGAAGATGATGGAATACTATTTGAATGCCATCAAGGAACAATACTAAAGTTCCTTCTGTTTCGTTATTCGAAAATAGAAGGAAACCACTTGGGCTACAGTCATAACCCAAACACCAATCATCCAATCTTTGACCTCTTGAATGGTCTTCTTGTATGAAATCATGCTACAAAAGTACAAAGAACAATTGACGAGGCAAAATTTTCTTACAAAAAAATGAAAGAAGTGTTATTGGGGAAGAATGAAAGATGATGAGTCCACTTATAAAAGTCTACTAAAATATTTTGTGCCCTCAATCCTGTGCGTCTTACCTATTCGGAGGACGAATTAAGAAAACTCATTGGTGGCTATATACACAATAACAAACATCAGTGGCAAGAAGATGAAGGAGAGCGGCTATCCCTTCAAATGGACGTTTGAAGAGGCTATTGAGGACTGGTTTGAGGATAACAAGCGGATGTGTCTGGAGTGATTTGGCGGATAGTCCTTGAACTGTGTTATGTTACTCGTTTTTCTCCCCTGTGGGATTATGCATGTTTTGGGTATGGTTTGCATCAACAATGGTAATAGTGTCATCTTTAATCGTATAGGCGAAAAATACCATTTGTCAGTGTTTGCCATGTGAAAACCTTTCCAGCCAAAAACGGTGGGTTCTCTCCTCAGAAGTGTGCTTTCAATCTGATACATGGAATCGATGGCTTCATCAATGTTCTTATGCATCAATTCCTCAGAATAGGTGTGTTTGTATTTTCTGGCAACGTTATGGTAGAATGAACTTATTTTCCTGAAGCATCGCTTGTTTATTCGATATTTCATATTAAGGCATATTCCTTTCTGACCATCTCGTGAAGTTGTTCACGAGCCGTCTCTAAATCCATGGTTTCTGTGTTCTCCAACATCTGCTCAAGCATCAAATCAACTTGCTGTTGTAGCCATTGACCAATAGCCTCGCGATCATTGAGACGATGATTAATGCGGTGCATGGTTGCATCATTTACTTTTATGTTTACAGTACACATAAATATCTTGTCTTGAAATTTTCGTGGCAAAGATAAAGAGTCCTTCCGACATATACAAATCTTTTTGAGAAAATATTGTACGTGGTTTATTTTTGACTTCTTTTAGCATGCGAAATGCTGGTGAAATAGTGAACTCAAATATTGCTTTTGTCCGTTACTGCATGGACGAAAAACAGTGCATTCCAACTATCACGAATTGGAATGCATTGTTTTCATTTATGAAGGAGCAGGCTTTGTTGGGAGTGGGATTCCATGGTCTGGAAAGGATGAAGAAGGATGGGGTGGATATTCCAAGGAATGTGTTGCTGCAGTGGTATGCCGTCAGTGAACAAATACGTCAACGGAATGTGGAGATGAACAAGAGGTGTGTGGAGTTGGTGGGGATGCTGAGAAAGGATGGCTTTGAGAGTTGCATCCTGAAGGGGCAGGGGAATACGGTGATGTATCCAGACCCCTATATGAGGACATCGGGGGATATTGATGTGTTTGTGTTGCCTGTTGGTGACGTTAACGATAACCATAACCCTAACCTTAACTCAGAATGT
Source organism: uncultured Bacteroidaceae bacterium (assembly GCA_905235525.1). GTDB lineage: Bacteria > Bacteroidota > Bacteroidia > Bacteroidales > Bacteroidaceae > Minthosoma. Next base: position 5,305 of record CAJOLW010000045.1, read on the forward strand.
AGCATTAGTGTTGGTCGGAGAAGAAAGGTGGTGATGGAGTATGTGAGGAGGCGATTCTCTCTGGCGAAGATACGGTATCAGCACATCGACTATCCCATATTCACGGATGTGGAGGTGGAGATGCACTTCATCCCTACAGCAAAGAATAATCCTATATATAACAGGAGACTGCAGCGATGGGTGGAGGAACGGATGGAGGAGCAATGCCGGCATTTTGTGGAATTGCCAGGTGGAACGGGACGGATAGCCATACCTACTGTGGAGTTTAATGTGGTTTATCAGTTGTCTCATCTGATGCACCACTTCTTTGATGAGGGGGTGGGATTACGGCAGATGATGGACTACTATTATCTTTTGCGTTCCGCTGAAGATAAATTGAGAATTGATAATGGACAATTGATAATTACTTTAAGGTATTTGAACCTTTATCAATTTGCGGGGGCAGTGATGTGGGTGCTGCATGAGGTGTTTGGATTGGAGGAACAATATTATATGGCGCCACCTGATAAGTGGCGGGGGAAGTTGCTCTTGGATGAAATCATCAAGGGGGGCAACTTCGGGAAGCATTCGGGTTTGACGGATCACTCTACAGGTGTCAAGTACTTCCTGAAGATAAAGCGCAACATGCGCTTCGTCCGTGCTTATCCAGCGGAGGCCCTCTGTGAACCGATATTCAGAACGTGGCATTTCTTCTGGCGACATTTGAATAGTTGAAGGTTTAGAGTTTAGAGTTGAGGGTTTAGAGTTGAGGGTTTAGAGTTTAGGGTGCGGCAAGCCGCGGAAGGAAAGATATGAATAAACAGAGAAAATATAAATGAAAGGACAAGTTGTTAAGGCAGTTTCTTTGTACCTTTGCAAAAACCGAAAGTTAGACAGAAAACTTTCGGGGTTCACTTTTTGTTTTGATACACTATCTTGTTATGATTAATAGTTTCTGTTGGCAACTTCATACATATTTATTGACACTTGAAATAATGGCACAAAAGAAACTGAACGGTACGGTCATTGTGACGTACCGATGCAATGCACGTTGCTCGATGTGCAACCGCTATAAGGAACCGTCAAAGGCGGAGTGAGTATAACTAAAAAAGAGAAAGTGAGAAAGATTCTTGGAACTTTTATAGATAAATGTTAACTTTGCAGCGTTTTATAGCAAAGAAAGGTCATATGATTACTCAATTACGCCTGCAGAACTGGAAGAGTTTTAAGGACTCTTTGATATATATAGACCCATTGACATTCCTAATCGGAACGAATGCAAGTGGGAAGTCTAATGTTCTTGACGCATTTGATTTCCTTCAAAGGTTGTTCAGCCCGCATTATTCTTTGGACGATGCCATTGGTAGTATCCGTGGCGGAAGAGACTGGATTGTTAGAAAAGGCGAGAAGAACTTCCTTCTTGAAGTGACCATTGAAGAAGAGGGGGTGACGCACACCATAAGCGTTGGAGCGGAAAGAACGGAAAATGGTTTTGTCTATAGTGTTAAGCCAGACATGAGGAAAAAGGTGAATAATCAGATTCGAAATATTTTCATCTTGAATCCAACGCCCGAGTCTATGAGAGGGTATTCTCCTTTAAGTGCAGAGTTGAAGCCTGATGGTAGCAATATTGCAGGAGTCATCGCCGCAATGCCAAAGGAGGATAAAGTCCGCCTTGAGGATACATTGACAAAATATATCCGTCCGTTACCCGAGAAGGATATTAAGCGCATAGAGGCAGTGACTGTGGGCTTGACCAATCAGGATGCGATGCTGTATTGCTACGAAGAATGGAATCCAGACCAGCCTGTAGATGCAAGGGGAATGAGTGATGGAACATTACGCTTTGCTGCTATTATTGTGGCATTGTTGACAATTAAGAGGGGGAGCCTCCTTATTATAGAAGAGGTGGATAATGGGCTTCATCCATCAAGAGCAAAAGAACTGGTAAAAGTGCTGAAAGAGATTTCGAAAGAGAGAAATGTTGACGTGCTTTGTACTACTCACAACCCAGTGTTAATTGATGAACTTGGAAATGAGATAATTCCTTTCATCTGAAAAGGGATAAGGAGGGGAATAGTTATATTGGTTTGCTGGAGGAGAAAGATCATTTGGCGAAGTTGATGGCTTCTGGAACTATAGGTGACATGATTAAAAACGATGAACTATGAGGAATAAGGTGCTGGTGTTTGATACAAGTGTACTTTGTGTATGGCTTAAAGTTCCTGGTAAGGATACATGTGGATCTGGAGAGAATAGACTAACTTATGAGATTGTAAATAGCAAGATTGAGGAAGAAAAGAAGGTCGGGACAACTTTTGTCTTGCCTATTGCATCTATCATAGAGACTGGAAATCATATTGCTCATAGTGCTGGGGATAGAAGTGGATTAGGAGATTCATTCGCGGGTGTAATTAAGGCTACCGCAGACAAGGTGAATCCATGGGCTGCCTTTACAGAGCAGAGCGAACTGTGGAAAAAAGAAAATCTGATAATTTTGGCTGAAAGATGGAAGAAAAGTGTTATTAGTGGACAAGCCTTGGGGGATGCGACAATTGTTGATGTTGCCCAATATTATGCTAAAGCCGGTTTTGAAGTTGAGATTTTCACTGGTGATGCAGGACTTAAGGCATATGAGCCGACAAATAGAGTTCTAGTACCAAGAAGAAGGAAACAGTAAATTTTTTCGAAATTGAAGTGAGAGACATTTTTCACTATTATTGGTGAGCAATATACAGTGCTCACCCTTTTCCAGATATATCAATTTATGGCAGAAAAGAAACTGAACGGTACGGTCATTGTGACGTACCGATGTAATGCGCGTATTGAGACAAAACCAGTGAGGGATGTTCCCGTAGAGGTGCATGTGAGACCTTCTTTCATGAATGAACCTGCAATAGGCGTTTTCAGCAATTGTTTGGACATGGAGGTGAATGTTGGGAGAGATGTACCAGCATGGAAGAGATTGATGGCGAGTTCTATGGGAACCAATTGCAAGAGTGGAACATCTGTGGTGGAGAAAACTGAAGTTGTGGAGGTGGTGAGGGCATATGTAAACTTAACTTTAACCTTTGTGGTTTAGAGTTTAGAGTCGAGGGTATAGAGTTTAGGGTTTAGGGCTGAGAGTTTAGAGTTGAGGGTGCGGCAAGCCGCGGAAGGAAAGATATGAATAAACAGAGAAAATATAAATGAAAGGACAAGTTGTTAAGGCAGTTTCTTTGTACCTTTGCAAAAACGAAAGTTAGACAGAAAACTTTCGGGGTTCACTTTTTGTTTTGATACACTATCTTGTTATGATAGCAAACTTATGAATGCTTATTTCTTTGGGAAGATGACCTGGTAGTTACCGCTCAGGTGCATGAAGGCAAAGAGGCGGAGCAGACCGTCGTAGTAGGCATCGAAATAGCCGTCCTCGAAAGGCTCGTGCTTGGCGTTCCAGAGGGCATCCACAAATTCCTTGCTCTTGTCGTGGCTGCACATCATGGATGCTGCAGCAGTGGTGGCAACAAGACCAATGGAATGGCGCAACTTGCGGAAACCACCTGCACCCAATATCTCGTTCTCTTCGGGCAAAGTGCCGTCTGTCCTATACTGATCCATGAAGTCGTTCACACCCTGAGAATAGAAGAAGTTCTGAATCTTCTCGCCATACTGCTGCTGCCACTCGCGATCTGCACAACTCCATTCATAGTCGAGGGTGATGTTCATTGGCACGCGCCATGAGTCGTAACGGAAGTTGTTGCTGCTGTTGCGGCGACCTCCCCAACCTTGCATCTCACTGCCATCGAACTGGCACATGTCGGGATTGAGTCCTGTCTTCTCATTGATGGCCTTATGTAAGAATTCACGAGACTTGGCTGCGCACTCGTTCCAATAGTCGGCACGGCCATCGTCTGCCCACTTTGCCCATACCTCATAGAATGCAGGGATATGGTAGGATGGGTCAGTGTAACTCTGACCACCACCATCAGGTGTGAAGGTGATGAGTTTGGAATCAGGGTTGATCAAGAACATTCTCTGCTTCTGTGGAGCAGCATTCTGCTGTTGCTGCTGTCCGCCACCAAAGCCTCCGAAACCGCCAAAGCCACCTCGTGGGGCTTCGTATTCTTTAGGCATGGTGCAATTAAGAATGCGCTGTGCCTCTGCCTTATAGTTGATGCCTGTATCATCGCCCCAACGGTTGGATGCGAAAATCAGTGCTGTGATGAAGTAGAGTTCACCATCGGATGCTGCACCAGGAGAGTTCGGTGTACCGTCTGTGCGGCAACTCCATGCAAAGTAGCCCTCGCGGATGCCATCTTGGTGCTGCATGTATTTCTTGCTCCAACGCCACAGGCGGTCGAAGATGTCTTTCTTGTCAAACTGAACGGCAATCATCAATCCATATGACATACCTTCGGTACGTGCATCGTGGTTCTTGATGTCTGACACGTAGGCCATCGAGTCGCCCACTTCAAAATACACTTTGTTGGGACCATAAAAGCAATCGTTGAACACTTCCTGTAATTTGGCATCTACCTCTTTCTTCGAGTAACCCATTTCTACAAAAAGGTTACGGTACTTTTTTGTCTCAAATGCTCCCTTTTTCCATGGGGATGCAGCAAAAGCCGCATGTCCTGCCATCAGCATGCATACTGCCAGCATGACTTTCGTCAATGATTTCATCATGTTGTTAAGTTTGGGTTAGAATAATATAAAATTTGCAAATTTATAATAGATGACTATAAAATCGCTCTCATAGTTTAAATTGGCTTCACAATTTTTCTTGATGTGTTAAAATCGAGAAGAAAAATTATGTTTTATTTGGTTAATAACTTATAAAATTTGTAAATTTGCCGTTACAATCGACATATATATTACTAAACTACCATTTTTACCAACAATCTACATTTAAGAGATGTTATGAATTCATCTAAAATTAAACTATGGGCAATTGCTCTGTTTGTGATTTCAGCCTTGCAGGTTGCAGTCGTGAGTTGTTCCGACGACCCTGGGGTGGAGAACTACTACACACAATCCAGAGAGTATGCTGCCGACTATTTGAAGAATCGCGGGCAATATTCTGAGTACCTGAAAATTTTGGATCGCGCACGAGGCGAATATAATCTTCGTCTCGTTGACATGCTGGGCACATACGGTTCTTACACCGTTTTTGCACCGACCAATGAGGCCGTGGAGAAGTATCTGGCTGGACGTGGGCTTTCATCAGTAGAAGAACTTTCTGTGGAAGACTGCGACACCATTGCTCTGAACTCCATCATTGAAGCGGCATACTTCACGACAGACGTTAATGAAGGTCCTTATCCTAAGTCCAACATGCTGGAGCACATCCTCAGCGTCAAGTCCTATCAGGAATGGGATGCACAGAAGCAGGATTCAGTCTTGGCACTCTACATCAATCAGGACTCACAAGTGATTCATGCCGACGACTCTGTGTCAAATGGTGTGGTACACACGGTGAGCACTGTGGTTGGTTCACCTAATGACCTGATTGGTGCCGTCATTCTGAAAGACACAAACTGCACACTCTATGCCAAGGCTTTCCAAATGACGGGAATCATGGACACCTTGCAAGATCATTACGTGGATCCCACTTATGGATGGGCAAGCGACAAGGACCGCATCGACTCTTGCACATGGACCAACGACAAAATGTTGCTGATTACTGCCGATGGCAATGAGTACGACAATGTGGCATACCCGGCAAAGCGTTACTTCAACTATACTGTATTCTTGTGTCCGGACTCCATCTTGAAAGAAAAATATGGAATCGAGACGATGGACGATTTGCGTGCAAAAGCGCATGAACTCTATGACCCCGTATTTCCAGAAGATGCTGACATCACAGACGAAACAGACCGACGCAATGCACTCAACCGTTTCATATCCTACCATGTGATTGACCGCTATGGCGACTACTACAGTTTGACTTGCATGAACAACGACCAGTTGCAGTATGAGTTCAATCGTATGAAGTATGACATCTGCGACTGGTATGGCACACTGATGCCATATTCCATGATGAAACTTTCTTTCCCATCAGGTACTCAACCAGGGTTGTATGTCAATCGCCGTGGTGTCCGTCACCATGCAGACGAACGCGGAGGTTATTATCGTGGCGCGAAAGTGGCAAGACCTAATGAATATACAGGAATCAACACTGCTCTAAACGGCATCTTCCATTACATCGACGATATCGTGGCATACGACCGAAATATGCAGGAAATTGTCATGAACGACTGCATCCGTATGGACTGCACCACTTTGTCACCTGACTTCATGACCAAACTCACCGATGGTGAGGTTGCACGTGGTCATGGAAATGGTGACAACAAGTATCCTGGCGGTTCGAACAACACTTCGGCAGCCAACAACCCCGGACGTAACGTTGGTTTCAAGCCTGGATATGCACGTAACTTCCAGATGAGTCCTCAAACACATATGCATGTGCGTTGCCGTTCACTCTGGTATGGATGCTACGAAGCCGACGAGGTGCTTTTCAAGGGACGTTACGACTTCACATTGACCCTGCCACCTGTGCCAGCAGGAACTTATGAGATTCGTATGTTCACGAATGCAGGTTACTCAACACGAGGCATCATTCAGGTCTATATCGATGGCGAACCTCAAGGCATCCCATTCGATATGCGTAAAAACGGAAAAGAACTTTTCGGCTGGACATCCGACAGCGACTTGGGCGATGACGATGCTATTGCAGCATTCGACAAGTCTATCCATAACCTTGGTTGGATGAAGGGTCCTAAGTGCTATCACCCACAACCACGAAGCAGTTTCGATGCATCGTCGAGCAACCTCCGCAACGGTGATGCCAACGGAAGACAAATCCGAAAGATCTTCGGAACCTTCACCTCTGACGGAAAGACCAACCATTATCTGCGCATCCAACAGAAGATGGAGTCTGATAATAACGAACTTCCATTCGACTTCATTGAACTTTGTCCAAATTCCGTTTACAACAACGAGTATTTCCCGGAGCCTGTCTGGTGAAAAGCCAACACCTTAAAACAATTCAGCCTCCCTCTGTCCATGGGACGAGAGGGAGGCTGAATTGTTTTTTTGCAAATCTCTTTCACCTTTTCGTGTTTTAGCAAAATTCTTTTCACTTTTTCGTGGGAAAATGGAATGTTTCACTTATGGCGGAGATGAAGGCGACGTGTATTGTAAGCAGTTTCCTCTGCAATCCAGCCAGCATCTATGATTTTCGATGTTTAGTTGATCCATCTGGCGTTTTTTATGTTCGTAAAGAAGTCTTTGAAGGTTATATTTTGTTACAAGCCTATAAATGACCTTATTAAAGGCCTCAGAATATACAATAGGGAAGGGGATTTTTGTGTGAAACAAAAATCCCCTTCTTACAGTTCTTGATGGAGCGCTTGCTTGGTCGTTTTGCCTTACATTTGCTCCTCCTTTTCTATTGGTAGAGTTATGTCTCTACTATGAATAAAGATTACTCGCCCTTTACAGCAGCGATGCCTGGGAGAACCTTGCCCTCGATTGCCTCGAGAAGGGCACCACCACCTGTAGAGATGTAAGAAACCTTGTCGGCAAGACCGAATTTGTTGACACATGCTACAGAGTCACCACCACCGATGAGTGAGAAGGCGCCTTCTGCTGTAGCCTTGGCAACTGCCTCACCTACGGCACGAGAACCTGGAGTGAACTCTTCGCACTCGAAGCATCCAGCAGGACCGTTCCAGAGAATAGTCTTGGCACCTTCGATAGCCTTGGCGAACTTCTCACGGCTAATTGGACCTGCATCGAGACCGTCCCAACCTTCTTCGATGGCGTTAGATGGGAAGGTCTTGATTTCAGCACCAGGCTTCACGGAGAATGTGGAGAAGTCGTAGCCTGTGCAGCATACAGAGTCTTCACCGAGAACGAGTTCAACTCCGTTCTCCTTTGCCATCTTCTCAACGCCGAGAGCGACATCGAGTTTGTCCAACTCAACGATTGAGTTACCGATTTCGCCACCGTGTGCCTTCATGAAAGTATAAGTCATACCACCGCAGAGGATGAGTTTATCAACCTTGCCGAGGAGATTCTCAATGATGCCAATCTTGGTGGAAACCTTTGAACCACCCATGATGGCTACGAATGGACGCTTGATGTTGTTGAGCACGTTGTCAACAGCCTGCACTTCCTTCTCCATGAGGAGACCGAGCATCACGTCTTTCTTGTCGAAGTAGTCAGCGATGACAGCGGTAGAAGCATGCTTGCGGTGAGCGGTACCGAAGGCATCCATCACCCAGCAGTCAGCGTAAGAAGCGAGTTTCTTGGCAAATTCCTTCTGGCTTGCCTTCATCGCCTTCTTTGCCTCGTCGTAAGCCGGATCTTCCTTGTCGATACCTACTGGCTTGCCTTCCTCTTCAGGATAGTAGCGGAGGTTTTCGAGAAGGAGCACTTCGCCAGGCTTGAGGGCTGCAGCCTGTGCGTCAGCCTTCTGGCAGTCGTCAGCGAACTGTACGGGAACACCGAGTGCCTTGCTTACAGCAGGAACAATCTGCTTGAGAGAGAGTTCTGGCTTCACCTTACCCTTAGGCTTGCCCATGTGAGACATGATGATGAGGGCGCCACCTTTCTCAAGGATGAGTTTGAGGGTAGGGACAGCACCGCGGATACGAGTGTCGTCGGTGATTACACCGTTCTGGATTGGCACGTTGAAATCTACGCGCACGATTGCCTTTTTGCCGGCAAAGTTGTACTCATTGATTGTCATAATTGCTTGTTTTTTAAATTGTTTTGGGTTATTGTTTTTGAGTGTTTCTTCTTTTATATAGGACTTTCTTTTTTGAACTTCAAAGGAATGTTTCTGTTTGTTTTCACGTCTCAAAAAGAAAGTCGCGCAGCGCATGGGCTGCTTAGTATTGTTCGTTCTCGTTGGGGAAGTTGCCTTCCTTCACATCTTCCACATAATGTCCGATGGCATCGGTCATGATGGTGTTGAGGTCAGCGTAACGGCGCAGGAACTTGGGTGAGAAACCGCGTGTCATGCCCAGCATATCAGCAACAACAAGCACTTGTCCGTCGCATGCACCACCTGCTCCAATACCAATGACTGGAATGCGAAGTTCTTTCGTGACCTGTGCTGCTAACGTTGCGGGAATCTTTTCCAATACCACGGCAAAGCAACCTGCATCTTCTAACGCATGAGCATCACTGATGAGTTTTTTTGCTTCAGCCTCTTCCTTGGCGCGCACCGTATAGGTGCCGAACTTATTGATGGCTTGTGGCGTCAAGCCAAGGTGTCCGCAGATAGGGATGCCTGCATCGAGAATCTTCCGTACCGCAGGAATAATTTCCACACCACCTTCTAACTTGAGGGCATCGCAATGAGTTTCTTTCATAATGCGGATGGCATTGGTGACAGCCTCCGTCTCATTCACCTGATAGGTGCCAAATGGCATGTCGCACACGACAAGGGCACGTTTCACACCACGCACCACACTCTTGGCATGGTAAATCATCTGGTCGAGTGTGATAGGGAGAGTGGTCCAGTTACCTGCCATCACATTGCTGGCTGAGTCGCCGACAAGGATGATGTCCATACCCGCAGCGTCAGTGATGGTCGCTGTTGTGTAGTCATAAGATGTAAGCATGGCAATCTTCTTACCTTCTGCTTTCATCTGAACAAGTCTGTGGGTTGTGACCTTGCGTTGGTCTTCTACTAAATATCCTGCCATTATTATAGTTTTTTTAACAGGATGCAAAGTTACACATTATTCTTAGAACTCAAACAACAAACGGGCATTTATTTGACGTCCGGTCAGGTAATTTGGCACGGCGTACTGATGATTTGTAATGTCTGTTACCCAATAATAACTGTTCACGTTTGCAATGTCAAGGATATTGAACGCATCTATGCCCAACCAGATATTCTTGAAAGCACGGCCAATTCCCGTGTAGATATGTCGGTCTTCGTTTTTCAACAGTCGGTAACTGATGCCTAAGTCAATACGGCGGTAACTGGACATGCGAAACACTTGCTTTTCACGTCCAGAGTGAGGCGGACCGAAGGGGAGTCCACCAGCATAATGCCCCTGCAGGGTCATTTTCCAACGGTTGGTGTTGGGGAAGTAGTCGCTGAAGAAGAGGGAGCAGTTTAATCGCTGGTCGGTTGGACGTGGCACATATTGGCTGCCTCCAATTTTCTCTTCTGTTTTCATGATGCCCACACTCAACCAAGAGTCTGTTCCTGGCACAAACTCACCGTAAATCTTTAGGTCAAGACCTGCTGCATAACCTTTCGAAATGTTTCCGTCATAATAGACAACTCGCACATTGTCAATGTTGTAGGGGACGAGATTGCTGAGTGCTTTGTAATATGCTTCTGCTGTGAACTTGAAGGGTCGTTCGTTCACTCTGAATTTGTATTCCATGCCCAACACGAAGTGGATGCTTCGTTGTGACTTGATGTCTGTACGCAGAAATGCCACCGTGTTGTTGTTCACCTTTGTGGGTCACGCATTTCTTTATAGAAAGGTGTTTGATAATACACACCTGTGGAGAAGCGGTAAGTGAGATTCTCGTTGTTGGCAGGTGTGAAAGCCACAGTTGCACGTGGTGAGAAAAGCGTCTCTTTGTTCCAATCCCAGTGAGTCAGTCGCGCACCATAGTTCAACACTAAACTTCCTTCTGAAACTTCCTTTCTCCATGTATCTTGGAAGTAGAGTTCATAATGCTTTGATTTCTCACTGTTTACGGAAACTAAATTGTAGATGAGGTCTAAGCGTTCAGGAGAGTGGGGGAGGGAGTAGCCAGCAGAGTCCCTCATCTCCCATTCACGCATCGTTTCATCCACTTTCTCCATCTTCATCAAGGCTCCATATCGCAACCAATGGCTGGTGAAGCGGTTCTGGCCTGTAATGCCGATATTCACCACGCTGGCGTTCAGTCGGTTTCGGGCGTGTTCATGATATGTGCCGATACCTAAACTCTCGTCTTCGCCATCGTTATTCAACCAATATTCTCCGTTGATGTCATATGTTTCTCGTTCCTTTGTCTTGAATCCCGATAAATTGAAGGTCAAGGAGTTCATCTTGTTGAAGTTATGAGTGGCAGAAAAAGCACCGAAATAGGTGTAGAACTTGTCTTGTTCGCTACCGTCAAAATACACTTTGAATTCTTTCAGATCCTCGCTGGTACCAAACTTCGTAGTTCGGTCACTTGGTGTAAAATCATAGTTGTTGGTCGAAATGACACCCATCAGGTCGATGGTCCATCGTTGATTCGGGCTCAAACTCATATAAGTCTGGTAATCAAAGTCACGCGGATCATATTCACCCTTGGTTTGCAGCGTTCCCAACAGATTCTTCATGGTTTTGTAACGTACGGCATGGGTCATCGAGAACTTTTCCGTGCCAAAGCCCAGATAACCGCTGGCACCTAATAGGCTGGCACTCACACTGCCTTCAAAACCTTTCACTTTCTTGTAAGTGATGTCCAGCACACTTGACATTTTCTCTCCATAACGAGCCTCGAAACCGCCTGCAGAGAACCCGATCCGTTCCACCATATCGGGATTGATGATGCTCAATCCCTCTTGCTGACCGCTACGAATCAGTAGGGGACGATAGACTTCTATTCCGTTGATATACACGGAGTTTTCATCAAAAGAGCCTCCTCGCACATTGTATTGCGAAGACAATTCATTATGAGTCGAGACGCCCGCCTGGCTTGTGATGAGCCTTTCCACACCGCCACCAGAAGCATTGCCCATGTGCCTCATATCCTGCATGTTTACATCTGTCATCGTACCAGTCTGACGACGAATGTCTGTCACTTGAACTTCTCCCAATTCATAACCTAATGAAGGCAGCATCACATTCAGCGTCACCGAGTCAACAGGATTCTGTAACACACGTTTACGGGTTTCATAACCAAGCATGGAAAAGACAACAACCATTGAATCAGCACTTTCGCAAGAGAAACGAAATTCTCCCTTCAAATTGCACACAGCGCCGCATCCTGTACCTTCCACACGAACCTGAGCCAATTCAATCGCTGATTTTTGATCGTCAACGACTTTGCCTTTGATCACAACAGTTTGAGCATGGCCCATAGCCACACTCAATATCCACAACATGCATGTTGTACCTATATATTTATAAATATTGTGTAGTCCCATTTATTACAAATAACGATATTCCTTTCTGTATATTGTATTTTCCTCTTCGTATATTGGCTTCCCTGTATAGTATTTGTAGTTGGAAGAGTGGTAATTCAATATAACTAACACTTTTTGTTATTTAACATAATCACGATTACATAGTAATCATGCATAACAAATTATTAAGGGCAAAAATTGTATGTGAAACCCGCCTTTCAGCGCATAGTATTTCATCCTTTCAGCGCATAATATTTCGTTCTTTCAGCGCATAATATTTCACGCACCGTGCCGATATTGAGAGTTTATAACAAAACCGATGGCAACGTTTGAGGCTTGGAATTAAATAGCGAAAACAATGCTCCATAGTGCATAAAGCCTTTGGGTGAAACACATATTCTGTCATCTTCTCCCTTATACATGAGCCCTTCACATATACAGAAATCAAGTGCCTCATTCAGATATTCTTCGTTAATACCAAAGTCTTTTAATCTGCTTATCGAGAAAGAACCATTATAGGCAGAAATAGCCATGTATTTAGAAATCAATTCAGTGAACGGCAGCAAATATGTGAACTGCTCGGGATAGCCATCGGAATTAAGCCCGTTTTGTGGTATAACTGCAAGTTTCCCTAAATTATACGAAACGCCTGCTGAACTCATGCTTTGTGCAGACATTCCAAAGCCTTTATATGCCGCGCCGTTGAGCATTCTTTCACGAAGATAAGAAGATACGCCCTCATCTGCGGCATCTACCGAGAACGTATTTTGCCCGAAACGAGCCTTATACCCCATGGCAATAAGCCCCTCATAATACAGGACGTATTGATTATATAGTTCCTCCTTGGTGAATGAGTTCTTTGCAGAAATCATATTGGTTCTCAATTCATAGAGTGTAACCTGTTGTGGTTTTAGACGATTTATCAGTTCTATGTCTTGACCGATTGCTGATGCGTTTTGTCCATTGAGACCATACATGAAGTCCAGGTTCACCTTCTTGATTCCCTTTTTCCATGCCTTTTCTATCCATGACAACATCATTGATTCGCTGGAAGGCCCTCTATGATGTTGGTGCAGTACTGTATTACACGAAGACTGCACTCCCAGGGACAGCCTCTGAAAACCATGCTTCGATATTTCCTCTAACTTGCGCTCTGACAAGGTATTGAAAGTACCTTCTAGGCTGGGTTCGTAGTTGTCATCTATTCTCAATCCGGCGATTGCTTTCTGGTAGATTTGCATCAACAATGTGAAGTTGGTTTCGGAAAGTGAAGTGGGTGTTCCGCCTCCTATATCAAAGCCGAGCAGTGTAATATCTTGATATTGTTGTTTGAACCGTTCAATATCATTTGTTACAGCAAGCAAATAGCCTCTTTGTACATCCTCATCAGGGCAGAGCATTCTGGTGTATTCACAGAACGAACACAGTTGCTTGCAGAAAGGAATATGGATGTAGAACGACAAACGACGGTCTTTCTCGAAAGAAAGTGGGCTCGACACACGATAAGCCGCCCAATCCGATGGATTGAGAGGATAAGACGTGTTCCAACGAGGATCGTTCTTCCTTGATTGAAAAAGTTCTGCTATTGTCATTCTGCCTAATAAATGAGGTTGTCTTGATGAAAGCCTTGCCGTAGATACTCACCGTCATACACAAGAGACGATTCGCAGTAATACGGATTGGCATAGTTGCGCATGTATATCTCCAGAATCTTCAAATTACGATTATACAGATAGTTGCAGCATTTACAATCCCCTCCCCTATTCATGGACTTTGTGAAATAGACATGCGGAATACAATCCAGATGAATATCTTCCAAATCGACAAAATGCTTACGGCAATAGTCGTTCACCTTCATTAAGGCCACAAATCCAATGCGAGGGATGCCATGGTCGATATTAAAATCCAACATCTTACGAGCCTCTTCTGCATTGTCAATGTAGCCTTTGATGAGATTACAACTGGAGTTTACCTTTTGCAAGTCTATCCCTTCAAAATCGAAAGCCTTGTCTGGTATTCGGCAACCATATAACTCAGACAGTTTTGCCACATCATAATGATGCAAGGACATGGATATGCTATCCCATCGTGGATGCCGCATCAGTTCTTGCGACTGAGGAAGTAGCCCATTTGTGTTAAGATGCATATGAACGTCAGAAATTTCTGGTTCACACATTTTTGAAAGAATGTCTTCTACCAACAGAGAAACAACAGATGGCTCACCACCTGTAATGTTGACTCTGTTTACCTTGATGTCAGACGCTTTCAAGTCCTTAATGATTTCTATCAATTTGGGCACATTGAATGAAGTCTGAGGAACCGATGCTCCAGCGTTGCTGCAAAATAAGCATTTTGCATTACACCTCTTCGTTACCTTAACGAAAAGGTTCACAAAGGGAGCAACTGGTTCTTCAGGCAATGTACCAAGCCTGCAGTCGAACTCTTTGACAGAAATGGATTTTCCCTTAAAGTCAATTTTTGTTTTAGTTCATTGTTTCATCCAGTTGTGTGAGGATATTGAAATGAAGCATCTTCTTAGCGAAATTGCTTCTGTCCCCCCCACATTTAAAATTGCTTCATACAAGTTTCTGTAGTTGTTTCAAAGTAAATTTTTGATAACCTTGGCAGGAATACCACCTACGACGGTTCTTGGTGCAACGTCTTTCGTCACAACGGCTCCGGCAGCAACTACTGCACCCTCGCCAATGGTCACTCCAGCCAGAATGATTGCTCCTGCACCAATCCAACAACAGTTGCCAATGGTTACGGGCAGAGCGCGTGTGCGACAGAAGTATTCACCACTCTCAGGTGTCCAACCCTTGGTCAGCCGTTCTTCGAGAGCGACGGGATGAGTGGAAGTGTTGATCTGTACACCTGGGGCAATGAGCACGTTGTCGCCGATAATGATGCGGTTGCTGTCAACAAACAAACAACGGTGATTGATGCTCACGTTGTTGCCGATGTGGATGTTGTCTCCGAAGTCGCATAGGAATCCCGTGCCGACTGATACGTTAGTACCAACGCTGCCGAACAGTTCGCTAAGCATTTTTCGTCGCTCGTTGCGAAGTCTGTAAGGCAGTGCGTTATATCGCTCGCACCACTCGGTAGCACGTGCTTTCCGTTCGATGAAGATGGACGCATGACAGTCGTAGAGTTCGCCTGACATGCACTTACTCAGTTCCTCCTGTTCGTATTTCAGTTGTCTGAGTTTCTGTTCATACTGATGGGCATCCTTGAAGACGATACCCAGCATTCCTGCTTGCCTTGCCCCTTCCACATTCTCCAGTCGGTCATCGGCAAAGACACACTCTTCAGGCTTCAAACTAAACTTACAGAACAGCCGTTGGTAAATCGCCTGCTCAGGCTTGAGGATTTTCTCCTCAGATGAAATGATATAGCCGTCAAGCAGCCGGAATATGTCGTACTGCGCCATCGTCAGATACACCTTGCTGCACCAGTTGCTCAGGCCGTAGAGCCTGTAGCCCTCAGACTTCAGTCGTGTGAGCAGAGCATTCATGCCTTCCACCTCGCCTGTCACAATCTCAGGATAGTGGTCAAAAAAATGACGAATCTCTGATTCCAGTTCCTTGTTCCTGCTGATCAGTTCTTCCATGATGGTCTCTATCGGAAGGTCCTCACAGTCGAGTTGTTGTTGCAATTCCTTTGTATTGAGCACAGCGGAAACAGCTGCGCAGCGTTCTGCATCAGGAATATAGCCACGAAAGAATGCCTCGTAGTCATAATCCACAAGCACTTTGCCAAAGTCAAATATCAGGTTCTGTATCATTATTCTCTATTTCTTATTTTGGAAAATCCTCTCACAGGCCACTCCACCGTCAATGGTTGTGATGTCGGATGCTGCAAAATTACAAATAAAGAAGCAGAAAAACGTAAGATTTTCCTCAAAACAGCCCTTTTATTAACTTGTGCTTCGTTTTTCTTTCATTAATGATTGTTTTTACAAAAAAAATTGTCAAGACAAACAACCTCATTTATTCAATCCATTCAAAATGTTGGTAGTCCTTGCGGGTGGTTTTATTCGTCAATGAGGCAATGGCCTGTCATTTCCTTGGGTTGCTGCAGCCCCATGATGTGGAGGATGGAAGGGGCCACGCCGGCCAAGACACCGTTGTGTACCTTCGCGTTCTTGTTCCCAGTCACGTAGATGAAAGGGACGGGGTTGACGGAGTGTGCCGTATTGGGTGTGCCGTCAGCATTGATGGCGTGGCCGTCGTCCTTCGTCCCAGTGGTGTCCTGTTCGACGTACAGGCCGTGAACACCGTTGCGCTGCAAACGATGGCGGCAATCATCCAATAGATAATCTTCTTTTGTATATTCGTGATTGTTTTATGTTACATTACACATCGTTTCTGCCCCCCCTTGTGGGCAAACGCGAAAGATATGTTGTCAATAGTTCTTTGTCATCCACTCGATGATCCTGAGGAAAAATGTAAGAGCTGATGTCTCGTGGTTGGTGACGCCAAGCTCCTTGATCGTTTTGGAACTGTACTCACCGACAAACTCCTCTGTTTTGATGCCATTATCCTTGAGGAACTTGCTCATGGCATAAAAGTTGTGAGAAAGCTTCCTTGAGTTCATTCACGGTGACACCACCACCCAATGCCCGGCGGATGGCAGGGTCGAGACGTTCCAAGTCGCCTTGCGCTTCCAAGGAGGCGCAGGCGCAAAGTAGCAGTTGACGCTCACTGAGCGTATTTTGAGCAGATGTTGTCATAGTCATCAATAACGTGAAAAGGGATAATACGATACGTATCATGTTACTTTAAGTTCTTGATGAAAAAGTCAGCCAGTTTATCCCAAGGAATCATGTTTTTAGGTCGCCCCTTGCCTGCCTTTTCCTCATAGCCGCCATCGTAGAGGTCGCAATGGCTGGCATCGGGGATAATCAGCAATTCTTTGTTCTCCGGGTTGGGGTTTGGTTCGCCAACAAATTTATAGCCCTCGGCACGCCCCTCCACCATATAGTGATAGGCTGCCTCGCCCATGTAACGGGAGTGAGCATCGGCACCATGCATTACGAGGACGGCAGAGCGAATCTCATTGATGTAGTAGAGGAAGCGGCTATTGGCATACGCCTGAATGCCGATAGAGCGCCAACCGTCATTAGAATTGCCACTGCGCTTGTGGTAGCCACGTGGCGTCTTGTAGTAGTCATAGTAGTCGTGTATGAAGTTGGGTGCCTGCGGGGGAACGGTGTCGAGCACGCCGCCAGCCATCGCGTCAGGGTCGGCGAGGCGCTGCTTCGACAGGTTCTCTCGGTTCCTGTGTCGCCACTGTTCGTTGTCGAAGGCATCGTTGTAGTCGTTACCGCTGACGCGCGTCATGTCGTACATCGTACTCGCAACGGTTGCCTTGATTCGGGTATCGGCAGCGGCAGCATTGAGGGCGATGCCTCCCCAGCCGCAGATGCCGATGATACCTATACGATTGGCATCAACATAATCTTGCTTTGACAGATAATCAACCGCCGCCATAAAGTCCTCTGTATTGATGTCGGGAGAGGCTGTACGACGAGGCTCACCGCTGCTCTCACCTGTATAGGAGGGATCAAAGGCCAGTGTTACGAAACCTCGCTCGGCCATTCGCATGGCATAGAGTCCGCTTGACTGTTCCTTGGTTGCACCAAACGGACCGCTGACTGCTATTGCAGCCATCTTTCCCTGACAATTTTTTGGTGTATAGAGGTCTGCCACCAATGTCAGGCCATACTGCGTCTCAAACGTCACTTTCTTGTGACTTACCTTCTCACTCAGCGGAAATACCTTGTCCCACTCCTGTGTTAATGTCAATTCCTGTTTCATATCGCTTTCTTTAGTTTGTTTCTTGTCCGTGCATGCTGCGAACATCCCACCAAGCAGCATTGCCATCAATATTGTCTTTTTCATCTGATATACTTTTTCCCATTTTTGATATACATTCCTTTCGTTGGTTCCTGCTTCAACTCCGTTCCATTCAAGGCATAAATTTTTCCGTCCTGTATTGATGCAGAAGTGGTCATGATCCCAGTGGTCTCAGGTACAGATAGTTTTACACTGATACGCCCTTGTCCGGTCTTCAGAAATGATTTTAGTTCGTTGATAGTGGAATACTCAATGCGTCCGAGGCGAGTATAACTCCACGAGTTTGAACCGTAGAACAGTACTATCTGGTTGCCGCGGTAGAGGATGACATCGCCAGCCTCGGTGGTGATTTGCTGGTTGCTCGTAGGCAGCGAGTGTCCCAGACCTCCCACCTTCTCAAAGCCGCCGTAGTCATCGGCCTCGTAGGTAATAGGCGATTTCTGTAGTGCCGCTACAAGCGTCCGTGTGGCCTCGTTGTCCACTAAGTTGACGGGCATCGTCTTGCCCTCGATTGTGATGTTGATTTTCATATTCGATAATGTTGTTTGAGCCTGTGCCTCCTCGCTGGAGTAGGCTGTCGTGAGCAGTGCTACCACTGCCAGAATCAGATGGATCATAATTGTTTGCTTCATGCTGCAAAGTTACGACAAAAAATCCGCAACCCGATTATACGGATTGCGGATAGATTTACCAAAATTGAGGATTTGTTACTTTTGTCGTTGCTCAGCGTGAAATTGCGAGGGTGTCTGCCCCGTCACCTGTTTGAACAGACGTGTGAAATGGTTGGGATATTCAAAACCGAGTTGGTCTGATACCTGTGTCACCTGCATGCCGCTCAGCAACAGGTTCTTGGCACGCATCACGATAAAGCCGCGGATATAGTCCTTGGGACTCTCGCCCAGAGCCTCACGCACGATGTCACCGAAATAGCCTGCTGATAGACACAGTTCGCTGGCGCAGTATTTCACGCTTGGAAG
Organism: uncultured Bacteroidaceae bacterium; assembly: GCA_905235525.1. Lineage (GTDB taxonomy): Bacteria > Bacteroidota > Bacteroidia > Bacteroidales > Bacteroidaceae > Minthosoma. The sequence continues at coordinate 24,246 of CAJOLW010000045.1, forward strand.
CCCGTCCTTCAGTTGTCGGTCTGTGTCGTAGTAATTGATGAGCACCTGCTGAAAGCGGCTGAGAATATCACCTCCCTTTGTGGTCATCTCCTTGAACTGGCGGGTGTAGAAGCGTCGGCAGTAGTCGAGAATCAAGAGGATGTAGTCACGAATGATGTCATTCTGCCCCTCGTCATCTCCATGTGCCTTCAAATCCTCTCGTACATTAGCTATCAGCCCAGCCAGCACATCCTTCTCCTCCTCAGTCAGGAAGAGGGCCTCGTTGGTGTTATATGAAAAGAAATGATAGTCGGCCAGTCTTCGCTCTATCTCGGAGCCTTGGATGAACTGGGCATCGAACAACAACACCCATCCGCTGTACTGCCGCCTTGTGCCGTCGTCTTGCTTGCCGCCAATTTGCCCTGGCGAGAGTGCCAACAGCGAGCCACTTGCTTCGTGGTAGCGGCCGATACCATAGGTAAGGTTCTTTGGGAACTCGCGCTGTAGGAACAGGCCATAAACGTTGTAGCGGTTAAGCGTATGACGAATCTCACCCATCTCGTCGTAGTGAATGACAGAGACGTGCGGATGCCACACCGGTGCCCCGATGTCACGAGCATAATCGTTGGCCTCGTTGATGTACAAATCTATTTTTGATGGCATATTATTCACCGTGTTTTATAACTTTCGCTGATGGAACAATTTCACACAATAGGGTGCCGACGTATATGTGCCATTTTCAGGCGAGCCATAATGGCGATAGTTTAGGGATATCATACGGTTCTCCTTCATTGCCTTGATCATAGAAGTCATATTGCCTGAGAAGGTAAACCTTCCTTCATGCCACTGGCATCTTTAATGCAGCGCTTCCATTCCAAGTTCATACGATTGCAGAGCTTGGCATAGTTCTGGTCAAGATTACTCTTGGTCTGTTGTATCGTAGTATTATCACAGTCGATGATGCCGTACATGGTTGATCAGTATTTCCTCCAGTTCTTGATAGTCCATACCACCACGCCCCACACACCTCGAAGTCATCATCCTCGTCGATGCGGATGGGCTTGAAGATACTATAGAATCTTAACGTACTAATCAGCAATTCACAGGCGACAACTTGAACAAGAACTTGTCAAGCCTTTGTGCATGATGTGATAGTATCTTCACGAAATATCCAGTCAACAGGGCCGAAAGCAGCGTGCCTTCCCTCGCTACCATG
>CAJOLW010000046.1 GCA_905235525.1 uncultured Bacteroidaceae bacterium
TTCTATTCTGTTCGCAGTCTGTCAAAGATCTATTCTCGCGCCTCCCTTTCGGAAAGCGAGTGCAAAGGTACGACCTTTTCTCGAACTGGCAAAATCTTTGAAGAACTTTTTTTCAAAAAAAAGAATATTTCCTCGTCTTTGAAGAAGTTTAAGATTAATAAACACTAAAAAGCATGTCTTTTTGGAAGAAAAGACCTACCTTTGCAATGAATTTTAAGGGCGGTCGCAAAAGACATTGTCATTTCGGAAGATGGATAAAAATCTGTCAGGCTGTGTCCATTATATGCAGATGCAGTATTATACATATATAAATAATGTGTAGAAGCATCAATATCAACCAGGCCTGAATATTTCAAAAGCCAATGAACCTTTCAAAAGATGAATTACTTGCGCTGGTCAGGAAAGGAGCGCGGAACATGTCGTGGCAAGAGAAGTTGCGACTGACTGTGTTGTTGAGTTTGCCCGCCATGGTGGCGCAGATTTCATCTGTAGCGATGCAGATTATTGATGCAGCCATGCTGGGACATCTTGGCACCAAAGAGTCGGCGACTGTTGGTCTGGTCTCCACAACCATCTGGCTGTTCGGAGGACTCTGTTCCGCATTTGCTGCAGGTTTTTCCGTTCAAGTGGCTCACTACGTAGGGGCAGATGATTTGCGCAGTGCTCGAAACATCATCCGCCAGGGTCTCTTCTCAGGATTGGCATTCAGTTTGTTGCTTGCATTAACCGGGCTACTCATAGCCCCTCACCTACCCGTTTGGTTAGGTGCCGACGAAGAAATTCACGCTGGCGCATCCGAATATTTCAGCATCGTGGCAGCAGCACTCCCAGTTTTGGAAATCAACATGTTGGCAGCAGGCAGTTTACGGTGCAGCGGCAACATCAAGATACCCAGTTTTTTGAATGCGATGATGTGTGTGCTGGACGTGATTTTCAATTACCTCTTTATCTTTGTGTTTCACATGGGTACAGCAGGTGCAGCCTATGGCACCTTCCTCGCTTATGCCATCACGATGGTCTTGATGGTTTACTTTATGTCTGTGAGAGACCAGCAACTGCGTTTTGCCCTCGACACCGAACTGATGGGGAAATGGGACTTCTCCCGCTATATTCCAAGCAAAGACACCATGAAGAGAGCACTCATCATAGGCTCTCCCATCAGTCTTGAGCGCGGTGTGATGTGCGGTGCCCAAATTGCCATCACAAGCATTATTGCCCCGTTAGGCTCCGTTGCCATTGCCGCCAACACCTTTGGCATCAACATCGAAAGCGTGTGCTACATGCCTGGTTATGGCATTTCCGAAGCCGCCACCACACTTGTAGGGCAAAGTCTTGGAGCAAGGCGAAAAGACCTTATGCGCAGTTTTGCATGGACATCCGTTTGTTTGGGCATGGCAATTATGGCATTGATGGGTTTACTGATGGGCGTGTTTGCGCCCGAAATGATGCAGATGGTCACAACAGACAACGAGGTGGTCAGACTCGGTGCTGAAGTGCTACGCATCGAGGCATGGGCTGAGCCCATGTTTGCCGCCAGCATCGTGGCATATGGTGCATTCGTAGGATCAGGAAAGACATGGGTTCCAAGCCTTATGAACTTAGGCAGCATCTGGATTGTCCGTCTCACTTTAGCACTGTTACTGGTTCCATCAATGGGACTGCAAGGTGTATGGATAGCCATGTGCGTAGAACTCTGCTGGCGCGGTGCTGCATTCCTCTTCCGTTTGCGCGGACGAAGTTGGAGCAACATCAGTATGGAAGAAACCAAGCACCTCACCACTCAAAAAGAGAAAGAGGAATTAATCAAGACTGACACTATATATGACAACTATTAGAAACCAAGAATTTGGAGGAGAGCGTCCGCTCTATGCCTCCCACGACCTACGGATAGAAGGTGTCACCATCCATCTCGGCGAATCGTCCATCAAGGAAAGCAGCAACATCGTAGCCGAGAACTGCCGCTTTGAAGGCAAATACGTATTCTGGGAAAACGACGGTTTCCACATCAACAACTGCTACTTTGCCGAGAGTGCCCGAAGCAGTCTATGGTACTCACGCAACTGTCACATGACCAACTGCAAGGTTGATGCCCCTAAACTCTTCCGCCGCATGGACGGCATCTATGTGGAGAACACCGACTTCCCCAATGGCGAGCAATACCTGTGGGACTGCAAGAATATCGAACTGAAAAACGTCAAGATAGAGAACTGCGACTATGCCTTCATGCACTCCGAGAACATCAAGATAACCCACTATCACCAGGAAGGCAACTACGCTTTCCAATATGCCAAGAACGTGGAAATTCACAATGCCATCATCAATTCCAAGGATTCTTTCTGGGAATCGGAGAACGTGACCATCTACGACTCAGAGGTAAACGGAGAATACCTCGCTTGGTATGGTAAGAACATCCGTCTCGTGCGCTGTCACCTCACAGGCGAACAACTTCTCTGTTATGTCGATGGTTTGACACTTGAAGACTGTACATTTGGTTCCGATGCCAATCTCATCCTCGAATACTCCACAGTGAACGGCAACATCAAGGGGAATGTACACAGCATCAAAAACCCCACCAGCGGCACCATTGTGGTGGAAGGGAAAATTGGAGAATTGATCTGGGATGAAAATCAGAAAGCACCTGCAGATGCGAAGGTAATAGAAAAAGGCTTATGACTTACGATTTTGACAAAATCATTAGCAGAAGAGGCACCAACTGCGTAAAGTGGGATGAATTCACCGACCCAGACATCATTCCCCTTTGGGTGGCAGACATGGACTTCGAAACAGCCCCCTGTGTGCAGCAAGCCCTCATGAAACGCATGCAGCATGGCTGTTTCGGCTATACACTCGTGCCTGAGAATTACTACAATGCCACCATTCAGTGGTTCCAACATAGACACGGATGGAGCATTGAAAGACCTTCTTTCATCTACACCAGCGGTGTGGTTCCCGCCATCTCTGCTATCATCAAGGCTGTGACAACCCCCGATGACAAAGTGCTGGTGCAGACCCCTGTCTATAACTGCTTTTTCTCCAGCATCCGCAACAATGGATGCACCTTGGCTGAAAATCCTCTCAAGATGGAAGGCAACCATTATGTGGTCAATTGGCAAGATTTTGAGCAGAAATGTGCCGACCCTGCCGTCAAGGTATTTCTTCTCTGTAACCCTCACAATCCTGCAGGACGTGTGTGGTCACGTCAAGAGTTAGTGCAGATGGGCAACATCTGCCAACAGTACGGTGTCTTCGTCATCAGTGACGAAATCCATTGCGAGTTCGTCATGCCCGGACACACTTATACCCCTTTTGCCTCCATTTCCGAAGACTTTGCCATGAACAGTGCAGTGTGCATCTCCCCCTCCAAAGCCTTTAATATTGCAGGACTACAAATCGCCAATATCATCGTAAAGGACAAAAGCATCCGTCAACGTGTTGATAAAGCCATCAACATCAACGAAGTGTGCGATGTCAACCCATTCGGAGTCATTGCCCTGCAAGCCGCCTACACTGCTGAAGGCGAAACATGGCTCAATGACCTCTGCCACTACATCCACGAAAACTATATGATGGCAAGGCAAATGTTTGAAGAAGCACTCCCACACTGCCCTGTCACCACCCTCGAAGGCACCTATCTGATGTGGGTGAACATCCAAGCCATAGGCAAGACTTCCCAGCAACTCACAGACTACTTGCTCCATCATGCCAAAGTGTATGTCAACTCAGGCGCCATGTATGGCGAAACAGCAGGTGAAGGCTACATCCGCATCAACCTCGCTACACGCCGAAGTCTTTTGAAGGAAGGAATCACGCGTGTTGTCAAGTGCCTTCAGGCATAGTTTCACACCCACTGTAGACACCTACTCAAACATATTATATTATTCGACTTTCGAGAGTCTTACTTTATTGGAGTTAAAGAAATTGAGCGCTTGCGAAACTTGAGTTATATAAAAAAGAAGGGAAGATGATTTCGCATCTTCCCTTCTTCATTTATTGCTTGTTTTGACAATTACTTCAGCAAATCGTCGAGTGCCGACTTCAAGTCGCCATCCTCCTGTGCAGGAGCCTCATTACGTGGTTCACGTGGCTGATGCTCTGGACGTGGACGACGTTCGCCACGATCGCGGCGCTCACCTCTTTCGGGACGTTCCGGGCGCGGACGACGCTCACGCTGTGGACGTTCCACATAGTCAGCAGGCTTCTCGATGAGGACACGACGAGAGAGTTTGAACTTGCCCGTCTTCTGGTCGATGTCGATGAGTTTCACATCGATTTCATCACCTTCCTTGATGCCAGCCTCTTCCACGGTGTCAAGACGCTTCCAGTCAATTTCGCTGATGTGGAGCAAACCGTCCTTGCCAGGCAAGAACTCAACAAAGCATCCGTAAGGCATCACAGAACGAACGGTTCCGTGGTAAACCTCACCCACCTCAGGGATGGCAACGATTGCCTTGATCTTCGCTAAAGCCGCCTCGATGGCATCGCGACCAGGAGCAGAAATCTGCACCTTGCCCACACCATCCTCTTCATCGATGGTGATGACAGTCTGAGTATCTTCCTGCATCTGCTGGATCACCTTACCACCAGGACCGATGACAGCACCGATGAACTCCTTCGGAATGATGATCTGCTCAATGCGTGGTACATGTGGCTTAAGTTCTGGACGTGGTTCTGAAATGGTCTTCATCATTTCACCCATGATATGCTCACGACCAGCCTTTGCCTGCATGAGCGCCTTCTCAAGGATTTCGTATGAAAGGCCATCGCACTTGATATCCATCTGAGTAGCAGTCAGACCGTTCTTCGTACCCGTGGTCTTGAAGTCCATATCGCCGAGGTGGTCTTCGTCACCCAAGATGTCAGAGAGGATAGCGTACTTGTCTTCGCCAGGGTTCTTGATGAGACCCATAGCGATACCAGCCACAGGGTTCTTGATAGGCACACCAGCATCCATCAGTGCGAGTGTACCCGCACAAGTGGTAGCCATAGATGAAGAACCGTTTGACTCCAGCACATCGCTGACCACGCGGACAGTGTATGGATAATCATCAGGAAGTTGTCCCTTGATGCCACGCCATGCAAGGTGACCGTGACCGATTTCACGACGACCCACACCACGCTGTGCCTTTGCCTCACCTGTAGAGAATGGAGGGAAGTTGTAGTGGAGCAAGAACTTCATGTAGTAACGCTCCAATGCACCGTCCACAAGTTTCTCGTCGAGTTTTGTGCCAAGAGTGACAGAAGCCAATGCCTGTGTTTCACCACGAGTGAAGATAGCACTTCCGTGAGGTCCTGGGAGTGGAGAAACCTCGCACCAGATAGGACGGATGTCTGTGGTCTCACGACCATCGAGACGTACACCCTCATCAAGGAAAGGATGCAACGACGCATGGCATCACGCTCCACATCGTGGTAGTAACGATCAATCAACGTATATTTCTCTTCCAATTCCTCTTCGCTCAAATCAGTGTGAGCAGCAGCGTATGCTTCCTTGTAATCTTCACGAATCTTCTCGAAAGCCTCTGCACGAGCCTGCTTCTCAAGACCCTGCTTCGTCACATCGTAAGCAGGCTGGTAGCACTTGGCTGCAAGGTCAGCCTTCAAGTCATCATCATTCACCTCGTGACAATACTCACGCTTCACGTCCTTGCCAAGTTCCTTCATCAGTTCCTTCTGCAAGCGGCACTGTGGCTTGATAGCCGCATGAGCAGCCTTCAGAGCCTCCAGAAGATCCTTCTCCTGCACTTCTTTCATCTCACCTTCCACCATCATGATGTTCTCTTCGGTTGCACCAACCATCAAATCCATATCTGCCTCCTTCAACTGCTCGAAGGTGGGGTTGATGACAAACTCGCCGTTGATACGTGCGACACGCACCTCAGAAATAGGACCCTCGAAAGGAATATCAGATGCGGCAAGGGCTGCACTGGCAGCAAAACCAGCCAGTGCGTCTGGCATATCTTTGCCATCGGCAGAAAAGACGATGACATTCACATAAACCTCTGCATGGTAGTTAGATGGGAACAGAGGACGGAGTGCGCGGTCAACAAGACGGCAGGTCAAAATTTCCTCGTCGCTTGCTTTGCCTTCACGTTTTGTAAAACCTCCAGGGAAACGGCCGTTAGCCGCATACTTCTCTCGATACTCTACCTGGAGTGGCATAAAATCTGTTCCCGGTACTGCATCTTTCGCTGCACAAACAGTGGCGAGGAGCATAGTGTCGTTCATGCGGAGCATCACCGCTCCATCCGCTTGCTTTGCCAGCTTTCCTGTTTCGATGCTGATTTCTCTTCCATCAGGCAACGAAACCTTCTTTGTAATTACATTCATTTTGTTTGTTGAAAAAAATATAAAACATCTATCATCGTGCCACGCGCGGCACGAACTTTTTCACTTAACGTCGTTAAAAATCGGACAAAGGTAGCCTTTTTTCCGCACATAGCCGCTATCTTTGCCCGAAAATCTTCGTTTTTTCCTATTTTTTAGCGAATTATGATAAACTTTTGACCTTAAAAGCACTCTCGTCATCACTTCAACAGCAAATCTTACTTCATAACTATCAAATATGGAGAGGTTTCCCAAAACTCTTTTGTGTTGATGATTTTAAGCGTTGTCGTTCCATCATTATTCTTTGTGAGTGTATAACTTGACTCCGGCTTCTCGGTCAACAACTTCGGTGATTTTGAATCAATCACCAAAGTGTTGAAACTACGCGTATCCACTTGATGGAACACATTATTATTAATATTGGAATAGTTCGCATGCTTCTTGCCCAACACACCTCCCGACAACAAACCAAGATTTTTCAATTCACCTTTCGTTTCCACAATATAGAAAGCCTGATTCAAACGCTTCTCCTGCTCGTTGTTTTGGGCTTTCAAATTGCCGGATTCGACAGTCAGCACATCCACTTTACCCCGAAGTTCTGCAATCCTGGCATCTCGGTTCTTCACCGTTTCTTCCAAATTTGCAATTCCGGCACTCTTCTCTTCCAACTGCACACTCAAATACTCCAACACCTTTTTCAAATTGGCAATGGCACTTCCCCCCGCAATACTATCTGCTGTCAACTGATCTATCTCTGCCTTCTTCCTGTCAAGCATTTCCCTAAATGTCTTCAATTGTGAAAGAATCACATCTTTGGGGGTTGACTCATCAAATTGAGTCAACTCCACCTCCTGTTGCTGAATAGAATCAAGACTAATTGCCACAGAACGTAACATTTCACTCATTTGTTCTGTCTCATGCTGTTTCAAAGAATCCAGCAATTCCTGCTCATCAAGCCCAAAAGCAAGATCTGTCAGTTTCGACAATTTGTCACACGCTACCAATGTAGTCAACACGAATCCAGCGATAAGAATTTTTATCGTTTTCATAATCGGATTAAAGTTTTATCCTTGTTAGTAAAAAAATCTTTGTAAAAGCGCAAATCAATTGCAAATGTAAGCATTTTCTTCTTTCCCACAAAGAAAATGGACACAAAAAAATGAAAAAGACATTCTTCTCCTATAAATCTGTCAGATAACATCCCCAAAAGAATATCTGCAATGCACTTGTTCGACAGTGGTAAGACTGGAACAGATGAAGACATTCCCTTTCACTTCCATTTTTTTCATGGTTATCTTTGTCATGTTCGTCTTTTTCCGTACTTTTGCAAAAAGATTTGAAGATAATGAAGAAGATTTTGACCATAATAACCGTGGGAGCCTTGATGTTGGCTGCCTGCGACAGCACCCCTAAATTCCGTGTAGAAGGTACCATTGAGGGGGCTAAGGACTCCATACTGTATTTCACACAAAACACATTAGATGGGGTACAGCGGCTGGATTCGGTGAAACTGAAAGCAGATGGGACATTCTCTTTTGAGGCGAAGGCACCCACGGAGGCACCGGAGTTTTATGCCTTGCAGATTGGGATGCACGTGATTAACTTTTCCGTGGATAGCACCGAGAACATCGCCATCACTGCAAAGTTGCCAACAATGGAAAAGGACTATACCATTGAGGGCAATGAGAGCAGCAAGAAAATAAAGGAGATCAATGCGATGCGCCAAGAAGTGCAGGAAAGAATTATCAAATTTGAGAAAAATGAAGACATGTTGCCAGGCGACCAACGTGACAGCATCGAACAGGCTCTCAGCACATACAAGGAGCAGATGAAGACGGGCTACATTTTCACTGAACCGACATCGGCTGCTGCCTACTATGCTGTATGCCAAAGCATCACGGATTTGGGAGGAACTTTCATGCTATTCAATCCACTGACCGATCGCAATGACGTGAGATGCTATGCCACCGTTGCCACCGCATGGGATGGTGCCTATCACGATGCACCCCGTACACAGCAGTTGTGCAACATGGCGATTAAGGGAATGGACAACACGGCTACACCTCAACAGAAAGTGATTGATGTGGACGAAAGCAAGGTGTCAGAAACGGGCATCATCGACATCAACCTGCCTGACATTAACAGCAAGTTACACAGCATCACGGAGTTGAAAGGGAAAGTAGTGCTCCTCGATTTCACCATCTATGCCGCAAAAGAATCCGCTGAGCGCACTCGCCTATTGCGTTCACTCTACGAGGAGTACCATGCACAGGGTTTTGATATTTATCAAGTGTCACTGGACGAGGACATCCATTTCTGGAAGTTCTCGTGCGAAAACCTACCATGGGTGTGTGTGCATGAGACAGACGGCACCACCACACATATATACAACATCGTCAATCTACCCACATTTTTTCTCGTAGATCGCAACAACGAGATTGTGGTGAGAAGCGACTTTATGGAGGGGACACTGGAAGAGAATATCCAGAGGCTGTTGTAAACCACGAATTTCGACGAACACGAATTTCCCGAATTAAACAAATTCCTCTCCGAGGTTCAGTTGTGCATCATTCACAAACTTTCGGATGTTCTTCTGGTCACCCTTCTTGCAGATGACCAGCACATTACCCTCTTCCACCACTACATAATCCTCCAGTCCCTGCACCACTGCAACATGCCCGTCGGGCAGTTTGATGATGCAGTCCTTACAGTCATAGAGGAGTGACTTCGAATCGATGACTACATTACCCATATCCGACTGCGGAAGGGCTTCATGCACTGCCGCCCATGTACCGAGGTCTGCCCATCCGAAGTGACACAGCATCACATCAACATTGTCAGACTTCTCCAATACACTCTGTTCAAGGCTCATATTCGGACACTTCGTGAACAGTTCCATCAGTTGGTCGGCTATATAGTCACCAGCATTATATTTCTCTATCACCCTTTCCACGATAGCGGAAAACTCTTCGCTGGCACCCTTGAGAGCCTCCAAGAATGAGTCAGCATTCCACATGAAGAGACCTGTGTTCCACAGAAACTCACCACTCTCATAAAAGATTCTGGCAAATTCATTGGCAGGCTTTTCCGTAAAACTCTGCACTTTATAGATATGGGAATAATCCTCCAGTTCGTCAGCCATCTGGATGTATCCATAGGACACTTCCGGACGACTGGGAGTTGCCCCCATCGTCAACTGCACATCATTGTTCCCCACAAAATCCAGTCCTCGCAGTACATCCTTCTGAAAGGCTTCATAGTCTGTAATGTTTTGATCTGACGGACTGACGATGAACCTGCCCTCTGGGCACCGACGTTTCACCTCCAGAGCAGCCCATGTCACTGCCGGCACCGTATTTCTGCGCATCGGTTCCATCAGAACATTCTCATACTTTATTCCTGGGATTTGATCCATCACCAGTTGGCGATAACTCTCATTGGTCACAATAATGATATTGTCAGTTGCAAATCTTTCAAATGTCATTTGGAGCAAAGTTCTGCCCGTACCCAAGACATCTATAAACTGCTTCGGTTTCTTTTCTCTACTCATTGGCCATAGGCGAGATCCTTGTCCACCTGCCAATATCACGCAATAATTCCGTTTGTCCATATCCACCTTATCGCTTTAGTCGGTAATCTTTAGGTTAGTTCAATTCTGTTTGCGAATATAGATATAATATGAAGAACCACCAAATATTTTTTGCAAAAAAGTGGAGAATGTAACATAATTTAGGAAATGAGCATAAAAAAAGAGACGTTTTCACGTCCCTCTTTCATTTCTTCTGTTGTGATGCCCCCGAAGTGGCATCCACTGCCACTTTTTTCTGGGTTTTCGCAGGGGCTCCGTCGCTCACCACCGTTGCCTCATAGCCATTTTTCTTCAGTGCCGCAAGAATCTTCTTAGTAGCAGTTTTGTCAGCATCGTAGGTCACAGACACCTGTTGTGCAGAGAAATCGGCTTCCACCTTCTTCACTCCCGCAGTCAGCCGCAACAGGTCTTTTACTTTCGTTTGAGCCTCCACGTTCTGTACTGCCGGTGTAGTCTTCACCACCAACACTTTCAGTTCTTTTGCAACAGTAGTGGCACAAACCATCAGTGCCACAGCCATCAAAACAAATATTTTCTTCATATTCTCATCTTTTCTTTTCGGCAAAGTTACAGCAAAAAGACGAAACCACCAAAGAAAATCTCATTTTTTATTGATTCCTTCCAACGCTCGTTGCTACTTTGGGTCAAACGGCATAAAGTTCGTGAACAGCCCACCTAAAATCGACGTGGGGAATGTCGGTTTTCATCAGGAAAAATGAGGAAATGAAAAAATAAAAGAGACGGCAGGTCGCAATAAGACACTGCTGATGAAAAAAGTTGAAGCAAATTATGAATAAATGGGATTTTTCGTGTAACTTTGCACTCGTTATGAGCATATCCATTGAATTGAAGAACCTGACAACAGGTTACAAGTTGAAGAGCGGTGAAAAAATCATCGCCCAAAACCTGAGCGCATCGCTGAACAGCGGTGAAATGACTTGTCTGCTCGGTCCCAACGGAGCGGGCAAATCGACATTACTGCGCACATTGGCGGCTTTTCAGCCAGCATTGGGTGGTACGGTGGAAGTGATGGGACAGGACATCAAGCAATATAAGAGCAAGGACTTAGCACAGTTGATGAGTGTGGTGCTGACCGACAACTCGGGCATCAAGAACATGACAGCCGAGGAAGTGGTGGCGATGGGAAGAAGTCCATACACAGGCTTTTGGGGCAAACTGAACGAGAAGGACAAGATGGTGGTGAAGAAGAGCCTCGGATGGGTCGGTATCGAAGAACTGGCACAGAGGAAGATGCAGACCCTCTCTGACGGCGAAAGGCAAAAGGTGATGATTGCGAAGGCGATTGCACAGGAGACACCCATCATCTTGCTTGACGAACCGACTGCCTATCTCGACTACCCAAGCAAAATCGCCATGATGCTCCTGCTACATCGATTGGCAAAGGCACTGAAGAAGACCATCTTCATGAGCACACACGACTTGGAACACGCCTTGCAAGTGGCTGACCAGATATGGTTACTTGACCATGAAAAAGGACTGACCACTGGCATGCCCGAAGACCTCAGCATCGATGGCAGCATCGAGCATTATTTCAGCAGAGAGGACATGGTGTTTGACCGCGAATCGTGCACCTTCTCCATCACATACGAAACGGCAAGAGACATCGTTGTGGAGGGAACGAAAGACTCGCTTGAGTATCGGCTCTGTTGCAAGGCACTGATGCGCAACGGCATGAAGCCTGTCGACGCGCCAAGAGAAAGCAATGCCCGTCCCGACGTGACAGTCAAAGTGCCAGGCGACGGCACTTATCGCCTCATTGAACAAGGTAAGGAGACCATCAAGGTGGACAAGATGGGGCACCTGCTGCACATGATTGTCCCTGCCATCACCAAGTATCAAATCTCAGCCATCCGCGAGGCTGCCGAAATGAATCCTTATGAATAAATTCTTCACATTACTCTTTGCGACACTGGCAACCTGCTTGTCTGAAGAAACGATGGAGCAAGACATGTTTGAATCGATGAGAGAAGATGACAGGGCGGTAATCATCACTGTACACAAAGACACAGAAAGCGGCATGGGGAGACAAGGCATTGACCTTCTCAACCTGCGGTTGCGGGAAATCTATCCAAACTATGATTTCCGTGAAGCATGCACCACGAAGGGAGCCATGGGACAGACACCCGACCCCGATGAACTGTTCAACCAATTGTACAAGGACGGTTACACGCGCATATTGATACAACCCTCCAATCTCACCAACGACTTAGATGTACAATACCTAAGGCACATTGCAGAATCAGCCAAAGGGAAATTCAAGCATCTACGAATGGGAGAACCACTGCTTAGCGAAACGGCAGACTATCAGATGGTGGCTGACATCGCTATCCACACCTTTAGTGTGATGCCGAAGGCGGTGAATGTACTGATGTGCAGCGTCAACGAAGAGGATGCCCCGTCATACATGATGCTTGACTACACCTTGCGTGACAAAAGCAATGGAGAGTGGTTGCTTGCCACCACAAACGGCATTCCGACCCTCGACTATCTCATCAAGATGCTGAAAAAGCAGAAAGTCAAGAAGGTGCATCTTGTACCCTTCTGTCCAGAAGTGACGGACGGGATGCGCAATGAATGGACAAAGCAACTCCAGCAAGCAGGCTACAAGGTGACGGTTGAGTCTCGTTGCCTGAGCGAACAGAAAGAAATCACCAACCTCTTTGAGCAGCATGTTCGTCATGCGGAGAAGTTCAGACGTCTGAATGCCAAAGAACAAAAAATCATCACCCGATAACGCAACGTGGCAAAACCCTATCTTGAAATACAAGGACTGACCAAACGCATCGGACACCGAGTGCTGTTTGAGAACATCTCGTTCACTGTGAATGAGCGTGAGCACATCGGACTCATTGCCAAAAACGGAACGGGCAAGTCCACCTTGCTAAGCATCATTGCAGGCAAGGAAGGTGACGATGGCGGCAAGATGATTTTCCGCAACGACCTCAAGGTGGGCTATCTGGAACAGACCCCCACCCTCAGTTCTGCTGAGATAGAGGGAAAGAATGATGAGTGGCAGCAACGCTACAAGCAGTTCTTGACACTGATGAAAATCACAGAGGAAGAGGCACAACGTCCCGAATCGCAGTTGAGTGGCGGTCAGGTGAAGCGCATCGCCCTGGCGAGAGTGCTGGCAGGAGAGCCCGATTTGCTTATCCTTGACGAGCCCACCAACCACCTCGACCTTCAGATGATTGAATGGCTTGAAAATATGTTGAGCCGCTCCACCATGGCAATCCTCATGGTGACCCACGACCGCTACTTCCTCGACCGCATTTGTTCCTCCATCATCGAGATGGACAACTCGCGTATCTATACTTATAAAGGCAACTACTCCTACTATCTGGAGAAACGTCAAGAGCGCATCGACAACATGAATGCCGAGATTGCCCGTGCCAACAACCTCTACAGAACCGAACTGGAATGGATGCGCTCCACACCTTGTGCCCGCAGTTCGAAAGCACGCTACAGGATTGAGTCATTCTATGAACTGGAGAAACGCGCCAAGCAACGTATTGAGGAACGCAACGTGCGACTGGAGATGGGTGGCACCTACATCGGCAACAAAATCTTTGAAGCAAAGGATGTATGCAAGGCATTTGGCGATCGCATCATCCTGAAGGATTTCAATTACAACTTCGCACGATATGAGAAACTTGGCATCGTGGGCAATAATGGCACAGGCAAATCCACCTTCGTCAAGATGCTTTTAGGAATAGAGCCACACGACAGCGGCACCATCGACATCGGCGAGACGGTGCGATTTGGCTACTACTCACAACAAGGGATGGCATTTCGCGACGACCAGAAGGTGATTGATGCTGTGAGGGACATTGCCGAATATGTAGATATGGGCAATGGGGAAAAACTCTCTGCCGGACAATTCTTGCAGCACTTCCTCTTTACGCCCGAAGAGCAATACAGTTACATTTACAAACTGAGTGGAGGAGAAAAGAGAAGACTCTATCTCTGCACCGTGCTGATGAAGGCTCCCAATTTTCTCATTCTCGACGAACCCACCAACGACCTCGACATCGTGACGTTGCAAATCCTCGAAGACTACTTGAAAAACTTTCGAGGATGCCTCATCATCGTCAGCCACGACCGCTACTTCATGGACAGAGTCGTTGACCACACCCTTGTCTTTCATGGCAATGGCGACATTCAGGATTTCCCTGGCAGTTACAGCCAATACCGCGACTGGAAGGAGCAGAACGGCAAAGTACAAGCCACCGAGAACACTTCTGTCAAGGAGGAGAAGAAGCCAGACGGACGCAACCAGAACCGTGCCAGAAGACTCACCTTCAAGGAGCGTCAGGAGTTCAACCAACTGGAACAAGACATCGCCGCCCTCGAAGCCGAAAAGCAACAAATCGAATCCGCCCTCTGCGGAGGGACCACTTCGATAGAAGAAATCACCCAAATGAGCAAACGCCTTCCCCTCCTCAGCGAAGAACTGGAAGAGAAGGAAATGCGCTGGCTCGAACTTTCAGAATTTGCATGACAATGAAAATAACTTCAGCCACCTATATCGGTTCCAAACCGCACCACACACAGTGTCCCACCGACCATCGCCCTGAATATGCGTTCATCGGACGAAGCAACGTGGGTAAGTCTTCCCTTATCAATGCCCTCACCGACAGGAAAAAACTGGCGCTCACCTCCTCCACCCCGGGAAAGACGATGTGCATCAACCACTTCCTCATCAACGAGCAGTGGTACATTGTCGATTTGCCTGGCTACGGCTATGCACAACGAGGCAAGAAAGAGATGGAGAAGTTGAAAACGATGATCAACAGTTATGTGCTCGAACGTGAGCAACTCACGTGCCTTTTTGTGCTCATCGACATCCGCCATGACCCACAGAAAGTGGATCTCGCTTTTCTCCACTTCCTCGGCAGCAACGGTGTTCCCTTTGCCATCGTCTTCACCAAAGCCGACAAACTTACACCCTCGAAAATAAAGCCTACGGTAGAGAAATATCTTGATACACTAAGAGAAGAATGGGAGGAACTGCCCCCCTACTTCATCACCAGTGCCACCAACAAAACAGGAAAAGACGAATTGTTGGATTACATCGACAACATCAACAAAAACCTATAAAAAACGCTCAGGAGAACATTCCTGAGCATTTTTTTTGCAAAAGTATTGGCAGATAAAAAAAAAATTGCTACTTTTGCACCATCTTTTTGGGATGACAAAACACATTTACAAAGATAGACATTGTCCCAAAAACTTCAATTTCAAAAAATCATTTTATACTATTTATACGGTTTTGTAGTTTTACTACAGAGATGCAGTCATATTGGGCTACGTCTGTTGCGACAAACTAAACAAATACAAACCGCACTCCCAACAAATCAATTTTTATGTACAATTTAGAAGAACTCAACCGCAAGGAGAAGGAAGAATTGCTCAATATCGCCAACGAGTTGGGCATCAAGAATGCAGAAAAGATGGATGACCTCACACTGCGTTTGACCATCATTGATGAGCAAGCAACCAACTTTGCTTCTACTGCGACTGCCAATGAAAAAAGTGGACGAAAGCGTTCACGTGTCAGCATCAAGAGTGTTGACCGTGTATATACAGCGAATCAGGATAAGGCAAAAAAAGTGGATAAGACCATGAAAGTGACCAAGGATGAATCCATGTTTGCAGCCCTTTCCGATGAGGAGAAGGCTATGCTTTCGGCTGCCGATCCACAAGAAGTTCCTGTTGTTGAGACTCCCGCTGCAGAGGCTCCAGCCGAGCCTAAGAAGCGTGGAAGGAAGCCTAAAGCGAAAGAAGCGAAGGAAGGTGAAGTTTCCATGACTGAGGAGACACCCGCTGACGCTCCAGAAGAAGATGTACCTGCTGTTAAAAATGCACCTGCACCCAAAAAGCGTGGAAGAAAGCCCAAAGTGAAAGAGGAAGTGGCAGAAGCCGAAGAGGAAAAGGGCGAAGAGGCTGAGGAAGAAAAAAACGCAACGATGGACGTTGTGCCTGAAGAGGCTTACGCTCCATCAGATAGTCATCCCAAGACCATCTTCTCCACCTCTAACGAAACGGCAAAAACCGCCAAGGATTTTGACTTCATCATCTTGCAAGATATTCCCCAGAACAACGAATACATCCCCACGATGAATGTGTTCGAGCGTTTCGAGAACAGGCAACCCATCATGGATGAAGAGCCACAAGCAACCAACAACGATTACCCACCATACGAAGACTTCGTTCCTGTAATGGCACAACCCTCCAAGAGGGAAAAGCCCATCAAGGAAAAGCCTTATGACTTCGATGACATCATCCGGGTGAGTGGTGTGCTTGAGACCATCGACAACTATGGTTTCTTGCGCAGCAGCGACTACAACTACTTGCCTTCACCCGACGATGTCTATGTCACCTTGCAACAGATCAAGCACTACGGTTTGAAAACCGGTGACGTGGTGGATGGCTTTGTTCGTCCTCCAAGAGATGGCGAACGCTTCTTCCCTCTCGTCAGTGTGGAGAAGATCAACGGTTGCGACCCTGCCAGAGTGCGTGACCGTGTGGGCTTTGAGTTCCTCACCCCACTCTTCCCCGACGAGAAGTTCAAACTCTGCAAGGGTTACGATGACAGCAAGTCTTCCCGAGTAGTTGACCTCTTCTCGCCTATCGGTAAAGGTCAGCGTGCCCTCATTGTGGCACAACCCAAGACAGGTAAGACCATGTTGATGAAGGACATTGCCAACTCCATCGCAGCCAATCATCCCGAGGCATACCTCATGATGCTCCTCATCGACGAGCGTCCAGAGGAAGTTACCGATATGGCACGCACCGTCAATGCTGAAGTGATTGCCAGCACGTTCGATGCACCTGCCGAAAACCACGTGAAGATTGCCGGCATCGTGCTTGAAAAGGCTAAACGCATGGTGGAAAGCGGACATGACGTCGTCATTTTCCTTGACTCCATCACTCGTCTGGCACGTGCCTACAACACCGTTTCACCAGCCTCTGGAAAGGTGCTCTCCGGTGGTGTCGATGCTAATGCACTCCACAAGCCCAAGCGTTTCTTCGGAGCAGCCCGCAACATTGAGAACGGCGGTTCGTTGACCATCATCGCCACAGCCCTCATCGACACGGGCTCCAAGATGGATGAAGTCATCTTTGAGGAATTCAAGGGAACCGGCAACATGGAACTGCAACTCGACCGCAGCCTTGCCAACAAGCGCGTCTTCCCTGCCGTCAACCTCACGGCATCTTCTACTCGTCGCGACGACCTGTTACAAGACCAGACCACGCTCAACCGCATGTGGGTGCTGCGTAACCATATCGCTGACATGACGTCAATGGAAGCCATGGACTTCGTGATGAAACAAATTGAACGTACGAAGAACAACGAAGAGTTCCTTATCAGCATGAACGGATAAAAAAGTTAAAAACTAAAAGTTAAAAGTTAAAAATTAAAAGTATAAGTTACCTGCCATTCGGGATGTTGGTATCCCATTAGCAATGGGTAACTTATACTTTTAATTTTTAACTTTTAACTTTTAGTTTATATACTATTTATTTCCCTTCGCAAAGGCTCATATACTCCTTTACATCTTTGTTTTCCCTAAACGTTTCCGGTGCACGACCATAAATCTCATCAATCTGTGGAGTTGTGGTCGGGAAGCCAAACTGATTATACGCATTGTCACACAGCACAAGGAAATAAGTCAAGCCCAACACATTGTCAAAGTTGGCGGTCACAAAATCCGTTTCCAACTTATCAATCGCAATGCGCAGTGTTCCTTCCTCTTCGCCCAACTGTCGCAGAATTTCATCGTGGTCATAGCCATCCAGAATCATCGTGCTCTCTTTCCGAGGCAATTCCTGCAACAGGAACAACAACGAATCCCGTTCCGTCATGAACGCATAGAACTTATCATTCAGCGGAGTGCCTTCCACCTTCATGGCATTGTTTAAGTCTATCACCTTGATATTGCCTTCCTCCAAAATGATGGGAATGTTATCCCCACTCTTGCCAAAAAACATCCTCACACACATCACTGAATCCACAGGTCCCGTCATGGTGAATGTTCCATGCAGAATCTTGCATGAATCTACCACCTTCGTATCCTCACCACCAATAGGGCGCAAGTACACCATGTCGCCGTCGTAGAACGACTGCAACGAAGTGCCCGTGATGTTATAACTGGTCGAGCAAGCCGCCAGCCCCATCAATGTCACCGCAAAGCCAACTGTCAAACGGAAAAACTTTTTCATCTCTCTGTTATTGTCCCTGTCTTGAACAAATACGGCACAAAAGTAGAAAATCCTTTTCATCCCCACAACCCTTTTAGCATTTCTTAATACTGCGTTAATCTTTTTTAATGATTCTGGACATAAAAGGCACAAAGTCGAAATGACCTTGTGCCTTTTCTATGCTTTGGTAAAAAGATGCCTTTTAGAACTCTGCAGTCTTTGGTGTACGTGGGAATGGAATCACGTCACGGATATTCTGCATGCCAGTCACGAAAAGGATGAGACGTTCGAAACCGAGACCGAAACCTGCGTGTGGGCAGGAACCGAACTTGCGGGTGTCGAGATACCACCACATGTCCTTCATCGGGGCGCTCTTCGATTTCACCCATCAGTTTATCGTAGTCTTCCTCACGAACAGAACCACCGATGATTTCACCAATCTGCGGGAAGAGCACGTCAGTACCCTGCACCGTCTGTGCCATTTCCTTACCGTCGAGCACGGGGTTCTTTTCGTCTATCTTCATGTAGAAGGCTTTGATAGCCTTAGGATAGTGGGTCATGATGACAGGCTTCTTGAAGTATTCCTCCACGAGGTAACGCTCATGCTCAGATGCGAGGTCGTCGCCCCAGTTGCAGGGGAACTCGAACTTTCGACCGTCCTTGATGGCTTGCTGAAGGATGCGGATACCCTCGGTGTAGTCGAGGCGCACAAAGTCTTCACGGAGCACACCTTCGAGACGTTCGATGAGTCCCTTATCAATCATCTTGTTGAGGAAATCGAGGTCGTCCTTGCAGTTGTCAAGTGCCCAACGCACACAATACTTGATGAAGTCTTCCTCCAAATCCATCAGGTCGTCCAAGTCCATGAAGGCGATTTCCGGCTCAATCATCCAGAACTCAGCCAAGTGACGAGGAGTATTGGAGTTCTCGGCACGGAATGTAGGACCGAAGGTGTAGATGGCTCCGAGGGCTGTAGCACCCAGTTCACCTTCCAACTGACCAGAAACGGTGAGGGAAGTCTGCTTGCCGAAGAAGTCATCGTCGTAGATGATGCTACCGTTCTCGTCCTTCTTCAGGTCGTAGAGGTTCTTGGTGGTCACCTGGAACATCTGACCAGCACCCTCACAGTCTGAGGCTGTGATGATTGGAGTATGGAAGTAGAAATAACCATGCTGATGGAAGTAGGTGTGAATCGCCATTGCCATGTTGTGACGGATGCGCATCACAGCACCGAACGTGTTGGTGCGCAAACGCATGTGGGCATACTGACGCATATACTCGAAAGACTGCCCTTTCTTCTGCATCGGATAGTCGGCAGGACACTCACCAAACACTTTGATTTCAGTAGCCTGCACCTCCACAGCCTGACCAGAACCGATAGATTCCACCATTGTACCTGTCACAGAAAGACAAGCACCCGTGGTGATTTGCTTCATCATCTCAAGATCGAACTTCTCCACATCAGCCACCACCTGTACGTTCTTGATGGTGGAACCATCGTTGAGGGCAATGAAGTTGACAGCCTTGCTGCCACGCTTCGTGCGCACCCAACCCATGACTGTGACCTCAGCACCGAAGTCGGTGCGTTGCAGGAGGTCTATGATTTTTGTACGTTTCATATCTTTGGAATTAGGAATTAGGAATTAGGAATTGAATGCTAAACCTTTGACAGCATATCCATTCCTCACTCCTCATTAAATTATTCATAATGTCCCGTGTGCAACATGGCCACCTCCTGTTCGGTGAGGAAGCGCCAGTCACCACGCTTGATACCTTTCTTGGTCAGACCTGCGAACATCACGCGGTCGAGTTTGCAGACTCTGTAACCGAGGCTCTCGAAGATACGGCGTACGATGCGGTTCTTACCCGAGTGAATCTCGATGCCCACCTGCTTGCGGTCTGTCTCAGATGCATAACTGATAGCATCAGCCTTGATGTCGCCATCTTCGAGGGTGATGCCCTCTGCAATCTGCTTCATGTCGGCAGCAGTGAGGTTCTTGTCGAGGTGTACGTGGTAAATCTTCTTCTTCAAGAACTTCGGATGTGTGAGTTTGGATGCAAGGTCACCATCGTTGGTGAAGAGAAGCACACCCGTAGTGTTGCGGTCGAGACGACCTACAGGATAGATGCGTTCGCGACAGCAGTTCTTCATGAGGTCCATGACAGTCTTGCGCTGCTGAGGGTCATCGGAAGTGGTCACATAATCCTTTGGTTTGTTGAGGATGACATATACCTTCTTCTCGATGCTCACGAGTTGGTCATGGAAGTGTACCTCGTCAGTGCGCTGCACCTTTGTTCCAAGTTCAGTCACCACCTGTCCGTTGACAGAAACGACACCTGCCTGAATAAACTGGTCTGCCTCACGACGAGAGCATACGCCTGCGTTTGCCAAGAACTTATTGAGACGGATAGGTGCATCGGGATCCTCAAGATACTCCTTGTACTCTATCTGCTTCTTCATGCTGTACTTCGCATTGGGGTTGTAGTCGGCAGTGTGTGGACGATAGCCACCACGCTGCTGATAGCCACCACGATTGTTGTTGTAGCCACCACGCTGCTGATAGCCGCCACGGTTGTTGTAGCCACCACGCTGCTGATAGCCGCCACGGTTGTTGTAGCCACCACGCTGCTGATAACCACCCTGACGTGGCTGGAAACCTCCCTGCTGCTCGAAGTTACCTTCTTGCTCACCGTTATTCTGCTGCTGATAGCCACGATTGTTGTTGTAGCCACCATTGTTATAAGCACCACGCTGCTGATAGCCACCGCGGTTGTTGTAGCCACCGCGCTGCTGGTAGCCGCCACGATTGTTGTTGTAGCCACCATTGTTATATGGACGCTGCTGATAACCGCCCTGACGAGGCTGATAGCCGTGTGACTGATAGCCACCCTGCTCATTGTCAGAATTACCCTCGGAAGAGGATGAACCTCCAAAACCTGCGGGACGGAAACCGCGCTCATTCTGTACTCCATTTGAACTGTAAGCCGCACGTTCGTTACGATTGAAACGAGGACGCTGCGGACGGTCGCCACGATTGAACTGTGGACGACTTCCATAATGACTTTCACGGTTGTAGGATGGACGGAAGCCCTCGCGGTCACCGCCATTTTCAGACTTTTCTGATGCAGGCGCATTGCCCTGCCATTCTTCTAATTCAGACATAATCTAATTTACAATTTGACAATTTACTATTTACTTTTTATTTTGCGATTGTATTATTCAAGTTTCAACAATCTTTTTACATTCCTGTGTAAGTGTGGGGAGTGATGGCACGAAGTTCTGCCTTCACGTTGTCTGACACCTCCAGTCCATCAATGAAATTGCTGATGCTTTCAGCAGTGATGGCTGCATTGGTACGAGTGAGTGCCTTCAGAGCCTCGTAGGGGTGAGGGTATGCCTCGCGACGGAGGATGGTCTGGATGCCTTCAGCACATACAGCCCAACAGTTGTCAAGGTCGCGGTTGATGGCATCCTGATTGAGCAAGAGTTTACGCAAACCCTTGAGCGTGGATTGGATACTGATGACCATGTGACCCATCGGCACACCCACGTTGCGAAGCACGGTAGAGTCAGTCAGGTCGCGCTGCAAGCGGCTGACAGGCAGTTTCTGGCTCAAGAACGCAAGGATGGCGTTTGCCATACCAAGGTTGCCCTCCGAGTTCTCGAAGTCGATAGGATTCACCTTATGAGGCATTGCCGACGAACCCACTTCGCCAGCCTTGATTTTCTGTTTGAAATATTCCATCGACACATACATCCAGAAGTCACGGTCGAGGTCGATGATGATGGTGTTGATGCGCTTCATGGCATCAAAGATAGCACCCATGTTGTCGTAGTTGCTGATTTGCGTGGTCCATTGTTCACGCTCCAAGCCGAGTTTCTCGCTCACGAACTTGTTGCCGAAAGCCTTCCAGTCGTAGTCTGGATATGCAATGTGGTGGGCGTTGTAGTTGCCCGTGGCACCACCAAACTTGGCTGTAATCTTGCAAGCCTTCAACTGGTTCAATTGCTCGGTGATGCGATAGACATACACCATCACCTCCTTGCCCAAACGGGTGGGTGAAGCAGGCTGTCCATGTGTCTTTGCCAGCATGGGGATGTCTTTCCACTCATCGGCATACTCCTTGAGTTGTGCAATGAGTTCCTCCACCTGGGGGTAATAGACTTCTGCCAACGCATCCTTGATGGAGAGTGGCACCGATGTATTGTTGATGTCCTGGCTGGTCAAGCCAAAGTGAATAAATTCCTTGTATGCTTCGAAGTTGCCAATTTTGTCCAGTTCCTCCTTGATGAAGTACTCTACAGCCTTCACATCGTGATTAGTCACCTTCTCGATGTCCTTCACGCGCTGTGCATCAGCCTCCGAGAAGTTGCGGTAAATGTCGCGCAAACGCTCGAAGAGGTTGTGGTCAAAACTTTTCAACTGAGGAAGAGGCAATTCGCAAAGCGTGATGAAATACTCAATTTCAACACGAACACGATACTTAATCAAAGCGTATTCTGAGAAAAACGAAGCCAAGTCCGTTGTCTTGCTTCTGTAGCGGCCGTCAATAGGCGAGACAGCCGTGAGTGCATTCAGTTCCATATCTGTTGCTTACTACTATTTAACAATTTAACTATTTATTTGAACATGCGTCACCGAGACGCTTACTACTGAGACTCTTTTATCTACCAATCTTTTAATAAATCAAATCTTTTTCTTTTAGGCTGCAAAGTTACGGAAAAGTTAAGAGACAAAAGACATTCGTTTTGAGTTTTTTGCTGTTTTACAGCCCTTTTTTGTATTTTTAACCCTTTTCGACTGCTGAAATACGAAAAACGGTATAGACCTCCACCACCACGAAGAACACAAAAGGTATCAACCAAGAAGTTTTTCCCACATACATCCCGGCATAGAACCCCACAGGCATCCACATCATCACGGTTGCCAAAATCAAAGCAACAGCACCAAATACCCGCTGATGATACAGACGGCGAACCGTCAGTTCTTTCGGATCTGTCGGTGTATATTTCAAATAAAAAGGTGTCTGCATGAATCTGCCCAAAACTAATGCCACCGTACCCACAGTCATGCCCCATGCCGCCCAAAAGCGAACTGAAGGCACAGTCCACACACCAGCAGCCAGAACGACCAAGGTCAGTCCAATCACCTCTATAATCCCCAAAACTTTTTCTTTCTCCATTGTTTTACCTTAACCCTATCGTTAACCTTAACCCTAAACTCTAAACCCTATTCCTCCTCGTCTTCCACGATGAAGATGTCTTCGTTATCCGTTTTCATGAAATAGCGGCCGCGTGCCACCTCACGGATAGCCTGCGGATCGTTCTTCAACGCATGGAGCATTTTCCGGTCCTGTTCAAACTTACGGTTATACTCATCAATTTCCCCTTTCAATCGGGAAATTTCCTGTTGCTGACCGATGCGTTTCACAATACTGCTTTCGCCCACAAAGCCGATAGCAATAATGAAAACAGCCAAAGCAATCACATACTTCAATTTGAAAAACCAATGTTTGATACTACTTCTCATAAGACGCTCACCTTATTCAAATAGATGGAATAACAATAACTTTTTCGATTTCAGGGTACAAAGGTACGATTAAGTGAGGAAAAAAACAAATAAATTTGAAATTTTCCTCACTTTTCCTTGATTCTCATTTCGTCATCCTCAGCACATCGTCCAACGTGAACTTGCCAGAGAAGACAATCACATTCACTTCGTCATCTTCCTCCACCAGCATGACCACTATTCCATGCCGCTTATCCACACTATAATAGATGTCCACCTTCTCGTCATCTTCATTCACCTGCAGCAGCAAACCGTATTTACCCCGTTTGACGATGTCGCGGGTATCCGCTTTCAACTTCAAGGCTGCAAGTTTTTCCTCTGCCGAGATAATCTGAATGGCATCGAGTTTGTCCATCAGACTTTTCGTGTTCACTCCTGGCAAGGATGGCGAGGCTTTTGCACCAGCCAGTTTAAGCATGAACTTGGAGATGTACACGTAGGTCACGTTCTTCGTGTCGGAGTACTTTTCGAACTCCTTCACTTGGGCATTGGCAGTGAGGCAGACAAATGCCATGACTGCACAAAGAATGATTTTGGTTATGATGGGTTTCATATTATTCTAATGCTTTTAGTTGTTTGTTCAAAGTTGTTTCGGTGCGTTCGCTGATCGCTTTCGCCTTCTTCATTTGACCCATTCCCTTGTTGAGATTGACAGCCAAGAGATTCAGCGCCTTCTCAGCTTCCTGTTGGGCAACAACAGGGTCTTGGTAGGTGTCCTGCTCGGCAAGGTTGACTTTTTCCTCATTATTATTAAGGAAGTAATACCCCACTCCAAAGACAAGCACGATAGAGGCGGCAATGGCAAGCCAATGGAAGACCCTCTCTGTCCTGCGGACATCTCCCCCGTAATGGGGAGAGCCATTCGGCTTGCTTCTCAATGACAAAGACTCAGGATGGTCTCCCTCCCCATTACGGGGGAGGGTTGGGGAGAGGGTATCCTTCTCCCACTCATCTATCTTCGCCGAAAGCCTTTCCTCCAGCCCTTCCGGGATGGGGATTTGTTCGAGTTCTTTCCAATTCAGTCCTTCCATGTCTTTGTGAGTTTTTGGAATTTTTGTTTCAGTTTCTGTTTCGTTCGCATCATGATGACGCGGATGTTGCCTTGCGAGAGTCCCGTATCACGCTGGATTTCTTCGTAGGACTTTTCTTCCACCAGATGCATTCGGAGGATGCTGCTGTCCCGTTGGGGCAATCCGTCCATCAGGGTTTCTATCTGCTGAGCCTCATCTTTCGCCTCATAGGTTTCAGAGAGGCTGCGTTCATCAGGCGGGTCAGCGTGGTCGTCGATGTCCTCCGAGGTGTCGATGCGTTTCAGTCGCCGTTGGTCTTTGTAGAGGTTTTGCATCAGCGTCACGAGATAGGCTTCCGTGATTGCCTCATGCCGCAGGTCATCACGCTTCTGCCAGAGCTTCAAGTACGTGTCCTGAAGCAGGTCTTCGGCATCCTGCGCATTGCCCGTCAGATGGTACCCCACCCGATAGAGCCGCCTGTGGAAAGGCATATACCGTTGCTTAAACTCTCGTGCGTCCATTCAGTTCAATCATTCTTCGTCCTCTGCCTCTGTGAAAGTGATGTCAGCCACCACTTTCTTTGTCTTGTCATATTTCGAGGCCTTTTCTTGATCGAAATAATAATGGACGCCATATTCGCCATTCAGCACACCATCCTCATCGCTCAAGTATTTGATGACTTCATCTTCATTGTGGAATTCAGGACGATACTTTCCATTCAAGAGGATGACACAATTCATGATTTCTGTTTTCGACGGCAAATAGAAGGTCGTGCCATTGTCCTCCGACCCTATCACCACCTTCTTGTCTGTTTGGGAATATTCCTCCTCTTCGTCTACATAATGCCATTCGCCTACATTGGGATCAAAGGCTGCGTCTTCTCGCAAAATATCTTCATTAGACTTCAAGGAATACTCAATGGCATACTTTTTGTCGGTGTGAGGATATTTTTTCTTCACCATGGATCTCTCCATCGTATATTTATTATTCCATTTGATGCCATTGGATTTCATATACTCTTCCGCCTCTTTCTCCGAATTGAGTTCTGGATGCTCTTTCCCTTCAATGACAATCAGCACATTGCCATCTTCCACTTTTGTTGCTGAGTATTCAATGACCACCTTTCTGTCCGTGTTGGGATATTTCTCCTTTACACTCGTGCCGATCACCCAAGACTCGATGTTCCAATGGATACCGTTATTAATCATATAGTCTCTTGCCTCTTCCGTAGAGTGAAAATCGGGATATTCCTTGCCGTGAATGACAAACAGCACATTGCCATTCTTTACATCTTCCAACACGTCCTTCATGTCCACCACATCATCCGTTTCTCGCTCTACAATACTCCAATCATCTCCCAACTGAATGACCTTTGACAGGCTTTCCTTCTTAATCTTGCAGTCAAGATGGCTCAGCACCACCTTATTCCAAATATCCCACCGAATCAACACATCGTCCACCATATTCTTCTTCACCCGTCCATAGACAGCCACTTTGCTTTGAGGATTCAACACTTGGCTAAACATCTGCTGCAAGAGATTGGCTTCCTCATCTGGAGCATTGTTCTCATTCACAGCCATGAGCAGTTCATATCCTTGCAGCGACTGGATGTCCCTGTTCAGTGCCTCCTGCTGAACAGAATCCAACTGCAACGTCACCTGCTCACTCCGTTTGAGATTCTTCCGGATGAATGCACTTTCCTCCTTGCTAACCCCCTGAGCCATCAACTCCTCGTCTGTCAGCATTTCTGCGAGCAGTGAATCCCTTGTCTTCTCCTCATATTCGGAACCAGGCATCGCCTTATACTTCTCAATCAATTGAGAAACAGTTTGTCCGAAGGCAACACTCACCATGAGTGCCATTGCCATTAGCATGATTGTCCGTTTCATAGTTCCCAAGTATTTAATTAGTCGTTTACGGATATTTCAACCTGTTTTTCAATCATCTTCTTGAAGTCCATCTTGCCTTCGAGGATAATCAGCGAAGATTCACCTTCTTCTTCATGAAAGATAGCGATGGTGGATTTCTTCCCCTTCTTGAACTGGCTGATTTTAATTTTCTCGCCATCCTCGTCTGTTCCAACAACGAGAGGTTCCCAGCCACGACCATTCAGGATGCTTGCCACCTGCTTGCTCATTGTCTCAACTCCATCCTCTCCTTCGCAATTATAAATACTGATGTTCTCCAATTTCTTGAGCATATCGCCTGACATTCCCTCAAGGGCGAGATCGTCACCAAAATCGAAATCACCTCCACTTTTGGCAGCCAGGTTCAGCATGGTTTTGTTAATGACGACATGTTCCACACCTTTGATGTCAGCCAACTTTGCAAATGCATTACTTTGTGCGAAGGCGACACTCACCATGAGTGCCATTGCCATTGATAAAATAACCTTCTTCATATCATTTTTGACCTTTAGATGTTGTATATTCAAATGCCATTTTCTTCTTTGAGTTCGGGTACTTCTTTTTCACATCTTTTCCCTCCAGCACATTCATGTCTTTGGGACTTCCACTCCAATCCATATTGTGGTCGAACATATACTGTACAGCCTCATCCTGCGTATGGAGGTCTGGATAGATCTTTCCATCAATCACAATCAGGCAATCCTTGTACTTGCGGGGTTCCTTCTCGTCCTCGTCATCATCCTCCCAATTATGCGTCTTCACAGAGAGCGACATCTTCTGGGCTTCCTCCTCGTCATTCATCGCCTTAGCTACCAGTTCTGACAAGTCAAACTTACCCATGAGAACAATCAACTTGATTCCTTCCTCGTCTTCTCCCAAGAAGACAATTTGTGTCTTCTCGTCCACTTGACACATGTACATGTTCACGAAAGCACCATCATCCCCATCGTCCTTCACATTCATCAATGTCTGATACTTGTTGTCCTTCAAAAGTTTCCGAACCTCCTTTTTCAATTGGGCAGATGCCTTCTTTTTCTCACAACTGAATATCTGCAAATCCTCCACCTTGCCAGGCATCATTTCACCAAAATTCATGTCAACATCTCCTGCTCCTACATCCATCTGGAAGCTTCCTACGTCCACACTCATTCCTTTGTCAAACAGTTCCTTGTCAAAATGGAGTCTCTTCACTCCCTTGATTTCAGCCAACTTTGCAAAGTCGTCTTTTTGTCCGAACATGCAACAAGCACAGAGTATCAATACGACAGATAAGATTATTCTTTTCATATTCATATTTATTATAGTTGTTAATACTTCTTTTCCAGAGCCCTTCTATCTGTACAAACGAGACTTTTGAGAAGTTTGTTACAACAATGTGCCACATTTTTTACAGAAATAAGGGAAAAAGAGGAAACGGAAACGGCGCATCTTTCAGTTCCTTTTTTACAGAGCCACAAAAAAGGCGCTTCCACAACCTCTTTGTCGATGTCGTCGATGTCGGTGAACCGATGTCGTCGATGTCGGCAAACCGATGTCGACGATGTCGATTTAGGGGTAATGAAAGAGAAAACTCCGAGGCTATGAATGTGAGAACCCCACCCTTCTTCCATTCCTGAAGTTGCAAAGATAGGCAAATCACCCAACAGCACAAAGGTTTCCCTACAAATATTAGTCGTTTCCCTACCATTATTCCAAAATAATGTCGTACCTTTGCCTTCACAACAAATAACAATCACTTCAAATTCACCTATGAAGCAGAAAAAACAACTCTTGAGCATCCTTGCTGTGACGTGTGTGTGCATGGTGTGTACTTCATGCCACAAAGACGAGAAAATCGCCATGAAACTCTCTGGCGAATGGGAAGGCTACTGGGGCATGTACTACGAAGACCCAGAATTAGGACAATTTGACTCCTACAAAAGTTCAGTCGTGTTCTATCCCGATGAGAAGTATGACACGAAAGGCAAGGGCTACCAAATTGACTGGTACAACCAAGAGCCTAATGCACAAGGGAACAAAAGCCCTTACGAGAAGATGTTTTATGAGTTCACATGGTATGTGGAGAAGAAGACCATCTATCTGCACTATCCCGGACACCCCGAACTGAACTCACGCATCCGCGACTACGACCTGAGCAAAAAGCACTTCACGGGCTACTTCAACAACAGTCCCACACGCTTTGACCTCGATGCCATATGGAAAGTCTATAAGTGGTCGGACTATGCAAGCCTCAACATGGAGACTGCCGGCACCATCCTTTGCTGGACATGGACAGGACTGGTCATCGCCAGCGAACTCAGCAGCGACAGTTACCTATACGAAGCCAAAGCGCGCGACTTCGAGCCTTCGGCTGACCACGAAAAAAAGCCTGCCGAAAAAGCCACCATCGTCAAAATTGGCAACCGTTTCGCCGAATAGGGACTGCCACTTGCACCCGCAGCACAAAGAATTACCTAATTACACACAAATAAAAACAATCATCACATGAAAAAAGCATTTTCTCTTTTCAACATCATTGCAGTGATAGGTCTCTGCACGATGTTCACTTCGTGTAACGAAGATGCCGACACGGAAATCTCCATGACCATGTCGGGACAATGGACAGGAGACTGGGGCATGTACTACGGCTACACTTACCCCGATGGCACTTACGTGGAGTATGACTCCTACGACACCGACCTCGTTTTCTACCCCGACTACGACTATGCCAGCCACGGCTATGGCTACCAAGTGGATTGGTACAGAACGGGACCTTATGAACGACTTAGTTACCGTTTCAGTTGGAATGTCGTCAACGGACGCATCTTCCTGACCTACCCAGGTTATCCAGAATACGACACGACCATTCGCGACTACCGACTGAACAACAACCACTTCACAGGCTACTTCATCAACAGCAGCACCCCCTTCGACCTCATCAAGATTGCCGACTACTACAATTGGTATGACTACGACTACCTCTACAGAAGTCATGGCTATGTTTATCTGGAATGGGATTGGGATGGTGCCTACTATTACGACACCTACTATGCCAAGATGCGTAAGGCTGAAGCCACTGCTGACAATGCTGGCAAACCTTCAGTGGGACGCATCACTAAGAGAGGCAGCCGCTTCGCTGAGAAGTAAGATGATAAGAAGTGAAGAGTGAAGAGTGAAAAGTGAAAAATCTAAGTTACCTGCCATTCGGGATGTTGGTGTCCTGTTTGCAAAAGGTAACTTGGATTTTTCACTCTTCAAGCACACTTGAAAAACATTTCTCACTTTTCTTTGGTCACTTTTCACTTGCAGCATAAACCCAAATGGGTCATTAAGAAACAAATTACCATAATTAAAATAATTTTATCCACAAATTATCATAATTATAGAAATTAGTGGGTGAAATGATGATAAGTAGGTGAACAAAAATAGTTTATATGATGCGGCAAGCCGCATTTTTCTCGGACAATAATTGGCTACGCCCGGCTGAAGGGTTCCCAATAATTTCCAAAAATTGGTTCCAATAATAATTATTGGATAAAATTATTGTTAATTCTTCACTCATTTCTTTCTTTTTATGGGTGTTCAGGCGAGTAAACTCGTAGTCTTGGAAATTATTGTCCGAGAAAACAAGCCGCTTGCGGCGAAAAGAAGAGACATCATTGTATAAGATAATTTT
>CAJOLW010000047.1 GCA_905235525.1 uncultured Bacteroidaceae bacterium
CCTGTCCACGAGATGGCAAAATAAAAGCCCTCAAAATTCTCCGCGGTAGAAATGCGTTGCAAAGATAAGCGGATTTTTGAGAACCACCAAAAAGCAAGTTCGAAGTGTTAAAATCTAAAAGATGTTGATATACAGTGGTTTATCTCTATGTATTTTTAGTTGTTTATGGTTATTTAGAGGTCTCTAAATACAAAAGATGATTCTTCAATTGAGAAATCCTTTATCCCTTTACTTTTTAGCATAGAGTTAAGCATGTCTTTATTTGTGTCTTTTTCTGATAATTTCGGGCCTAACATAATACTTTTTAATTTAAGAGGATATTCGTTTTCAATATCAAATAATTTTAGTGGCATTAGAATGCCAAAATCATCATTTTTCACCCACTTGTCAACATCAGATGATACAAAGAGTAATCTTATTTCGTTCTCTTTATGATATTCATACGGCTTGAACATATGCTGCCATGCATCCAAATGATTAAAAAGGATGTGTTGCCCATTAGAAAAAGTGTGTGACATCAAATCAAAGATGAGTTTTATGATTCCATTTCTTCTTTTATCACCAGCATAAGATATGTGTGCTAGAAGAAAATGTTTTGGTAATCCCATTTTAGGAAGTTCGTATTCCAACATAACACCTTTAGCATTATCTCCGTAAATACGCCACATATCCAAATCGTCTTTATTCTTTTGGGGCATTAATGACGTTATATAATAGTGGAGATTGTCTTTGTCGGAAAGTTTAAGATTCTCATTAATTACATCTTTGTATGAATTATACGCTTTGTAATTTTTTATGTATTCATGGAAATAATCTCTTTCCGTTTTATCGTTCATAGAGACAAGTGAACACATACTCACCTTTCCTTCGTCTAAAGTTCGTACTAAAGAGTTAAAAGGCGTATATCTGTAAAGATGAGTATCTGACTTGACTTCCATTTTACCGAATAATGCCATAAAAAACTCTTGTTCGATATCTTCTTTAAGCCGACATGTGGAAGGTACGAAAACCTCTGTACTTGAGTGCTTTGTACAGAAGGGACTTATTCTTGATTTTACTATTTTCCCTCTTGCAGCACTCTTTAGCTTGTTAATAAATTCATCAGATAAAGTTTTGTCCATGCACCATTATGGTGCTTACTTGCCCAACCCCGACTTTCGGCATTAAAGTTAAAAGAAACAAAAGGACGTGGGTTGCTGTCTTCCTGCTAATCCCGACTCTAGGCTCTGGTAAACCGTGTTATTAGGATTAGCAACCAGTTAGCCCACGTCAGGGAGAGATATACAGAAGTGGCACTTGCAGACACCATTATTATACAGATAGATGTGTAAACGTACCTATACAATAAGGGCTATCAAGTGACTTGTGAATAAATCACCCACGTGGGCGTTCCGATTGCGCCATCTTCCAATAACACTTAAATTTACCAGATTTAGAGTCAGAAGATAAGCGTTCGTAAACGCCCTTTTTGGTGCAGGGCAGTCTTTGTCTGCTCGGAGACATTCACTGCGGGTGCGCCAAACCATCTATGTAGAATCCCGCTCCCCCCATGGAAGGGTCGCCACGGCTGTGAGGCCATGCACCGCCCATCGGGCTAACTGGATTTGCGACCTGCACACGGTGCCGTCATCCTTGCGGACGGGGCAAGCGTGTGGAAGTCGGTTGCAAATGTACAAACTATTTTTTCACGTTCCAAATTTTCGAGGAGAAAAGTGTGGGGAGGGAGGGGGTGCCGTGGGGCAAAAAGAGAAACAAGGGTTGGTAAAAACAGGTAGGGGCAAATTGGTCAAAATGTACTTGCCCGTAGCCTCGGAATCGGAGTGAGTCACACCTATGAAGGCGGTCTGAGTCACACCTATGGAAGGGGGTGTGACTCACACCGATTTTTAGGCTTTTTCGGTTGGTCAATTTGTCGGTTTTGGTGAATGCCTTATATCAAAATAGCGTAAAAAATGAGCGGAACAAATGAGCGTCAATTATCGGTAATTATCGTTTTTCTTGTGGGTCAGCAAGAACCACAAGAGCAACAGGAGTAATGGTGGTTCTGCTCCTTCACCGCCAAGGCGGCTTGGAAAAACGATAATTACCTATAATTGACGATAATTTGTTCCGATAATTTTTTACGCCATGTTCAGATATAAAAGAATTGTGAGGCCGAAGGAGAATGCCTTATGCGGTAGTCACGTAAAGAAAAGGCATCATTTGAGCAAGTCTTGCCCGATGTCGCGACGGAAGTATTTGCCTTCGAAGTGAATCTTGTCTGCTTCGGTGAAGGACTTCCGGAGGGCTTCCTGCTGGGTCTGACCATAGGAGGAGACAGCGATGACGCGTCCACCTGAGGTGACCACTTGCCCGTCTTTGAGGGCTGTGCCGGCATGGAAGACGACAGAACCTTCAACGGCGTCGATGCCGGTGATGGGGAAGCCCTTCTGGTAGGCTTGGGGATAGCCGCCGCTGACCATCATGACGCAGACGGCACTGCGGGGGTCGAACTCAAGGGTGCGCTGGTCGAGGTCGCCTGCTGCCACACCTTCGAGGAGGTCAACGAGGTCGCTCTTGATGCGGAGCATGACAGTTTCGGTCTCGGGGTCACCCATGCGGACATTGTATTCGATGACCACGGGGTCGCCAGCCTTGGCGTAGGCATAGTCGCGATCCACCTTGATGAGTCCGAGGAAAATGAAGCCTTTGTAGTCGATGCCTTCGGCTGCCAAGCCTTCGACAGTGGGTTTGACAATGCGCTCTTCCACTTTTTTCATCCACTCCTTGTCGGCGAAAGGAACGGGAGAAACGCTGCCCATACCACCTGTATTAAGTCCTGTGTCGCCTTCGCCAATGCGCTTGTAGTCTTTGGCTTCGGGAAGTATCTTGTAGTGCTTACCGTCAGTGAGCACGAAGACGGAACATTCGATGCCTGAGAGGAACTCTTCAATGACGACGGTGGCGCTGGCTTCGCCGAACATGCCGTCGAGCATGCCGCGGAACTCTTTCTTGGCTTCTTCGAGGGTGGGCACGATGAGCACTCCCTTGCCAGCACAAAGACCGTCTGCCTTGAGCACATAGGGGGGCTGAAGGGTTTCGAGGAAGGCTATGCCTTCTTCTATATTAGTGCCGTTGAAGGAGCGATAAGCCGCTGTAGGGATGCCATGACGCTGCATGAAACCCTTGGCAAAGTCTTTGCTGCCTTCGAGCACGGCACCTGCCTTGGAAGGACCAATGACAGGGATGTCCTTCAACTGGGCATCTTGCTTGAAGAAATCATAGACACCCTTCACGAGGGGGTCTTCAGGACCCACCACAACCATATCGACTGCATTCGCCAGCACGAATGTCTTGATGCCAGCGAAGTCGTCTGCCTTCAAGGGCACATTTTCACCCACCGAGGCTGTGCCTGCATTGCCTGGGGCAATGTAAAGTTTCTCAATCTTCTGGCTTTGGGCAATCTTCCAAGCCAAGGCGTGCTCGCGGCCGCCACTACCAAGTAAGAGTATTTTCATTTACTATTTGACGATTTACGATTTACAATTTAATAATTTCGTTACAAAGGTAGGGAAAATTCATGAGGAATGAGGAATGAGGAATGAGGAATTGTTACTTTTTCAACGAAAAAACACTCTGAATAGCAAATAATTCCTAATTCCTAATTCCTAATTCCTAATTCTTCACTACCTTTGCACTCAAAAGTTATATATAACAGAAAATAATGAGTGCAAAAACTTTCGCCACCACTCTGAACAAGACTGTTGACGAGCTTACAAGCCCTGCATCGTACAAAGACCTCTATCATGAGCACAACGAAGGTATTCCATTGCCTTCAAGCGATGCACTGCGCCAAATCATCGACCTTGCCCGTAGCATCATCTTCCCGGGTTATTACGGACAGTCATGCATCAACACAAACACACTGCAGTATCACTTAGGAGTGGATATTGAACAACTCCATTCGCTGCTTTCCTCGCAGATTCTGGCAGGGTTGGCTTTCTCCAACTTCGACCAGGACACCGCCGCATTTGCAGCCTATAACTCCGCTACCGTCATTGCCGAGATGCGTCGCATCGCTGAAGACCGTGCTGAGACATTTGTCAGCCGACTGCCTGAACTGCGCCGTCTGTTGGCCACCGATGTTGTGGCTGCCTTCAATGGTGACCCTGCTGCCAAAAACTATGGGGAAATCATCAGTTGCTATCCTGTCATCAAGGAACTGACGGTATATCGCATTGCTCACGAACTGTGGAACCTGGACGTGCCGCTCATTCCACGTATGCTGACAGAAATGGCGCATTCGGAAACGGGCATCGACATTCACCCCGGAGCCACCATCGGCGAGTACTTCACCATCGACCACGGAACGGGTGTGGTAATTGGCGAGACCTCCATCATCGGCAACAACGTGAAACTCTATCAGGGCGTGACATTGGGAGCCAAGAGTTTCCCGCTTGATGAGGATGGCAACCCCATCAAGGGCATACCTCGTCATCCTATCCTGGAGGACGATGTGATTGTCTATTCCAACGCTTCCATTCTGGGCAGAATCACTATCGGCAAGGGTGCCGTAATTGGTGGCAACATCTGGGTGACACATGATGTGCCTGCAGGGGAAAGTTTGACACAGAAAAGATAAATATGACTGAATTCAAGATAATCGCAAAGACTTTCCAAGGTTTGGAGGAAGTCCTTGCAAAGGAACTCATCAATCTGGGTGCCAACAATGTAGAGATTGGCAGAAGAATGGTGTCTTTCACAGGTGACAAGGAGATGCTCTACAAGGCGAACTTCTGTACTCGCACTGCTGTGAAGGTGCTGAAGCCTATCAAGGAGTTTAAGGCAACCGATGCTGATGAGGTGTATGAGGAAACTAAGAAGATTGACTGGGAGAAGTATATGGACGTGAAGAGCACGTTCTTAGTGGACTCGGTCATTTTCAGTGAAAATTTCCGCCACTCAAAGTTTGTGGCTTACCGCGTGAAGGATGCCATTGCCGACTATTGGCGTGAAAAATCGGGCGGTGAGCGTCCGAATGTGGTCATCAGCAATCCCGACATCCGCATCCATGTGCACATTGCAGAGGATGAGGTGACCATCGCCCTCGACTCGTCCGGCGAGAGTCTACATCAGCGTGGCTACAAGACTGCCACAGTGCAGGCACCACTGAACGAGGTGCTGGCGGCAGGTCTCATCATGTTGACAGGATGGGATGGTGAGTGTGACCTGATTGACCCCTTCTGCGGTTCGGGCACAATCCTCATCGAGGCGGCACTGATTGCACAGAACGTCTATCCAGGTGTGTTCCGCAAGGAGTATGCCTTCGAAAAATGGAAGGATTTCGATGCAGATCTCTTTGACCGCATCTACAACGATGATAGCCAGGAGCGGGAGTTTGACCACAAGATTTACGGCTATGACATCAACCGGCAGGTGGTACAGATTGCCACCAACAATGTGCTGAACGCTGGTGTGAAGGACATTGTGAGCGTGGAACAGCGTGACTTCTACGAGTTTGAGCAGCCGCTTGACAAGGCCATCATGATTACGAATCCACCTTACGGTGACCGCATCACAACAGATGACATCTTTGACCTCTACGAAACCATCGGCAAGAATCTGAAGCGCAACTTTGTGGGCAACGATGCTTGGATCATCTCGCACCACGAGGAACTCTTCGACAAGATAGGCTTCCGCCCATCAACTAAATATGCATTGTTCAATGGCTCACTGGAGTGTGAGTTCCGCAAGTACCAAATCTTTGACGGAAAACTACGGGAACGCCGCGAGGAGGGTCTGGACATCAAGACAGATGAGGAACGTCGCCACAACCTGAAGTTCAAGCCTCACAAGAAAAACGAGGATGGCGAATGGAGCGACCGCCGACAGACCGACGATGAAGAGCACTACTTCAAGTCGAAGCCTTTCAAAGATAGAGACAGGTCTGCCAAGGAACTTCCCTACGAGGAAGAGAAGGATAGAAAGTGGGGCAAAGACAGCCGCTGGAAATTGTTTGAGGCTGCGGATGAAGAGGAGGCTGAAATCATCAACCGCCACTTGGGCAAATGGGGTGACCGCACGATTCGTGCCAACAAGGGCAAAAAAAGAGATGACCGAGGTGATAGCCGATTTGAACGAGGCAACAGGGATGGAGAACAGCGGGAACACTTCACCGACCGTGAATCGCGCCAAGAGGCTCGCAAGTCGTTCTTTGCCGGCAAAGGCACTAAGGATTTTGGTGAGAGAAAAGGGTCTTTCGAGGGTCGCAGAGGTGAACGAGATGAGAGACGTCCACGCCGAGATGACAGGCGGCCTGCTCGTAAATTTGATGGACAGAAAGGTGAAGGTCGTCCGTTTCGAGATAAAAAGGACGGGAAGAAGTAAAGACCCAACGTAATGTTTCTATATTGTAGTGATGACCAAAGGAGAGAAAAAATCCTTTGGTCATCATTTGTTTTGCCTGTTCAGGTTTGCCACGAAAGCCATGAATGACCCAAGGTTGGGGTTCTCTACCCTCTCTCTTGCAGACGGCTTCCAATTCGCGACGAAGCATCAGCAACTCATCAAAGGCTCTGACACAATGAATGACCATCGGCTTCTGCACCTCTTCGGCAATGGCTATCTGGGCACGAAAGGCAGCCATCTGCACATCCATCTGCAAGGGGTGTGGGTCACCATGCACTTTATCCAAGCCACACTCACCTATCGCCCACACATCGTCTCTGCTTGCCGCCTGACGAATGGAAACCATCGTCTCTTGCCATGCGTCCGACACGTTCCACGGATGCAAGCCTACCGAAAGTCTGACGTGTTCAGGATAGGAGGGCAACAGATTTTCCATGTCCACATTGAGCAGACAGGATTCTTCTTTTATATAATATGTATGGAAATCGAACATGGAGAGTTCACCAATGAAATTGTTCGGGTACAGGGTCGTAGCCACACCCTCCCCACGGATGGCATCGCAGGATGCGGCGACAAGCAAGATAGAAACCTTTGAAAGGTCCATGCTTCTTGATGGCATCAATCGCATACTGGGAACAGGTGGGAGTGAATCGACACGTTGGGGGCAACAGTGGCGAGATACATGCCCTATAGAAATAGATGGGGAGAAGGAGGATATATGAGAAGAGGGAGGAGAGTTTCATGGGTGAGAGTTAAAGACCCCTCCAACTCCCCTGTTTAGGGGAGAGCCGTTAGGGTTAGGATTAATGTTAATGTTGACGTTCGTCCTCCACCCTCTCAGTGATTCGGACGAGTGCTTTTCGCATGCTCTTATTAACACTTTGGAAGGTGGGTAAGGTGTCGGTGATGCACACAAAGGCGAGGGCGAGGCGGAAGTCTTTCTCTTGGAGGGCATCCCAAAGAATGTGCTTATTAAGGCGGTAGGCTTCGCGCACAAGGCGTTTCATGCGATTGCGATCAACAGCATGGCGGAAACGCTTCTTGGGAACAGACACCAGAATGGACACGGGAGGCTGTTGCGCACCATCCAAATTTTCGGAATCTTTCGTTTTTTCCACTTGCATATAAACAATTCGCAGGGGAAATGCCGCCATTGAAGCATTTCCTCCTGCGAAGAGTTTATCTATGACAAGCTGGCTAGTGAGCCGCTCACTTTTTGTTAATCCATTGTTCATTAGGCATAACACACTATTTCAGCGTCTTAGCGTATGCCTCGATGATGGCTGGCACCGAACGGAGTTCGGGGGTTGGCTGGAAATCGACATGAATGCCCGCCTCTTCTGCTGCCTTGATGGTTTTTGTACCCAAGCAAGCCACCTTGATGTCACCCTGCTCGAAATGAGGGAAGTTCTTGATGAGTGAATGGATACCTTCAGGGGAGAAAAACACCAACATATTGTAGTCGAATGCCTCATCGGGCGTGAAATCATTTGCCACCGTATAGTACATCACAGCCTCATCGTGCTCCACACCTGCTTCGTCAAGCATACGACGCATATCATCGGTATGGGCAGACGACTGTGGCACAAAGTATTTCTCGTTGCCATGCTTGGCAATAATGGGCATGAGGTCAGACACCAAACCTGTTTCCGGGAAGAAGTTTTTACGTTTGCGATATTGTACATACTTCTGAATATAGAGCGACACTTGCTCTGACACGCAGAAATACTTCATGTCGTCAGGTATGGTCACACGCAACTCCTTGCAGAGTGCAAAGAAGTGGTCAATCGCATGACGAGAAGTAAATACAATGGCTGTATGCCCTGGAATAGAAACTTTCTGCTGACGGAAATCCTTAGCAGACATGGGTTCGATTTTGATGAAAGGCCTAAAAACCAGTTCTATATTTGTTCGCCACTTCGAAATAGGGTGACTTTTCTGTCTGAGGTTTGGGTTGCGACACTAATATCTTTGTTGCCATCAATATAAATAATTTTTTACTATAAAACTGTCAGTTATCCATACCGCCAAATGCCCAAATACAAGAGTCGGTAACAATTCAGCGCTGCAAAAGTACAAAAAAATGAACATATAGCCATATTTTCTTACCCGAAAGTTAACAATTAACTTATAAAACAGCAACATTTCGTACAAAACCACTACCAAAATGGCACCTCCAATGACAATTTCATGTGCCAAATTGGAGAATACATCCAACACTGCAATGAGGTAGAAAAAGAAGGCTGTCAACGACGTTATAAGAAAATATCCCGTCATCCACCGCTTGCTGGAATCACTGTCGAAAAATGTCCAATTCACTATAGAATATATCCCTGCTTTCAGATAGATAAAACACAGGCACACGACAAAACCTACAGCAAAAAACCAATAAGGGACACCTGTCACCGACACGAAACTATTCCACTCCATGAGGTCATCAAAGAAAATGATGGAAAGACTACATGCACTAACTGTCAACAACAGAAACACATGGAACACTTCCAGTGAATTGCCTTTCACATTCTCTTCTATATAGACACGCTTCTCGGTGAAGAAACTTTTCAATCGATAAAGCAAGGCTACTCGACTCTTGTACACGACAACAGCCAAGAGAAGAAACATAAGCACCATGCCTACCACCACATAATCATCATTTCCCATAACATAGCCTCGCTGCCCCATCGCCACCGTGCGATCGGGCAGAACAACTTCCTCCTTGTAGAACTCCTTGCGCTGAAACGGAATGGAGTCGGATGCCAGCCAAGTGCTATCTTTCATTATTTATACTGTAACTTCAAGTTTCGTATGTTTTATTTCTTTGGAGTTAAAGGAGTAATAAGGAGTAATCGCTACGCTCAGGAGTTAAAAGCCGATACTCTGACACCAGCATCACATTTGGCTTTAACTACTTCAACTCCTCTAACAACTTTAACTCCAAAGAAGTTGAACTGTAACTTTAACCCTAAACTCCGAATTCCCGCTTTATCTCTTCTTGATACTTTTCCGTTTCTTCCCATGGGAACAACGTCACCTCCACGTCAAGGTCACCCTGGTAGCGATTGGTGAAGTGTTTTACCACCCGTTCCGTCTTTCTGCCGAAATGACCATAGGATGCGGTTTCCTGATAGATGGGTTTGCGGAGGTCGAAACGCCGTTCGATAGCCTTAGGGCGGAGGTCGAAGAGTTTGTCAATCTTTTGGGCAATCTCACCATCAGAGAGTGCCACCTTGGCGGTGCCGTAAGTGTTCACATAGATGCTCACGGGCTTTGCCACACCAATGGCATAACTCAACTGCACCAGCATCTCATCCGCCACACCTGCCACCACGAGGTTCTTAGCAATGTGACGTGCCGCATAAGCAGCCGAGCGGTCGACCTTGCTGGGGTCTTTGCCCGAGAAGGCACCACCACCATGTGCTCCCTTGCCCCCGTAAGTGTCCACAATAATCTTACGACCCGTAAACCTGTATCGCCATGAGGACCGCCAATCACGAACTTGCCCGTCGGGTTTACATGATATGTAATACCCTCCTTGAAAAGGGCACCGATCTTCTCATCGCCTATCTCTGCTATCACGCGTGGAATCAAGATGTTGATAACATCTTCCCTGATGCGTTCCAACATCATCTTGTCTGCCTCTTCCTGTGTCTTAGCCCACAGTCCGTTGTCCGCTGTCTGTTGTCCGTTGTCCACTCCCACAAACTCGTCATGCTGGGTGCTCACCACGATGGTGTGGACACGCAGCGGTTTACCATCTTCACCATACTCAATTGTCACTTGGCTCTTGGCATCGGGTCGCAGATAAGTCACCTCCTTGCCGTTGGGACGGATGTAGGTCATCACTTTGCCCTCTCGACGAATGTCAGCCAAGACCCGCAAGATGCGGTGAGAAAGGTCGAGCGACAATGGCATGCAGTTCTCCGTCTCGTTGGTGGCATAGCCAAACATCATGCCTTGGTCACCAGCCCCTTGTTCGTCAGGATCTTCACGCTCTACACCGCGATTGATGTCACCACTCTGCTCATGGATGGCATTCAGCACACCACAACTTTCACCGTCAAACTTATAGGCTGATTTCGTGTAACCAATCTTGTTGATGGTTTCACGTGCAATCTCTTGAAGGTCAACATACGCATTGCTCTTCACTTCGCCAGCCACCACGACCTGTCCTGTCGTGACCAATGTCTCACATGCCACTTTCGATTCGGGATCGTAAGCCAACAGATTGTCCAACACTGCATCGCTGATTTGGTCAGCCACTTTGTCGGGATGTCCTTCCGACACTGATTCAGATGTAAATAAATAACCCATAGTCATTTACAATTTAACCATTTACAATTTACTATTTACCATGCGGCTTACAAGTAACGCATGAACAATTGAAATGGGAAAGAAATGGGAGAAGATGCACTGACAAAACACACCTCCAAAGGAAGATTCCGTGGTTGTCCTTTTAGCATTTTTTACTGTGGTTGCAAGCAGCCCAAATCTATCCACATTTGATTTCGGCTGCAAAGGTACGATTAAATGAGGACAATACAAAATGAAAGAATACTTTTTTTCACTTTTAACGTGAGTTCAACGAAAACTACAAATAATTAAATTCATCGAACAGACCTTTTTTACTTCCAACAACCGCCTTTCCTAAACAATCTCAATTAAGGTGCTTCCACAACCACAAAATCGACGTCGTCGACATCGGTTCATCGACATCGACGACATCGGCAAACCGATATCGACGACGTCGATTCGGAGGCTGTGGAAGAGAGAAAAAAGAAGTCAAGGGTCAGAACTCTTGAAGCCTCTGTAATAAAGTCTGCAAAGTAGGTTCTTTCAGCACCACACGCTTCTTTCCATCCAAAAGATAGAGGGCTGGCGTGTGAGGCACATAATACTCCCCATTCAAGTCGTTCACATCCTTGCGAACCACCTTGAGATGGGAATTTTGTATAATGAGCGTTTCTTGCTTCAATTGGGCATCCAACCGCTGGCAGCGTCGGCAATCAGGGTCAAAAAAAATGAGTAGCGTCTGCTCTGCTTTCACGCTATAGAGACGAGCACGTTTCCCATCAGAAGCAGTTACAAGAATGTCTGTCGCACGACTTCCCACCCGATTCTTTGCCAACTGCTGCAAAAGCCACACACGCTGAGGGGTTTCGGGCAGGGCACGCAACAACTGAACATACACCACGTCGCTATGCAACGGGGATTCGGAATCTCCCAAGTAACGCTCCATCAGTCCTTCAAAAAAGGACATGGCAGAAGGATGCGACACCAATGAGTCAGACAACACTTTCGCTCCCTGCACCGCTATCACAGAGTCCGCATGCTGCATGAGATTGAGAAAATCCACCACTCCCTGCTCCCCCACCTCACGATTCATCGCTGTGCTGTCAGCAAACGAATAATCTTGCCAGAAATGCGTCAGCATATAGGTCATCCGCTCCTCTGGCTCCTCTACCTCATCAGGAATATCAGGATAAGGAAAGGCTGCCTCCTGTGCCCTGATGTTCAGAACACAGAGAAGCAGCCCTAAAATGATGTATATCTTACCTTCCGTATGCATTATAATATTTTACAAATATACGTCATTTTTCTTCCAATGAAGAATAGTGGACTTCTTTTCACCCCTCCATTAACACTATTTAATATATAAAGACGAAAACATTTCATTATTAGGGGAATAAAAGAGCACACCTATAGCATATTCTCATTTTCATAGCACGGAAGTTCCCATATTATAGGAAAGTATTGACGCTATTCCCTCCGAAACGAGAGGAAAACGTCCCCGCCGTTTAGGGATTTCACATTCCCTTTTAGGAGAAAAGCCCTTGTTGACCATGTGGAAACCCCGTATCTTTGCATTGACAACAAAAAAGTCAACTGATTGTTTCACACTAAAAAAATGAAGCCTTATGAAGAAATTGATTCTTTTCTTAGCAGTGATTATTGGTTCACTCTTGATGCAGTCGTGCATTTGCGACTATTGCCTTTTCGGTCCGGACTATGGCTACGGGGCACCTCCTCCACCTCCTCCTCCACCACCACACAGGGCTCGCGTCATTATATGGTAGTTCACGGTTCCTACGCGATTTAACAGCACACTCGAAATTATTTTTCTCTCAACATAATATTGGTTAGTTTTTTTAATGGAGGGAGGCTGCATCATGGCGTTGATGCAGCCTCCTCTTTTCTTATGAGACCCCTCCAACTCCCCTGTTTAGGGGAGAGAAGTTAGGGTTAATGTTAGAGTATCGGCTTTTAACTCCTGAGCGTAGCGATAACTCCTTTAACTCCCTCGAACTCCTAAAAAGTAGTGAGAGCCTCACTTCTTTTTTCACTCCAAAGTGAGTTCCTTGAGCAATCGCTTCGCATGGCTGTAATCGTCCATGACTGAAAGCACCCAACGGATGTCCACTCCGATGCATCGCTGAAGGGCATTGTCAAACTTGAGGTCGCCCGACATGGCTTCCCAGTTGCCGTCGAAGGCCAGCCCAATGAGACGTCCCTTACCGTCAAACATGCCAGAGCCTGAATTTCCACCCGTGATGTCGTTGGTGGTGAGGAAACAGAGCGGCAATTGACCTGTCTGACGGTCGATGTACTGTGGTGAGAATTTTCCTTTCTTCATCCACTTATAGACAGGGTCTATCAATTGGTAGTCATAGTTTTCGGGATTCTGCTCATGCTTGTTGAGGAAGGAACGTGGCGAGGTGATCATGTTGGTTGCCTCTTCCTTCAAACCCGTGGTACCAAGAATAAAGTCAATAGGTTTGCAGAGACCGTAACTAAGACGCATGGTGAAGTTGGCATCAGGATAGTATTCATGGTCACGGTTCATCTCGCGGATGCCATCGCCAAGCAATTGTTCGTACGTTTCACTGTTGCCCCGCCATCCCCATACGGAGAAGAAGGCAGCCAGCACATCAACAGCGGCATCGTACATAGGGTCGTCTCTCAGTTCGTCGAAGGTATGCACCTTTTTCATGTCGTCGGGAC
The DNA here is from genome assembly GCA_905235525.1 of uncultured Bacteroidaceae bacterium. Classification (GTDB taxonomy): domain Bacteria; phylum Bacteroidota; class Bacteroidia; order Bacteroidales; family Bacteroidaceae; genus Minthosoma. The sequence continues at coordinate 13,387 of CAJOLW010000047.1, forward strand.
GGGCAAAGATGGAACGGGCATAGAGGTCGTCGGCATAACGTGCGTAGTCGCCTTGGTAGAGAGAATCAACGGTATGCGTAATCTCCTTAAGACGGAACCGTTCGCCGGGAATGTGCTGGAGGTAGTTCTGGAGCAGGGCAAGAAAGACTTTCTTGTCGGTGGCAACATCAATGTCGCGATACTGCTTAGCCACCCGCTCTTGGAAGTCGTCGTCACGGGAACGCATCAAGTTTTTCACAACGAAACTGAAGATGTCGCTGCCGCTGTAAAAGGATTCTATCCAAAGATTGCGCCCGTAGAGAGTTTCGTAGTTGTCGGTGTAAAAATGCTGTAAGGAGTCGAGCACCCCGACATAACGTCCACGTGCAAGGGTGTCTTCTGCCACCCATTGCATCAGTTCCTTCTCCAACTGCTGCTTTTCTTCGATGACTTTCAGATTGTCGAGGGCTGTGTTTTGTCCAAGAGAGAACTTCCAGTAGTTGGAACTGCTGGCATACTTGGATGCATACATGATACGAAGTGCGTCGCTCTGCTTCATGGCTTCACTGAGGATGGCAAGTTTGACCCCACGCACTTGATAGCGCACATCGTTCTCGGTGCGCATGGTGCTCGCAATGCCATAGGAGGAAAGGTAGCGGTCTGTGCTGCCTGGATAACCTAAGGTCATAGCAAAGGAACCTTCGCTATAACCTTGTGTGCTGACATGGGCATATTTTCGCGGATGATAAGGCACATTGTCCTTGCTGTATTCGGCTGGATTGTTGTCCTTGTCGGCATAGATGCGGAAGACACTGAAATCGCAGGTCTGACGAGGCCACATCCAATTGTCGGTGTCGCCGCCATACTTGCCCAGACACTGTGGTGGCGCATAGACAAGGCGCACGTCATCATATCGTTGATAGACGGAGAGCATGAAGCGACTACCCTTATAGAAGGGATTGATTTCGCTCTGAATGCCCTTGGCGCTATAATCTACCATCTGTATGAGTTTCATGGCTGTAACATCAATGATGGAATCGGCTTGCCCGGCCGTAGCATCAGCGGGAACGGCACCAAAGATGAAATCTGTCACATCAATGGTTTTGATATGGAAGAGCACATAAAGGTCTTCGTTGGGCAATTCCTCAGCGAAGGTCTTGGCAAAAAAGCCGTTTTTCAGATAGTCATTCTTAGGCGTAGAATGATCCTGGATGGCATCAAAGCCGCAATGATGGTTGGTGAACATCAAACCATCGGGACTGACTACCACACCTGAACAGAATCCGCCCAACTGCACAATAGCATCGTTGAGTGACGGATGTTCTGTGCTGTATAGTTCATCAGAAGTCATTTCAAATCCTAAACTGCGAAGAATCGAGTCCGTCTTTGCTGAAAGATTGCCCATCACCCACATGCCCTCATCGGCTTGCACTGACAGGGTGACAGATGTTAATAACATGAATAACAATTTCTTCATCTCTTTCATATATTTACTTTTTCATTTCTTTTGATGTGATTGTGCTCCTTCGCTACCAACGGTGGCATAGGAGCGAAATCACTTATGCCCCACATCACTCTTCTTGAATCGTTTCCCAATAACAGGCAGGCTGTGCAACGGCAGGTCTTTGTGGATGATTTCGATGACAAAGAGGGCAATGAGGAGGGTGTTGAGAAGGATGCGGAGCCATACAGGCCATGAGGTTGGCATGAATATCATCGCAACAAAAAGGGCAACGGCAAGAAGGGTGTAGATGAAGATGCCCTTGAGGTCATACTGAATGGGATTGATCCGCTGACCTACGAAGTAACTGAGAGTCATGGAGGTGGCATAACCCGCAAAACCGCCCCATGCACAAGCCATGTAGCCATACTTGGGGATGAAAATGACATTGACGGCAATGAGCACGGCACAGCCCGTGAGGGAGAACCATGCTCCCCAGATGGTCTTGTCAATGAGTTTGTACCAGAAGGAAAGGTTGAAGTAGATGCCCATCATGATTTCGGCAGCCATCACAATCGGTACGGCTATAAGCCCTTCGCGATACCCTTTACCAATGATGTGCTTGAGAATGTCCATATAACCTATCACCACCAGAAAAGCAAAGAGGGTGAAAATGATGAAATACTTCATCGCCACGGCATAGTACTCTTTCGAATCCTTGTCTTTTGCCTTAGAGAAGACGATGGGTTCGTAGGCATAACGGAACGCCTGCGTAATCATCGCCATAATCATCGCCACTTTCACACAGGCACCATACACACCGAGTTGCACTTTGGCATCAGCCTCATCACAGACAAGCGGAAAGATAATCTTATCGACAGTCTGATTGAGGATACCAGCAATGCTGAGCACAAGAATGGGCCATGAATAAGAGAGCATGCGCCTCAACAGAGAAAAGTCAACCTGCCACTTCACCTTGAAGAGGTCGGGGATGAAGAAGAAAGTAATGGCACCTGTACACCAGAGGTTGATGAGGAAAACGTAATAGACTTCTGTCTTGCCCAGCACGACAAAGTAGAACAGATTGAGTGCAATATTGAAGAAGATAAAGAGGAATTTAAGCGATGCAAACTTGATGGGGCGCTTCTGGAAACGCAGATAACTGAAGGGGATGGCTTGGATGGCATCGAGTGCCACAACCGTTGCCATCATGAGCAAATACTCATGGTGGTCGGTATAACCCAATGCGTCACTGATAGGGGTGATGAATCCGAACACGCCTGCCAGAAAGAGGACGGACAGAGTACCGACTACTGCCATGACTGTGGAGAACACGGTATCGGGCTTCTCTCCTTCTTTGTTGGCAAAACGAAAAAGCGTGGTTTCCATGCCAAACGTAAGGACTGCCAACGCCAAGGCTGTATAAGCGTAGATGTTGACGCTTACACCATAATCGCCCGAATCCTTCGGCATATAATTCGTGTAGAGCGGCACGAGCAAGTAATTGAGAAACCTGCCCACGATGCTACTCAACCCATAGATAGCAGTGTCTTTTGCTAAACCTTTGAGATTGGCCATTTTTATCAATTATATCTGAAGTGAAGAGTGAAAAGTGAAAAATCTAAGTTACCTGCCATTCGGCTTGTTGGCTTTTCATTTGCAAAAGTAACTTAGATTTTTCACTATTCACTTTTAACTTATGCCTTTTTCACTTTTAACTTTTCATTCAAGGTACGTATATCCGTACAATCCAGAACGGTAGGTGTCGAGGAACTCCTTGCCTTCCTCCAGTGTAATCTTTCCGTCCTTGATGGCTTGCTTTGCCCATATTTCGAGACTACGCACGAGTTTCTTCGGTTCGTACTGCACATAACTGAGCACATCTGCCACCGTCTCACCGTCGATGATGTTCTTGATGTGGTAGCCGTCCTTATCAGTGGTGACGTGGACAGCGTTCGTGTCGCCAAAGAGGTTGTGCATATCGCCCAAAATTTCCTGATAGGCCCCCACAAGGAATACGCCAATGTAGTAAGAGCCCTTCTTCTTGTCGAGCGAATGGACGGGAATGAAGTGGCTCACGCCTGACTCGGTGGCGAAATTGGCAATCTTGCCGTCGGAGTCACAGGTGATGTCCTGCAAGGTGGCATTGCGTTCGGGTCGCTCGTTCAGTCGCTGAATGGGCATGATGGGGAAGATTTGGTCAATCGCCCAAGCGTCAGGCAGTGAGTGGAAGAGTGAGAAATTGCAGAAGTATTTGTCTGCCAAAAGTTTGTCCAACGAATGGAATTCCTCTGGCACATGCTTCATGGTGTGGACGAGCGTGTTGATTTCACGCGCCACTGCCCAATACATACGTTCTATCTCAGCACGGGTGCGCAAGTCGAGCATACCGTGAGAGAAGAGGTCGAGTGCCTCTTCACGGATTTGCTGGGCATCGTGCCAGTTTTCCAACATGTTGCGCACATTGATGTTACACCAGATTTCATAGAGTTCTTTTGCCAAAGCATGGTCATTTTCATCCACCTCAAATTCATCGGGCATGGCTGGCACCTCGGTCGTCTCGAGCACCTCCATGATGAGCACCGAATGGTGTGCCGCCAACGAACGTCCACCTTCGGTGATGATGTTGGGATGAGGGATTTCGTTGGCATTGGCAGCCTCCACGAAAGTATAAACGCAGTTGTTCACATACTCCTGAATGGAGTAGTTGACCGAACTCTCGCTGTTGCTCGAACGGCTGCCATCGTAGTCAACACCCAGTCCACCGCCACAATCGACAAACTCCACCCCATAACCCATCTTGTGCAACTGCACATAGAACATGCTGGCTTCGCGAAGGGCATTCTGAATGCGGCGTATCTTGGTAATTTGACTGCCTATGTGGAAATGAATCAACTTGAGGCAGTCTTTCATACCGTTCTCCTCAATGTACTGGAGAGCGGTCAACAGTTCGCCCGATGTCAACCCAAACTTGCTGGCATCGCCCCCACTCTCTTCCCACTTGCCGGATCCTGATGCTGCCAACTTGATGCGGATGCCCATGTTGGGACGCACACCGAGTTTCTTGGCGGTTCGGGTGATGATTTCCAGTTCGTTGAATTTCTCCACCACAATGAAGATGCGCTTGCCCATCTTCTGGGCAAGCAGTGCCAACTCTATGTAGTCTCGATCCTTATAACCATTGCAGATAATGAGCGAATCGCTGTTCATGTTGACAGCCAACACCGCATGGAGTTCTGGCTTCGAACCAGCCTCCAGTCCGAGGTTGAACTTCTTGCCATGCTTGATGACCTCCTCCACCACAGGGCTGATTTGGTTCACCTTGATGGGGTAGATGATGAAGTTCTCCGCATTGTAGCCATACTCCTTGGCAGCCTTGTTGAAGCAGGTGGAAGTCTTCTCGATGCGGTTGTCGATGATGTCGGGGAAACGCACCAGCACAGGGGCTGACACATCGCGCAGGGCAAGGTCGTCCATCACTTCTTTCAAATCGACTTCCACTCCATCCTTGCGGGGTGTCACAGCCACATTTCCCTTATCGTTGATGCGGAAATAGTTCACGCCCCAACCACTGATACCGTACAACTCGTTGGAGTCTTCAATGCGCCATTTTCTCATTTGACCAACTCGATTATCTGATTAACATATTGTTTGATTTCTTCTTTCGTGTGAATCACCTCTATCTTGAGGGTATGCTTGGCCTTCTGATAGTAGGGCAATCGCTTCTGGAGCGACTCTTCAATGTAGGTCATGAGTTCCTCCTCCGATTTGCCCTGAATGAGCGGACGAACCGTCTTGCCCATCTTCAGATGCTCTTTCAGCACGGCTGGAGGGGCATCGAGGAAGAAGGTGTCGCCCCGTGAGTTCATATAGTCCATGTTGTCGAAGAAGCAAGGGGTACCGCCACCACAGGAGATGATAACATTCTCAAACTCAACCACCTCATGCAGCATCTTCTGTTCTATCTCACGAAAGCCCTCCTCGCCCTTCTCGGCAAAGATGTCGGGAATCTTCTGATGAAAACGGTCTTCGATGTAGGAGGTCGTAGAACTCCATTTCCATCTCACGCGCCAAGACCTTACCAATGGTGGTCTTGCCCGCTCCCATATAACCTATCAAGATGATTCGTGTCATGCGTTCGATGTTCTTCTGCCGCGTCTTGCAGGTTTTGCCTCCGACGATGATTTCTCGGCTTTCTCCACAAATGCCTTGCACTCCTCATAGGTGAGGCTGGCAGGCTCTTTGATACTCCTGGGCAGTTTATAATTGGTTCCCTTATACTTCAAGTAGGGTCCGAAACGACCATTCATCACTTCCATCTCAGCATCTTCCTCGAATTTCTTGAGATGGGCAGAAGCCTCACCCTTTCGGCGTTCCTCAATCAGTCCGATGGCTCCAGCAAGGTCTAACTCCATCGGGGCGGTGCCCTTCGGAATGGACACATACTTCTTACAATGAAGTACATAGGGCCCGAATCTGCCTGTACCGACCGATACCAGCTCTCCCTCATATTCACCCAAGGTACGTGGCAGTTTGAACAGTTCAAGTGCCTCCTCCAAAGTGATGGTCGCAATGCTCTGTCCTTTGTTCAACTGGGCAAAACGAGGTTTCTCCTTTTCGTTTGCCACACCAATCTGCACCATCGGACCAAAACGTCCAATCTTCACACTGACAGGCTTGCCCGTATCAGGCTCATCACCTAGATACCGCTCACCCACCTTATGCTCATTCTTCTCCTGAAGGGTGGCATCCACCATCGGCTCCAACTTCGCATAGAAGTCACGCATCATCTGCTGCCAATTCTCCTTGCCTTCGGCAATTTCGTCAAAGTCCTTCTCCACATTTGCCGTGAAGTTATAATCAACAATCTCGGGGAATGCCTGAATCAGAAAGTCATTCACCACTGTTCCGATGTCGGTCGGAAGGAGTTTTCCCTTCTCCTTGCCCACCACTTCTTTTTTCACAGACTTCTTGATTTTTCCGTTCGTCAGTTTCAGTACAGCATAATTTCTTTCCTCACCCTTCTTGTCACCCTTCTCCACGTAGTCGCGCTGCTGAATGGTCGAAATGGTCGGCGCATAAGTGGAAGGACGACCGATGCCCAGTTCTTCCAATTTCTTCACCAAACTCGCCTCCGTGTAGCGCAATGGGTGTTGGGTGAAACGTTGTGTTGCCACCATCTCCTGCATCTGCAGTTTCTCACCTTTCTTCACGACAGGAAGCAAACCCTCTGTTTCATCCGACTGCACATCGTCATCGTATGATTCACGATACACTCTCAAGAAACCGTCGAACGTAATGACTTCGCCTGTTGCCGTGAAATTTACATCATCGGCAGAGATGGTGATCGTTGTTTTCTCTGCTTCTGCATCCGCCATCTGGCAAGCCAAGGTACGTTTCCATATTAAATCATACAGACGCTTCTCCTGTGAGTTACCCGTGATTTCATGCTCCGAGATGTAAGTGGGACGGATAGCCTCGTGTGCCTCCTGTGCACCTTTCGAACTGGTGTGGAACTGACGTGGCTTTGAGTACTTCTCACCATGTATCTTTAGAATCTCCTCCTTGGTGGTGTTGATGCACAGCGACGAGAGGTTCACCGAGTCGGTTCGCATATAAGTGATGTGTCCTGACTCATACAAATGCTGCGCCACCATGGTCTGGCTCACCGTGAAACCCAGTTTGCGGGCAGCCTCCTGCTGAAGGGTTGAGGTCGTAAATGGAGGTGCTGGACTCTTCTTCACAGGCTTCTTGTCTATGTCGGTAATCTTAAACTCCTTGCCCTTGCATGACTCCAAGAACGCCTCTGCATCCTCTTCCGTCTTAAATCCACGCGCCAATGTTGCCTTGATTTCCTGACCATCTGCCATAAACACGGCATTCACACGATAGGTAGTTTCACTCTTAAATTGCTCAATTTCCTTTTCCCTCTCCACAATCAGTCTCACAGCAACACTCTGCACACGACCTGCCGAAAGACTGGGCTTCAATTTCTTCCACAAAACGGGAGAAATCTTAAAACCCACGATTCTATCCAAGACACGACGTGCCTGCTGCGCATTCACCAGACCCATGTCGATGGTGCGTGGTGTTTCTATTGCCTTCAAGATGGCACTCTTTGTAATCTCATGAAAAACAATTCTCTTAGCCGCCTTGGGGTCCAATCCTAACACCTGACTCAGGTGCCAAGAGATGGCTTCTCCCTCGCGGTCTTCATCGGATGCCAACCACACCGTACCAGCCTTCTTTGCTTCCTTCTTTAATTCTTCCACCACCGATTCCTTGTCGGAAGGAATCTCATATTCTGGCGAAAAATCGTCCAGATTCACACTCATCTCCTTCTTCTTCAGGTCGCGGATGTGCCCATACGATGACATCACCTTGTAGTCTTTACCAAGAAATTTCTCCAGCGTTTTTGCCTTGGCTGGAGACTCTACAATCACTAAATTCTTTTGCATATTGCGTTGTTTATCTTTCTCTTTTTGGAAAATCGGGTGCAAAGGTAAAGAAAAAATTTTTTTCTCTATATATATAATGTGTAAATTTTTCAAAAAAAGATTTTCTATCCTTTAGGATAGGATTTTTGAGGCATCATACAAAGACAACCGCTAAAGTGCACCCGAGGACTACAATAAAGCGTACCCCTCGACTACACTCTTTCGTAGTCGAGGGGTACGGATGAAAAGGGAAAATATCTTTTTTTAGTCAAAGAGGCTACCCATACCTGTTTTGTCGTTAGGGTTGACCCAAGGGTTACGACCCAAATGTTTGTAGGCAAGTTCTGTCACTTCACGTCCACGAGGCGTGCGTTTGATAAAGCCCTCCTTGATGAGGAACGGTTCATAGACCTCTTCCACCGTACCCGTGTCTTCACCGATAGCGGTGGCGATAGTGCCCAAACCAACAGGTCCACCCTTGAACTTGTCAATGATAGTGGTAAGAATCTTATTGTCAATCTCATCCAATCCAAACTTGTCAATATTCAGTGCTTCGAGTGCCATGTGAGCGATGGGGAGATCAATGGTACCGTTACCCTTCACCTGAGCAAAGTCACGCACACGACGAAGCAGCGCATTGGCAATACGAGGAGTGCCTCGACTGCGACCTGCAATCTCACCGGCAGCATCAAAATCACAAGGAATACCCAGCAATTTAGCAGAACGGAGAATAATCTTGGTTAGTACATCGGCATCATAATATTCAAGATGCAAGTTAATGCCGAAACGAGCACGAAGAGGTGCTGTCAAGAGTCCGCTACGAGTAGTGGCACCTACTAACGTGAAGGGACTGAGGTCAATCTGGATACTACGCGCCGAAGGACCTTTGTCTATCATGATGTCGATGCGGTAGTCCTCCATCGCACTATACAAATACTCCTCCACTACAGGCGAAAGTCGGTGAATCTCATCAATGAAAAGCACGTCATTCTCCTCCAAGGAAGTGAGGATACCTGCCAAGTCACCAGGCTTGTCCAGCACTGGACCCGACGTCACCTTGAAGCCCACTCCCAACTCGTTAGCGATGATGTTGCTCAGAGTCGTCTTGCCCAATCCTGGAGGACCATGCAAGAGGGTGTGGTCGAGGGGTTCTCCACGAAAACGGGCAGCCTCCACAAATACACTCAGGTTCTCCACCACTTTTGTCTGCCCACTGAAATCGTCAAAACGCAAAGGACGCAAGGCATTCTCAAAATCCTTGTCCTTTGCATTCCGCTGTTCTCTTATGTCAAAATCTTCTGCCAATGGTCAATGAATTATGAATTGTTATGATGAATTAATACTTTTTTATTGTGCCCCTTCTGGGCGATAAAAGAAATATATGAAAATATATAAAACAAATCGTTGATGCAGCGTGAGGTGACCGAAAACGCTTTTTCTGTTAGAAATAGTAAATGGTGTTGGTTTCTGTATCTAAATAAAAACGTTCACATTCCGCTACAATAGGGGAAAAATTGTAGAGGATTCCTATCCTAATTCCTGCATTACGGCATATAATTCGTCAACTGGATTCGCTCATGAAAAGTAAGTTTCTCAATGGCCTTGCATTCAACAAAAACTTTTCCTTTACAAAAGAAATCCACACGCAACGGAGATTCTATCTTAAGACCACGAAAAGTGGGATGAAAGATGTACTCCTTGACATAATCTATGTGAGCATCATCAAATGCTATCTTCAGACAATCTTGATAGACATATTCTGTCAACTCTGGCCCTTTTTCACGATGCACCTCTTGGCAGCATCCAACAATGTCATAGACAAACTTTTTCAACTTTGTCTTAAGCATTGCATCATTCAGAGTCTCAATATACGTCATTACACCCACCCTCTATTTCTTGAATTTTACAATTTCTAATTTTATATCTTCTTATATCTTTTTACATTTTTCCTTTCACCGCCCCAAAGGGGCATTTTTCATTGTTGGGTCAACCTGTCAGCAGGTTGCAACACATACAGTTTGTCATTCACACGCACTCTCTCATTCACCTTGATGCTGATGTGCTGACCCTTCGTCGCCACTTCCACAGGCTTCAGATCGAAGCGTATCTCCTCACAAGGCTGAATCAACGCCCCCGTCGTGGTGCCTGTAATAAGTAGTTTGTCTCCCACATGCAAGTCCTCGTTCTCAATTAGGAACTCTGCCACTCCTATCTTCGAGAAGTACTTCATGCACTTCCCCACATACACCTTCTTTTCCGTCGCCTTGCTGCCATACACCTCGCACCACTCGCCCAACTTCTGCCCTTGGTAGTAACCATCCCAAAAACCTCTATTGAACACCGTGCTGAGTTCTCTGTCCCACTCATCCAGTTGCTCCTCCGTCGCCCAAGGTCTGGACTCCGAAAGGTTCATCTCCCCTTGGGGGGACAGGAGGGGGGCTGCCGCACTGATGGCCTCATCATACGCTTTCACCACTGTATAGACATACTCTGGACCACGTGCCCTACCCTCAATCTTGAACACTCTCACCCCTGCATTCATCATCACATCGATGAAACGGATGGTCTTCAGGTCGCGTGGCGACATTATTTATTATCCACCTTCAACTGTGTGCCTGTTTCCAAATCCGTCACCTCATAGCCCCTCCGACATATCTGTACGCATTCACCCCTGTTGGCACTTCTGCCTGCATTCTGCAAAGACAGGTAACACTTGCCGCTGATTGCCATGCACAAAGCCCCATGACAAAACATCTCAATCCTGATCAGTTCACCCTTCGGCCCTCTGATGTCCTGCTCCACAATCTGCCTGTAGATGTCCCTCACCTGCCACATGTTCAACTCACGCGCCAGCACCACCACATCGGCAAACTGTGCATAGAACTTCAATGCCTCAATGTTTGAGATGTTCAGTTGAGTGCTCAAATGCACCTCCTGCCCCACCTCTTGGCAATACGTCATCACCGCCACATCGCTCGCAATCACCGCCGAAATGCCAGCCTCCTTCGCTGCATCAACAATTTCATGCATCGTCGGGATGTCCTCGCCATAGATGATGGTGTTCACCGTCAGGTACGACTGCACCCCGTGTTCATGACAGATAGCCGCAATCTCCTTCAAGTCATCAATGGTGAACGCGCAAGCCGAATGACTCCGCATGTTCAATTTCCCGATACCAAAGTATATCGAGTTAGCCCCAGCCTTCAAAGCCGCAGCCAAACTCTCTCTGCTGCCCACTGGGGCCATGATTTCAAAGTCAGAACGTTTCATGGGTGCGAAGTTACTACTTTTTTTCTGCATTTCAACAACATCTGCCCCACATCTTTCACTTTTGCCCCAAACAAATACACTTCACCTCCATCTTTGATGCCTGCCTTTTTCCTCAACTCGTCAGCGGTCAACACGAAATTGCGCGTGGCTATGTTGGCTTGGGAAATCGCCTTCTTCAAACCCTTCAGCACTTTCGACGAAAAGGGAATCTTTTCCTCCACCTCAAAGATACGCCCTGGAAAATCTGGGATAAATTCGTCGGAGGTCATTAAATGGGTGTCGTAATCAAGTTGACAGACAGAAAAGTAATGGCAAAGACTGCCGAAAAGCTGTGCCTTCATCAAAGTCACATCTGGCTCATACAAATAACGCTTCACTCCCTCTTTTAAAACAGACACACCCATTCCATCGGGGAAGTTTGTTGTATAATGCAGCGTATTCTCTCCCACAAAGTCCACACAATGAATTACAACAGACCCTCCTCTCACAGAAGGCTCTCCCTTCACCTTCCCTACAGGGAGGGAGTGATTACCCTGCTCGTCAGTTTCCCCATTAGTTCCCTCATTGGCAGAGATATTACCCCCTCCCTGCAGGGAAGGTGAGGGGAGGGTCTCCTCCTGTTTCACCAACACCTCTTTACATTCGTTCTTTACTGCCACGATGTGTATTTCCTGTACTCCTTTCAACTTCCGCAAAACATCCGTCAAATCAACCATTGGAGAGAGTTTCACCAGTACGGTCTTGGCATGCTGCAAGAGTTCGTCCTGCCACTCCACAATGTTTGGCTCACAATCTTCCATCGCATACACGCGACTTCCATCATCTGCCCGTCTTGCTGGGTCAAGATAGATGACATCTACCGACGGGATGGGCAATTCCCTACCATCTCCACATCTCACCTCCACTTCTGGATGCTTTTCATCCTTGAGCACCTGAAAGTTATACCTGGCTATTTCACATAGCGCTGCATTTCTCTCTGTATATACAGCACGCTCCATCCTTTCCGACATATACCAGAAATCCACACCCATGCCCCCTGTCATGTCGCAGAGGCTCTCTCCTTTGACAATGTTCTGCTTATACTTCGCCGTCACTTCCGAACTGCACTGTTCCGCAGGCACTCTTCCCCCCATGATGAGGTCAGCATTTCCATACCACTCGGGCAGTTTTCCCTGTCTCCTCGCCTCAATCTGCTCCACCACAAACGGCACATCAATGCCAGGATACTTTCGGGCAGCCAAGAGCAGTTCAGCCGTATCGTCATTGATGTGTTCCTGTATGAAATCACGAAGTTCGGGAGTCCAATTCATCGCCAACACAAGTTTTGTTTGGCAAAGTTACAAATTTATTCACAAACACCCAATTTTTTATCGCATCTTTATTCTCTTTCACAGACTTTCTTCATCTCTTCCAACTGCTGGACGAAATCAACGAAAAGAGCACCTTCGAACGGAATGGCAGCGAAGTGATGAAGGCAGGAGTGCAGACATTCAGTTTGCAAGAACGCATCAAGCGCATGCATCAGCATCTCGACCAACACGGATTCATCACTTTGAACGAATATGCCAACCTCAACAAACTTAGCCACACTGCCGCCTCGTTGGAGTTGAAACAATTGGTTTCTGACCCATCATCAAACATCAAGGCAAACGGAAGCGATTCGCAAAAGGTGTGGGTGCATCTTTCCACCCCATTTTCCACCTCCCTAAATAAAATTAAAATTTTTGCAAATTGATTTTCATGACAGTTTGAGGGAGAAAACGTATCTTTGTATCGTTTTCAGAAAAAAGTACGTTAAACGGCACTTGAAGGTTGATAGTCATGCGCAAGAAAAAGGCTATATGGAGGGTTTTTACTGTTCTGCATGTCAATGGGGATGCAGGCACAGGTGTATATTTCTGGAGGCGGTCAGCCAAATGGTCGTCAGACGGTGGGGGAGAAACTTTGGTTGAACATATCCGGCCGCATATTCGGTACAGATGAGATAGAGCCCAAGCCTTATCCGCTCCCAAATGCAAACATCCAGTTGGTGTGCCTGAACGATACGACGGTAAAGACGGTGGCGGTGACGGATAAGAACGGGCATTTTTTTCATGGAATGAATGTGCTGAAGAAGCGTGTGAAGAAGAACGATGTGCCCAGAGTGGCGATGAAGGTGTCGTATGTGGGATATGAAACATACACGCAAGACTTGAAACTGGCATATCGCTACTTTGATGAAAACAATAAGGGTTATGGCGGAAGTTGGACGATAGATCTCGACAGCATCGTGCTGAAAAGCAATCCGATGAGTATGGATGAGGTAGTGATAGTTGGAGAGTTGAAGCGGATGTATGAGAGCGGCGACACGACGGTGTTTAACGTGGATGCTTTTGAGATGCCTCGAGGAACGGTGTTGCTCAACCTGGTGCGCCGTTTGCCAGGATTGCGATATGAAGACGGACAACTCACATATAGGGACAGCGTGATTCATGAGATCAGGCTGAATGGTGAATCGTTCTTTGCCCACGATATGAAAATCGCGCTGGAGAATATCGAAAATACGGATTTGAAGCAGTTCCGAGTGTACAAGACGCAGGCAGACACGTTGAGTACAGACACGACGAAACATTGGGTGGCGGATATGATTAACGTGAATTTCAGTTTGAATGGCGGATGGTCGTTTCGTGGAGGCTATTCTTTCTCACGCAACAACATCTCATCTCGATCCATCTATAACACAAAGACAGGAGGAACAATCTCCACATCTGAGAACATCAACGGAAACTGGAGTGCGAGTGGTAATGTCAGCTACCGAACAGACTTCAAGCACGCGAATATCAGTGTAAATAGCAACTATAATTATAATCATTCAGTAAGTTACATGCAAGTTCTTGGTGCGACAGAAAGTGGAAAGGGCGCTTCGGATGTTCACTCCATTTCCTTAACGCCCCGATTCGTGCTGTACACCAAGCATTTCGACCTGACGCTGAATGGAAACTACCGCTACCAATGGGGCGAAAGCAACTATATGACTTCTATTGAAAAGAGTCATACATATAACCTCAACAACACCTTGAACTATTGGTTGGGAAACAGGCTCACCCTCAAGACCGACCTGAACATCTCTGGGCAGGCAGGAAGCAAGATGAGAGATGCGAACCGTACAGAATTCATCTGGAATATGGGTGTCGAATATAAGGTGCTACACGACTACAGAGGCTTACTGAAGATCACATGGAACGACATTCTGCAGGAACGAAGCAATTTCAACACATATATAACAGGCACAGGACGAAGCGAAAGCCGCAGTTCAGGCAATCCGCACTATGTGCTGCTGACATTCCAGTATAAGCTGTATAAGATGAAATAGAAGGTTCAAGAAGTCAAGGGTGCAATGGGAGTTTCACGATGAAACGACTACCGCTGGTGTATTGGGTGTCGAGCGTGAGGGTGCCGTCCATCAGCATGACGACACGACGGCAAAGGAATAGGCCGAGACCAAGCCCTTCTGTAAACATATCGACTTTGGTGAATTTCTCAAAGATGAAGTCGGCCTTTTCGGATGGAATGCCAGATCCTGTGTCTTCGACGGTGAAATTCACAACATCATCAGTGGTTTCGATACGCAAGGTGATGCTGCCCTCGCTGGTGAAGTGGAGGGCATTGACAAGCAACTCTGTGAGAACGATGAGCAGATGGTGGCGGTTGGTCTGAATGGCCAGTTCATCGTCCACATGGCTGTCAAGGTGCATCTCTACGGTATGAGGTATCAAACTGCTGGCAGTTTCGACGGCTTCGTGTGCCAACATATTGCAGCCCACTGTGTCGTCTGTGATGATGGTCTGACGGCTCTCGACAAGCGATGCTGTGAGCAGTTTGTTCACCATATAATCAAGGGCGTTGGTCTGCACATACATAGTCTCGGCCATCTCCTTTTTCTCGTCGTCAGACATCGTGTCACTTTCGCACAATATCTGTGAGAATCCATGAACAATGTTGAGTGGCGTATGTATCTGGTGCGTTATGTCTTGCATGAACTGCGTCTTCTGCTCACTTGCCTGACGTGCCAACAGGGTGGCTTGCTCGAGTTCCTTGGTGCGCTGCTCTGCTTCCAGCTTCGTCTTCTCCGCTTCGTGGATGTGCTGGCTGATGCTCTGCCGCATCTGACAGAAACTGTTTTGCAACTGACCTATCAGGTCGGTGCGCTGACTGTGTGGCAGGATTTTCTCATAGTCGCCATGACCGATCTGTCTCAGTTCGGCTGCCAGCAATCCCAAAGGCTGTGTAAAGTGTTTCACAATACGGTGGCAACCCATTGCCAGTAAAAACAGTCCGATAATGAGCAATGGCAACAAAATGTAGTTCAGTCTGTTGTATCCACGTAGCAGTTCGTTGGAGGGGCAGACGAGTGCTATACTCCACTGGGTGCCTTCGAGAGGTCGATAGAGCACGATGTGTGACGTTCCGTTAATATTGACATCCATGTGTCCTGTCCGTCCGTTGGTCATCTCATATCCCAATGCCACGATGTCAGTGTGATCTCTGGGGTCTACGCCAGTGAAGATGGTCTGCTTGAGCAGTTTCGTGGTGTCGGGGTGTACAAAATAGTGTCCATCGGCTCCCAGCAACATGAAGTAGGAATTTTGGTAAGGATGCTCTGCTGTGATGGTCTCTGTAAGCCTCTTCAGCGATAGGTCGGTGGAGATGACACCCACGAACTTTCCCTGTCGATCGTTGAGTGGTATGCAGTAGGATGCTATCATCTCTGGGCTTGACAGCGTTCCGGCATTGTAGTCATCGAAGGGATCCACCCAGCAAGCGGTCTTTTTTTGGCGTGGCATCTTATACCACACTTTGTCATAATAGTTGTAATCGGCTTCACGGACAGTAGCCACAGAGTCCTTTCCTGGTTTTGGATTTTCAAGGCGAACGGAATAGGCAGAGAAACCATATTCTTCGTCTGGATAGAAATCAGGTTCCATCGTGATGGAGCAGCCATTTGTGTTGGGATGGTTGACCACGATTCGATGTGTGTACTTCAGCAGGGAATCCTTCTCGTTGTGAAGGTTGACGAGCCAGATGATGTTGCGCGTAGCAGTTTCCACCTCTACCATATATCCCTTGACACGCAGGGCTGTATTGTCGAGCACGTGTGATGCCTCGTTGATAGACTCTTCACGGATGATGTTGCGTGACTGCCAATAGAGGAATCCGAGTGACAGCGAGAACACCAACACCACGATAAACAAGATGTCGAGACAGAGTCTGGTGGAGAGCGACTGGCGAATATTTTTCCTCATCTCTATCATAGGCGCCTCCCTCTCTTTTTGTCAGCGATGTCGAGCAGATTGTCCAACAAAGTTGTGGTCATTTCTGTATGTTCCTGTATCTTGTCAGCCATCTGGCGGAATTCGTCGGCATTTATATCCGTCGCATGCTGTCGGAAATCGGCGATAGTGGTATGGATAACCTTGACTGATTGCTCCATACGGTCGCTCATGTTCAGAATGACGGCATCTTTCATACGATCAGCCTCACGTGACTGTTCATAGGCTAATTTGAGGTCTTCATTACGCTGGCTGAGCACCTCAGTCAAGTGAGTGATATGAGCGATGTGCTGACTGATATTCTGCTGCATCTGGCGGAATGCGTTTTGCACGTAACCCACCTCGTCAGGACGCTTACTTTGCTTCACCAACTCATCCATTTGACCATCAGCCATACGATGGGCTTCATCTACCAGTTGCTGCAACGGCTTCAACTGGCGATGGGTGAGACAGAAACAGAACAGAGCCAGGAGCAACAGGCCGCTGAGACTGATGATAATCGTATAGCGCAAAAGTGAGTTGTAGGAACTGAAGATGTCGCTCTCAGGGCATACAATAGACACGCTCCATCCTGCATTCCCAAAGGGATGATAGAAGATAAAGCCCTTCTTGCCATCCATATGAATTTCACTATGTCCAATGTGACCTGTCTTCATGGATATGGCTGCCAAATGTCCCTCGTTGGTAGGTTCATTGAAGGCCTCAGTAAAGAAGGCCTCATGCTCTTCGAGCGTACTGTCAGGGTGGATGATCAGATGCCCGTCAGTACCAATCACTGAAGCGTGTGAGTTGGGGAATGGCTGCAACGAGAGCACCAAATCGGCAAACCACTTCATTGAAATGTGTGTCGATAACACGCCCACCAGTTCACCTTCTTTGTTGTGCAACGGCATACCATAGGACGTGATGATGGATGTCTCTCCGTGTTCAACATCGATATAGGGATCTATCCAGATGGGCTGCTCGTGGTGCAGGGGTGTGAAGTACCATTTCTCACGTGTATAAAGTTGTTTTCCACCATTCACCATTACTTCTATTTGTGTCGAATCAGTAGGGCTACGGTGGGCATACACCTCGTAGTAGATGCCGTATTGCGGATAGACACCTGGTTCGAATGCGATGGTACAACTCTGGATGTGAGGGTTCTCTCTCAACAACTGCTGACAAAGACTGTCCATGATTTCAGGTCTGTTCAAACGCTTCTCAATTGTCCAATGCCAACTACGCGTGGCCGTTTCCACCTCGTTCAGAGTGTTGTCAATACGTAACTCTGTGGTGTGCAACGTCTGACGGGCTTTCTCCATAGCCTCCTGATAGATAGAATTACGGGCATGGTGGAACATGATGAAGAGGGCTGCGACGAAGAGAACCGACACGAATCCGACCACCCACAACACAACTTGCGTGGTTAATGAATGACGGGATTGTTTTTCTGTTACTCTCTTCATCAGATACAAAATTGTTCTTCATCGGTTGCAAATTTAGATAATAACTTAAATATTACAAATAAATCGATCTAATAATATGAACAATTTGCCACTCATATTCCCAAACTCATAATTTCTTGCGACCTTTGTACTCCAATTACGCGTAGAAAAATGTTTTCCTTCTACATTGAATACAATAATTGTTAAACAATTCTTTTGCCAACTCAAAGCATTTTTTGGCTCACCTGCAAAATCCTGTGTGTGGATTTGAAAAAACAAGAAAGACACTTTCTAAAAGCAAAAACATCTTGTCCCCCAGTTTTTATTTGACTTAGAATGTCTCTCAAAAGAGCATTGAAGTCGATAAGGTTATCTGGCTTTGGTGAATAGCCCAGGATGACGACGACAATCTGTTGGGATGGGAAGATG
>CAJOLW010000048.1 GCA_905235525.1 uncultured Bacteroidaceae bacterium
CCTGCTTATGATATGGGCTATGCCTACAATCCCAACGGCGGTTGGACCGCCACACATCAGATGTCAATCAATGAGAAGTTCGACAATATTACCCGAGATGACTTGCTGACATTTGCTTCCAAGAACAACATCAAAGATGCAGCATCTGTTATCGATGATGTTTGTGAAGCAGCCTCGCATTGGGAGGGTATAGCGAAAGATTGCGGTGTTCCATCGTCTATGATAGATGCTATTATTCCCAATATGATTCTCGGCTGATAAAAGATTTGTTATTTGATGGACCATAATATAGGATTGTTGCATAAACAAGAAAAGAATAGTCGGAAGCCTTCTGAAGACCTTACCATGTATAGTCGGAAGGCTTTGCTTTGTCTTGCCGGAAAAAGTCAAGAACGTCTTCGGAATAGAAGTGATAAATCATCTATTGCGTGATAAACAGTGTGTTTTGAAGGTGTTTTTGCGTAAACATTACGTAATTTAACGTCAGTTCGATGGATTCGTTTGCTTGGCAAGGACGATGTTAAAGTGTTGTCCCTCTTCCACAACCTCAGAGTCGATGTCGTCGACGTCGGTGTGTCGATGTCGACGATGTCGGCAAACCGACGTCGACGATGTCGATTTTGGGGCTATTAGTGTGTGGCGGTCATGTGTTGCAGAAGTCAGTTTTTCTTCGTTTCCTTCCTCGATAAAACAAAAATTGTTGGAGCAAACTATCGGTAATTGATGCTTGTTTATGAAGGTGAGCCTATTATCTCAGTGTTGTAATCTTGAGTATAAGGAACGCTTCGCTTATAACTTTGGAACGAAAAATGTGGAGTTCCCAAGGAGTGATTGTAAAAAATGCTTGTTTGAGAAATTTTGTCTGTTATGATGGTTGCAGATTGAATGATTATTCGTATCTTTGTGGTGTGAAAATTTGACATCATTTTTATTCATCTTTCGGTACTCATTTCGATGTTGACAGAAAAGACCTTGGAGAAGTTGCGCATATTGGCGGAATCGGCGAAATACGATGTGTCGTGCTCGTCGAGCGGCACTGTGCGTGGCGGTAAGCAAGGTATGGTGGGGAATACGGTGGGAGGAGTCGGTATCTGTCACTCATTTGCTGATGACGGGCGTTGTATTTCGCTTCTGAAGGTGATGCTGACCAATTACTGCATGTATGATTGTGCCTATTGTGTCAACCGTCGAAGTAACGACATTAAGCGGGCGACGCTGGCGGTGCATGAGTTGGAAGAGATCGTGATGGAGTTCTACCGAAGGAACTACATAGAGGGCTTGTTTCTGAGCAGTGGGGTGGTGCGGAATCCTGACTACACGATGGAACGCTTGGTGGCGATAGCGAAGGATTTGCGCACGGTGCATCACTTCAATGGTTACATCCACTTGAAGAGCATCCCGGGGGCAAGTCGCGAACTGATGAGTGAGGCGGGACGCTATGCCGACCGTATGAGTGTGAACATCGAGATTCCCAATGAGAAGTCGCTGAAACTCTTGGCTCCGGAGAAAGACCACCAGAGTGTCTTCACACCCATGAAGTTCATTCAGCAAGGCGTGTTGGAGAATAAGGAGGATAGGAAACATCTGCGCCATGTGCCTCGTTTCGTGCCTGCAGGTCAGAGCACCCAGATGATAGTGGGTGCGACGGCTGAGACCGACCGCGACATCCTGCACATGTCGTCAGCCATGTATGGTCAACCCACCATGCGGCGTGTCTATTACTCTGGCTATGTGAGCGTGAACACTTACGACCCCCGTTTGCCTGTGTTGAAACAACCTCCGTTGGTGCGTGAGAACCGCCTCTATCAGGCAGATTGGCTCATGCGTTTCTATCAGTTCAAGGTGGAAGAAATCGTGGATGAGGCTAATGCGAACCTCGACCTCGAAGTAGATCCCAAACTGGCTTGGGCATTGAGGCATCCAGAACAGTTCCCTGTTGATATTAATCGCGATGACTATGAGAAGATTCTGCGTGTGCCTGGCATCGGTGTGAAATCTGCTATGCTCATCGTCAATTCCAGACGCTTCAACCGCATCACTTCCTATCACTTGAAGAAGATGGGCGTGGTGATGAAGAAAGCCAAGTATTTCATCACTTGCCACGAACTGACCGATGGTTATGCCAATCCGATTGTCGGCATCAACGAATTGCATCCCGAACGACTGAAACCCTTGCTCGTCTCGAAAGCCCAACAGAAGAAAGCCGCCGCAGAGTTGCAACTGACGCTTGACTTCGAAGAGGAGAAAAAAGAATAAATTGTACATTGTCAAATTGTACATGGATAGATGCTTGTATATACCATAGACAGAACATTAGACGGGGTGCTCTCTGCCGTTTTCGATGCCTTCTCGTTGCATCAGCAACCTGAGGTGTTGGTGGGAAAGGGAGAACCTCTGCCTCTTTTCAGCGAAGAGGTGCATGAGGTGATGACTGCTGATGACCGAGCCCAACGAGTGTGGGCGGGACTGGAGAAGCGAGTGTCGAAGGAGGCGATGAAGTTGCTGGCTGTGAGTTATCTGTCG
Organism: uncultured Bacteroidaceae bacterium; assembly: GCA_905235525.1. GTDB lineage: Bacteria > Bacteroidota > Bacteroidia > Bacteroidales > Bacteroidaceae > Minthosoma. Next base: position 2,524 of record CAJOLW010000048.1, read on the forward strand.
GAACTGCCCGAACTGGATATGCCCTTATTTAATTATATGTGTAAGGTGTTCCGGCAAACAGAGGGGGCACGGAGCATCGAACGAAATTTCTCCGACCCCGATGTGTTGGCTGTAACCAACATCTTCCGAAAGGTGATGCACGAGCGTTTGCGCATGATGCAGTTCGTGCGTTTTCAGAAGGCGAAGGATGGAACTTACTTGGGTGTAGTGTCGCCCGACCACAATGTGTTGCCGTTGGTGGTGGCACATTTCAAAGACCGTTTTGGCGACCAGCCTTGGCTCCTCTACGATGCCAAGCGTCGATACGGCTTCTACTACGACCAGCAGGAGGTGACACACATCACGTTTCAGGATGAGGAAACATTGCCCTTTGACCTTGATAGTGGCAGACTCAATGACGAGGTGCTGAGTGAGGATGACAAACTCTTTCAGGAACTGTGGAGAACCTACTTCAAAGCCATCTGTATTCGTGAACGGCTGAATCCGAAAAAGCAACTGAATGATATGCCCCGCCGATATTGGAAATACATGACGGAGAAACAATGAGGTAGGGAAGAGGTTTAGGGTTGAGAGTTTGGAAATTAGAGATTAGAGTGACAATTATGGCAGACAAGATGACACCCGAACAGCGCAGCAACTGTATGCGTAGAATCAGGTCGAAGAACACGCGACCTGAGATGCTTGTGCGCCGCTTCCTCTTTAGTCATGGCTTCCGCTACCGTATCCATGCCAAGACCTTGCCAGGCACCCCTGACCTTGCCATCGTAGGGCTTCGAACTTGCATTTTCATCAACGGATGTTTTTGGCACGGACATGAGGGATGTTCTATGTACAAGATTCCTCAGACGCACATGGACTTCTGGACGCATAAGATTGAACGCAACAAGGCACGTGACCACGAAAATCTCTTGGCACTCAAGGCGCAAGGTTGGCACACTGTCGAGATATGGGAGTGTCAACTTAAACCCAAGGAACGTGAGAAAACCTTGCAAGGACTGCTCCGTACCCTCAACTATATTGCTTTGGAGAATCAAGGAGCCAAAATGACTTACGACTTCGAAGTGGAGGAAGAACGTAGCATTGCTGCTGAGGATGTTTAGAATTTAGGGTTTAGAGTTTGGGGCTGAGGGTTAGGGCTAACGTTATGGTTAAGGTTAAATAATACATTATGGATAGAAACAAGAAAATTATTCGAACCAGTATCATTGGGGTGATTGCCAATGTTCTGTTGGCTGCCTTCAAGACTGTTGTGGGATTGCTGGCGGGGTCTATAGCCATTGTGATGGATGCTGTGAACAACTTGAGCGATGCCCTTTCATCGGTCATCACGATTGTGGGCACCAAACTCTCTGAACGTCCTGCCGACCGTGAACATCCGTTTGGTCATGGGCGCATCGAATATTTCAGTGCCATCATCATCGCCGTCATCGTGCTTTCGGCGGGTGTAGGCTCGTTGGTTGAGTCGGTTGAGAAAATTTTTGAACCCACAGTGCCCCAATACACCATGTTGACTTTGGTCGTGATTGTTGTGGCAATTTTGGTGAAGATTGCGTTGGGACTCTTTGTAAAACGAACAGGTGAACAACTGAAGAGCGATGCGCTGAAAGCCAGTGGCGCCGATGCCCTGTTCGATGCTTTGGTCACCCTCGCCACCTTGGTGTCGGCTGGTATCATGCTCATTTGGAACGTGAATCTTGATGGCATCTTCGGCACCCTCATTTCTCTTGTCATCATCAAAGCAGGTGTGGAAATGCTGGCATCGCCTGTCAATGAACTCTTGGGCAGTCGCATTTCGCCAGAGTTTGTGTCAGCCTTGAAAAAGGAGGTGAAGAGCCATGAAGTTGGGCATCTACGACATCGTGATGAATAACTATGGCCCGAACACCATCATTGGCTCCCTTCATGTCAGTGTGCCTGACACGCTGACAGCCCGTGACATCCACCGCCTCACACGCCACATCTCTCAATGTGTTTACGACAAATTCGGAGTCATTCTCACTGTGGGCATCTATGCAGTCAGTACGGGCGATTCGGAGATGGGTCAGTTGCAGCGAGCCGTCATGCAATATGTCACACGGCACGAAGGTGTCATGCAGGCACATGCCTTCTATTATTATGAGGACAAGCAACTGATCACGATTGACGTTGTGCCGACTGACGACGTGAAGGACAGCAATCAGTTTGCCGACCTTATGGTTGCCGACCTTCATGCTCAGTTCCCTCAATACAACTTTTCTATCATCGTTGACCACAACTACAGTGAGTAGAGGCGACGTGGTGATTTCAGTCACGTCAGTTCGGTGTACCAAAGACATATTTTGTTATGTCATTTTCTTGTAATCTCTTGGCGACACACCTTTCAACCGTGAAAAGAATTTGCTGAAAGATGCAGGGTCGGCAAAATGGAGACGGTCAGCGATTTGGGCAATGCTCAGCGAGGAAGTGCGCAAGAGGAAAGAGGCCTCCATCAGCAACATCTGGTTGATGTAGTCGATGACGGTGCGATTCGTCACTTGGCGAACGACACGCGATAGATAGACAGGTGAGATGTGGAGAGAGGTGGCATAGAAAGCGATGTCATGATGTTCGGCAAAGTGATCGGGCAGCAAGCGAATGAAATCGCGAAAGATTTCCTCCACACGTTGGGACACCGAACGCTGGGTGATGGCTTGTGTTTGTGCATTCTGCAAGTCGAGCAGAAAGACGGCATAAAGCATGTTCAGAATCTTTTCCTTGTAGATGTGGTTGGAGTGCAGGTATCCATTGATCTCTCGCATTTTTGCCGCCAGTTGCAGGGCGGTGTCATGAGGTAGCGTCAACTTGGGTTCATGCAGTTGTACGAGGGGACTGTAAGCGATATTGACGAGATCGTGAACCGTCGGCGATTCAATGGTCACGTGTTCATCAGCCAAGAGACAGATGCCGTGATAGTTCTCAGATGCGGCAATGATGGTGACTGGCAGCCCGGGCGAGTAAATGTAGAGGTCATCGGGCAAGAGCGTCAGTTCTTGACCATTGTAAACAATGTTCAGCCGGCCCTCTGTGACCAGCGTGAACGTATAGGCTGCTAAGAAACCACGTATCTCGTTGGCACGGAAGGTGAGGGTGGCATCAGTCTCGTTGCAATACATCTTGCCATCCCAGTTTTTCAAGGGAAACTCACCGTGCATGAGTAACCATCCTTCTTTCAAACTATACATAGCGGCTACAAATATACAAGTTTTTTTTGACGTTGTATCGTTTTAGACAAGTTTTGTGTCATTGCAGATTGAAAAGTCTTCATTTTTTGCCCTAACTTTGTACTTGTAATTCAAATTCACATCTTTATAACTTATTAAATCTTATCATTAACTATGGATGCAAAAAAATCTATTGAAGCATTACAGTTCTTCGCTGCAGGATTGACAGAAGGTGCACTCGTGCACAAGTTGCAAGGACAAATCTTTAAGTCACAGGGCTTCTCAAAACTCGGACAGAAGTACATCGACCACTTCAACGAGGAGATGGAATGGGTGGAGAAGTTCGTGGAGCGTATCCTCGACCTCGGTGGCGAGATCAAGTTTGACGGTGCCAAGAGCCGCGCTCTCATCTGCGACCCCATCGAATACATCAAGGCTGACCTCGACATTCAGAAGGCTGGTGTGGATTTGCTCTACAAGTGTTGCGAGGGTCTGATTAACGACCCCACTACCTACGACATCATGAAGGCTTATCTGGCTGATGAAGAGGAAGACCTCTATTGGAGCCAAGGTGCTATCGACATGATTGAATGTGTTGGCAAGCAGAATTGGTTATTCACTCAGTTGTAGAAAGTGTTGGACAAAAACTAAATGGAAATAAAAGCAATTAGAATGTTCGATGGCGGTTTTATGAACCAGCCTTTTGCCTTTGGCGGTGAGGAGGGTAAGGAAGCATTCGACGAACAAATCATCTACCGCAGCAGTTTGCAGAATTTTCTCATTGACACAGGGAAGGAAGTGATACTTGTTGATACGGGTTTCCAGAATGGCTATGCCGCGCCAGCCAAGAAACTCGGTGTACCTCTCTATATGGGTGAGAAAGTGGCTGATTACATGGATTCTTTTGCCGCTCTTGGCTACAAGCCAGAGCAAGTGACGAAGATTCTCATCACCCACAAGCATCCTGACCACTCGGCTGCTTTGCAGTATTTCCCCAATGCTCAGGTGTTTATTTCTCCTGAAGATGCCGATGCGATGAAGTTAGAGGGCGACAACATCGTGCGTGTCACATATAAAGACGGTGCCTACCATAATTTCCCTGCTACAGAGAAAATCGCAGAAGGCATATACTTCATTGAGGCGAAAGGACACACCAAGGGTAACAGCATCGTGATTGCCGAAGATGGTGACCTCTTCTACATGTTCCATGGCGATGTGACTTACTGTGATGCGGCTTTGAAAGCGAACAAACTCAGCATTGTCTTTGAAGATAAACAGGCAGCCCGCCAGACTCTTGACCAGGTGCGTGAGTTCGTTCAGCAGAATCCAACCGTTTACCTCTCCACCCACTGTCCTGAGGGTTATGAGAATCTGGAGATGAAGCGTGTAATGAAACTATAAGAAATGGTCGAAGAGCAGACACAAATAGACTTGGGTGCTTACATGAGCAACAGCATCCGCAACATCATGGCAAAGGCATACAAGAACGTGCTCTCCAATCCTCGCGAGGCAAAGTTCGCCTACCGTATGCAAACGCTTTTTCAGAAGTCGGAAAAGCGGCGTGCGAAGATGCTGGAAGCAGAAGGACTGGAGGTGCCGCCTTTCCTCATCAGCAGCATCTCCACCACCTGCAACTTGCATTGCAAAGGGTGCTACGCCCGTAGCAATGGCATTGCAGAGGACAAGGAGTCGGAGCAGAAAAAGACGCTATCTGGTGAGCAGTGGAAGAAGATATTCACCGAGGCTGCTGTTATGGGAATCAACTTCTCCCTCATGGCAGGCGGTGAACCATTGATGCGGAAGGATATCCTGGAGAATATAGCCGAGGTGAAGGACATGATTTTCCCCATCTTCACCAATGGTACCCTTATCGGCCCTTCCTACATGGAATTCTTCCGCAAGCACCTCAACATGGTGCCCATCATCAGCATCGAAGGAACAGCGATGGGTACCGACGAACGACGGGGTAGGGGAGTCTTCAAGCGGGCCATGCAGTCGATGGAAATGCTGAAGGAAGAAGATCTTTTCTTCGGCATCAGCATCACTGTGACCACCGAAAACTATCACTATGTCACCTCGCCGGAGTTTATCGACACCGTCCGTTCCTATGGCTGCAAGATTCTTTTCTATGTGGAGTATGTACCCACAGAACCGGGAACCGAGCATTTGGCATTCGGCGATGAGCATGTGGCTGAGATGGAAAGCCTGATGGCAACTCGTCGCAAGGAATATGCTGACATCATCTTCCTCTCTTTTCCGGGTGATGAAAAAGCCCTTGGTGGTTGCCTCGCCTCTGGTCGCGGATTCTTCCACATCGGTCCCGATGGCTCTGCTGAACCTTGCCCCTTCTCACCTTTCAGTGACAGCAATGTGGCAGAGATGGGAGTGCGTGAAGCCTTAAAATCACCGCTTTTCCGAAAGATTCGTGCTGCCAAGGCGCTCGGATGGGAACATACAGGCGGATGTACGTTGTTTGAACATCGTGAAGAAATAGAAAAAATGGTCGTGTAATCTATCAACAAAACTTTACTTAAAAATGGCAATAGCAATCAGATATTTTAGCAAGTTTGGCCACTCTGCACAGATGGCGAATATCGTGGGTCAAGTGACAGGTGCTGTGCCCGAAACAGTGGAGATACCCCTCTCCGAACCTGTCGAGACACTCTATTTGGGTTCGGGTGTCATGTTGGGCAAAATTAGTGGTGACATGGTCAAATTCATCAAGACCCTCTCTCCTGCTCAAGTGAAACGTGTAGTCTGTTTCGGTTCATGTGCCATCATCAAGTCGCCTGTTCCCCAAATGCGTCAACTGCTGGAAGCGCAAGGCATTTCTGTCGATGAGCGTTCCTTTACATGCAGAGGCTCGATGGGGCCTCTCCATGCTGGGCATCCCAATGAACAAGATTTAGAGAATCTTCGTCAGTTCATCATGAATGTGAAATAGAATTGGAAGGAGGGGTGGCGATATGCAGGAAGAAAACTCTGTTCCACATGCTGACATCACCATCCGCAAGGCACAGCAACTTGTGGATGATTGGATTCGCACCTATGGTGTGCGCTATTTTTCCGAACTCACCAATATGGCAGTGCTCACCGAGGAGGTGGGGGAACTTGCCCGTGTCATCTCACGCAAGTATGGCGATCAGTCCTTCAAGCCGGGTGAGCCTCAAGACCCTGCCGATGAAATGGCGGATGTGTTATGGGTGCTCCTCTGTCTTGCCAATCAGACAGGGGTTGACTTGACCGAGGCTTTGCAACGTAATCTTGACAAGAAGACAACCCGGGATAAAGAACGCCACAAAAATAATCCGAAATTAGTACCATAGTGTTTACCCCCCTTAAATAAATAATGTATATGAAATTATTTCCTTCAAAACCTTGGCTGCTTCCTCAGCCAGTGCTTATTATCGGTACCTATGATAAAGATGGTAATCCCAATGCTATGAATGCCGCTTGGGGCGGAACTTGGGACATGCATGAGATTGTGATTTCCCTCAGTCCCCATGCCACAACTGACAACATCGACCTCCAGAATGAGTTCACCGTCACCTTTGGCACAGTGGAGACACTTGTGGCTTCTGACTATGTAGGCATTGTTAGTGCCAAGAAAGAACCTCACAAGATTCAGAAAACAGGTTGGACGGTAGAGAAAGCCCCCAACATCAATGCACCAGTCTTCAAAAACTTCCCCATGACCCTTGAGTGCAAGGTGAAGGAAACACTCAACCGCTCCGAAACAGGCTACATGCTCATTGGTGAAATTGTGAGTGTGCTTTGTGACGAGGCTTATCTTGCTGCGGACGGACAACCTGATGTAGAGAAAATGAATCTCATCACATACGACCCTGTTCACTTTGGTTACATCCAACTTGGCAAGACTGTGGGGCGCGCCTTTTCTGACGGCAAACAGTTGAAATGACATGTATATATAAAACTATACCGCAGCGGTCGATGAAAAGATTGAGAAGATTTCCTTATTGAATCATCCAAATATCCGCAACTTAAATCTGTGTATTATAGTTCTTGGGAACTTTGCCCCAAGCACCTTCTGTGATTGGCCGCGATCTCTTATGCCGAACTCACGTTACAAAAAGAGGCCGTGTCAAAAGTAACAGACACGGCCTCTTTTCGTCTCAACTCTTCATCCTATATTGTAAGTTCCCTTTTTTAGGCAGCGATTCTAAAAATGCGTTTATTCGGTTCAAGAAGAGCTGTATGGGGTCTGTAGGGCTTGCATAGAGGTAATAAATGCACGGAAACTCTCTCCATAAGTTCATTTTGAGCTTTTCGCATGAGTTTTCTCAGATTATGGGCCATGGCGAGTATGGCAAAGTTCATATAGACCTTGTCTTTTCCCTTATGTCGAAAGCGCCTGTAATGCCAGTCGAATTTGATTTGTCCGAAAACAGCCTCCGGCTCTATAGGTCTTCGGCTTCTGTGCCTCAGTCCTTCCTCCGAGGTGATCATCTCCCTTGCCTTTCGTTTGTGCTCGTTGAGATTGTGATTCACTTCTATCGTCCTTTGCTCAGCCTTTGACTTGTAGCATCGTGATCCCAGCGGACATCCCGTACATCGCTGTGCGCGGTACTTGTGTGAGTAGGACGCAAAGCCGTTATCAGAAACCTTCCTTGTCACTCCCGCCAGTGTCATGTGCTGCCCCATCGGACACACGTAATAATCCTCCTCCTTGTTGTAATACAGGTTTTCCTGACGGAACGGATCATCACGGAACGCACGGTGCTGCTCCTTGTGGAACCAGTTGTACTTCACATAGGCTGCAATGTCATTCTGGAGCATGAATGTGGCATCGGCATCCGTCTTGGAATAGCTGTTGCTGGGACCGAGAGTTTCGAGATGCTGCTCGTATTCTTCCAGTTTCTCCTGATGCTTCTTCAGTTCCCTTGCCACTTTCTCCTTTGCCCTTGCCACCTGTTTCTCTTCCTTTGTCTCATGAGGCGACTGCCTGTTCTGCTCATTCAGTTCCTCTATCTTTCTGGCAGGCAGCTTGCCGTCTATGGCATCGGGCATGGTGTCAGCATCCGGAGCGTTGTCCTGTGCTATGCATTCATCTATCTGCGAGAGGATGTTCTTTATTTTCTCTTCAAGCCTTGCCTTGTTCTTCTCCACGGTCTTCTTCCAGACAAAGGTGTATTTATTGGCCACGCTCTCTATCTTCGTGCCGTCGATGTACTGCTCCTCAAGGGTGGGCTGACCCATGTCGACAAGAAGAGTCACAACCTGGGAGAACAAGTTGTTTACCGCATCCTTCATGTGCTCACTGCGGAAACGGTTGATGGTGCTGAACGAGGGAGTCTGGCCGCCGCTGAGCCACATGTAGTGGATGTGGTACTTCAGGGCATCCTCTATCTTGCGGCATGAATAGATGTTGTTCATGTAGGCATAGAAGACCACCTTCAGCAACATGCGTGGATGATATGCGGGACAGCCGAAGGACTTGTACGTCTCCAACAGATCAGTAATGTCAAGAGCGTCAATTATGCCGCTCAAAAGACGAACATGATGCGTTTGAGGGAGTTTTTCACCCAAAAACGAAGGAAACAGATCCCCTTGTGCTTGATTGTAGAATTTAAATTGTAACTTTGCCATAAGTTTGAAACTTTGTCCAAAGATACAAAAAATCTGGGACATGACAAAGCCCTGGCTTGGGAAAGTCGGGGCTTTGTTTCATAAAAAGACAAAAGAGGCTGTGCCTGTTACTTTTGACACAGCCTCTTCCTTAAACTAACTAACTAATTATTAACCTATTCGTAATTAACTTTCATACTGTAGGACTTTTTACTAACCTTTTCTGATGCAAAGTTACGGACTTTCCAGCACTTCGCTTTTCTCGCATGTTTCATATCTTTTTGTTTTCACTGCGATACCCACATTTCCTTGAAAATGTAACATGGAAACAAGTTCGTGTAACAACACAAAAAAGAGGCGTGGAAAACGCCTCTTTTCGTGATCCGCTTGGATTTTGAAATTTCTTCTCTTTCCCTAACGTTATCTCTTTGTCTTCCAAAGACTTCTGCCTTTGTCGGAGAAGGTTCATTATCGAGG
>CAJOLW010000049.1 GCA_905235525.1 uncultured Bacteroidaceae bacterium
CCCCCATTCTTTCTTTCCCTCTTTGGAGCCTTACCTGTATGCTTGGCACCCCGTTTGTTCTCTCGGGTGAAAGGCTCGTAGAAGACTGGCTCAGCGGTATAGAGAGAAGACTCGTGGGAAACGAGGTCATAGTCGAGTTGCTTACGGAAGAGGTCGGCATGTGCTACCTTGATGCGGATGGGGTCGCCGAGGGAGAAGCGATGGTGGGTCTGACGTCCGACGAGGCAGAAGTTGCGGTCATCGAAGTCGAAAGCCTCATCCCCTAAGAAACGCACGGCAATGAGCCCTTCGCAATGATTTTCGTCAATCTCGGCATAGACACCAAACTCGTTCACGCCGCTGATGTGGGCATCAAATTCCTGACCGAGTTTGTCCGACATAAACTCTACTTGTTTATACTTGATGCTGGCACGCTCAGCAGCGGCAGCCAGTTGCTCCATCTGTGAGGAGTGCTCACACAGGTTCTCGTACTTCTTTTGCGAAGCACTTGCCCCACCCTGCTCATAACGGGTGAGCAGACGGTGCACCATCAAGTCTGGATAGCGACGGATGGGCGAGGTGAAATGCGTGTAGTAATTGAAGCCGAGTCCGTAGTGCCCGATGTTAAAAGTGGAATAGACCGCCTTCTGCATGGCGCGGAGCGATGCCATCTCGATGAGGTTTTGCATACGCTGTCCATGCACATCCTTGAGCAGTTGATTCAGGCTTTTTGCTACCTCTTCCTTCTTACCCACAGTTGTCAGCCGGTAGCCGAAGCGAGATGCCATGGCTGCAAGGTTGTCGAGTTTGTTGATGTCGGGCATATCGTGGATACGATAAGGCAATGTCTTGGGTTGCTTCTCCAGTCCCACACTTTCCGCCACCGTTCGGTTGGCAAGGAGCATAAATTCCTCCACCAGTTTGTTGGCATCCTTGGCAGTCTTGAAATAGACACGGATAGGCTTTCCCGTCTCGTCAATCTCGAAACGGGGTTCTTCACGGTCGAAGTCAATGGAGCCTTCCTTGAAGCGCTTGTCGCGCAACAGGTGCGCCATGCGGTTAAGCGTGATGAGTTGGTCGGCATACTCACCCTGACGGTGGTCAGCAGGCACGGGTGTGACAGGCACCTCCTTCGGGTCGATGGGAGCGAGTCGGTCGCGGAAGGCATTGAGTTCCGTGTCAGGCAACACCTCCTGTGCAGGGATGGGTTGCGTGGGCTGCACTTTCCCCTCGCGAATCAGTTCGCACTCACGCGCCTCACCGTTCTGTTCGAGCAGATACTGTACTTCTTCATAGGTGTAGCGACGGCAACTCTTGATGACCGTATGCTTGATGCGGTGGCTGAGCACCTCGGCATCCTCATTCATCTCGAAAATGACGGAGAAAGTGAGTTTCTCTTCGTTGGGTCGGAGTGAACAAAGCATATTGCAGAGGTGTTCGGGCAACATCGGGATGGTTCTATCGACCAGATAGATGGAGGTGGCACGTTGCTGTGCCTCTTGGTCGATGACAGAGCCTTCGAACACATAGTGGCTCACGTCGGCAATGTGTACACCCAACTCCCAAAGTCCTTCCTTGAGTTTCTTGATAGAGATGGCATCATCGAAGTCCTTTGCATCGCGCGGGTCGATGGTGATGGTGAAGGTGTCGCGGAAGTCTTCACGCTGTGCAATCTCCTCGGGCGTGATGCCTGCATCGAGTTTGTTGGCGGCTTCTTCCACCTTCTCAGGGTATTTGTAGGGCAATCCGTATTCAGCGAGGATGGCGTGCATTTCCGCATTGTTTTCGCCCTCCTTACCCAACACATCCACCACTTCACCGATAGGGTTACGAGCCCCCATGGGCCAGTCGGTGACCTTCACCACCACTTTTTGCCCATTCTTGGCACCTTTCAACTTTTCCACAGGAATGATGATGTCGCTCTGCAAGATGCCCGACGGCACGGTCAGGAATGCCACGCTATGCTGCACATCCAGGGTGCCGACAAAAGGTTTCTCCCTGCGTTGCACGATTTCTAACACTTCGCCATGCAGTTTGTGGTTGCCGTATTTCTTGGCATGGATGCCCACCTTCACGCGGTCGCCTGGCAGGGCATGGTGTGTGTCCTCATCATAGATGGAGATGCCCATTCCATCATCGGTATCCACATAGTTTCTTCCGCCCGAAGTGCGGTTGAAGATGCCTTCCACCACATGGGCTGAACCGCGAAAGACGAGGTTGCCATCACGGTTCTTCACAATGTCGCCTGCTTCATGCATCTCGTTCAAAATATCGACACAAAGCATTCTCAAGGGGTGTTTCGTCAACCCCATCTCACTAAACACGTTCTTCAGCGTCAGCGCCCTTCCACGGTTCTTGTTCAGGTAGTCGCTCAGGGCTTCTCTCATTTCACGTTTGTTGATGCTGGACTTCACCAGCCTTGATTCTTTCTTTGACATAGGCAACAATCTTTATTAGGTTGCAAATATAAAGATTTTCAGTGAAAAGTGACCCAAGAAAATAGAAATTGTTTTTTCAAGTGCGCTTGAAAAGTGAAAAATCTATGATACCTGCCATCCAGATGGGAGAAACTTAGATTTTTCACTTTTCACTTTTCACTTTTCACTTAAAATCTTTACCTTTGCAGCCAAATTGAAAAAAGCATGAAGATTCTGATTACAGGAGCAAGTGGCTTCATTGGCAGTTTCCTTTGCGAGGAAGGGTTGAAGCGCGGAATGGAGACTTGGGCAGGCATGAGGGAGCACTCAAGCCGCCGATGGCTGCAGCACGAGAAACTCAACTTCGCCTTTCTCGACCTGGCGGATGCCGACCGACTGCACACTCAACTGGCTAAATATAAAGAGAAAGTGGACAGATGGGATGTCATCATCCATGCGGCAGGAGCGACGAAGTGTCTGCACCGCGAGGACTTCTTTCTTCACAACTATGACTGCACTCGCAACCTCGTCAACACGCTCGACGAACTGGACATGCTGCCCGAACAGTTCCTCTATGTGAGCAGCCTGAGCGTTTTAGGGCCTATCCGCGAGGAGATGAACGCCGATGGCACCTACAACGACATGACCCCCGAGGACACGCCGCAGCCCAACACAGCATACGGCGAAAGCAAAGTGAAGAGCGAGCAGTTTCTGGCTGAAAAACGCATCAAGACCGATGGCAAGTTCCACTATACCATCTTCCGTCCCACAGGTGTGTATGGTCCGCGCGAGAAGGACTACTTCATGATGGCGAAGAGCATCAAGCAGCACGTGGACTTTGCGGTGGGCTATCAGAAGCAGGTGATCACCTTTGTGTATGTACGTGACCTCGTCAGTGCCATCTTCGCTGCCATCGGTAAAAATGATGTGACGAACGGAAAGGCTTATTTCGTCAGCGATGGATGCAATTATTCCAGCCGTGCATTCAGTGACCTCATCCAAAAGGAGTTGGGCACAAAAGGAGTGCTCCACATCAAGGCTCCATTGTGGTTGCTGAGGGTCATTTCAAGTGTGACAGAATGGGGGGCACACATCACAGGCAAGCCCAGCACCCTGAATGGTGATAAGTATAAAATCATGTGCCAACGCAACTGGCAGTGTGACATCACCCCTCTCCGAGAAGACCTTGGTTTTGTACCTGAATGGCAGTTGGAACGAGGTGTGAAAGAGTGCATTCAGTGGTACAAAAACAATAAATGGTTGTAAGATGACAATACAAGAATATTTCAAAAAAGACTACGAAAAAGGGTTGTGGAGCATGGAGAGCATCACGCTGATTTACATGCTCTTCACCACGATTCTCATCGGCATCTACTGGAACAGATTGGCAGACCCGACAAGTATGGTTGTCACCCGACTCATCATGCTCACTGCAATGGCTGCCATGTATGGCATCTACCGATGGTACCCCTGTCGTGCCCTTCGCATCCTCAGGGTCTTCCCTCCCCTCTTGGGACTCATCTTCTGGTATCCTGAGACTTATGACTTCTGTTCCCAGTTGCCCTACCTTGACCACATCTTTGCCGGCATTGACCAGACACTGTTCGGTTGCCAACCCGCCTTGGTGTTCAACACAATGGTGACCAACACTTTCTGGAGCGAAGCCTTCAATATGGGCTACTATGCTTACTACTACATGATGGGGGCAACCCTCATTTTCTACCTGCTGTGCCGCTATCCCGAGGCAGACAAGGCTGGGTTCGTTTTCCTCGCTTCCTTCTTCCTCTTCTATGTGATTTATGAGTTCCTGCCTGTAGCGGGACCCCAATATTACTTCAAAGCGGTAGGTGTGGAAACAGCCGATTCGGGTGTCTTCCCTGCCGTCGGCCATTACTTTCAGACTCACACGGAGATGCTGATGCCCGAGATCAAGGGCATTTTCAGCCAACTCGTCTTAGGAGCACAAGAGGTGGGCGAACGCCCCACTGCCGCCTTTCCCAGCAGTCATGTGGGCATGAGCACCGTGACCATGCTGCTGGCATGGAAGACGAAGAACAAATGGCTCTTCTGGCTCATGATGCCACTCTATCTGCTGCTGTGTTGTGCCACGGTCTATATCCAAGCACACTACCTCATCGACTCCATCTGCGGCTTCTTCACCGCCGTGCTTTTCTTTGGGCTGACAAGCCTGATATATGACCGCATCCACCCCAGCCGCATGGCAAATGGTAAATAGTAAATTGTCAAATTGTAAATAGCAAAGATGACCATCATCTATCCATCCCCTATCTTTGGTCCCGTGCATAGCCGCCGTTTGGGCGTTTCGCTGGGCATCAACCTCTTACCAGCCGACGGCAAGTGCTGCTCGTTCGACTGCATTTATTGCGAGTGCGGTTTCAACCACGATTTTGTGCCCAAGCAGAAGATGCCGACACGGGAGGAAGTGCGTCAAGCCCTCGAAAACCAACTCCGCAAGATGTCGGAAGAAGGTCCTAAGCCCGATGTATTGACTTTTGCAGGCAATGGCGAACCAACCCTTCATCCACACTTCCCTGAAATCATCGAGGACACCCTTGCCTTGCGTGACTACTATTTCCCCAATGCCAAGGTGAGTGTGTTGACCAATGCCACCCAAATCTTGCGTCAACCTGTGTTCGATGCACTCTGCAAGGTGGATAACAACATCTGCAAACTCGATACAATCAGCCCCGACTATATTGCCCTCATAGACCGTCCCAATGGCTCTTACGATGTGGAGAAAATGATTGCCAAGTTGAAGGAGTTTGGCAACCGTTGCATCATCCAGACGATGTTTCTCCGAGGCGAATATGAGGGGAAGTCGGTCGATAACACAAGTGAATCCTATGTGCAGCCTTGGCTCAAGACCGTAAGCGAGATACAACCACGCGAGGTGATGATTTACACGATTGACCGCGAAACTCCTGCTCACGAACTGAAAAAAGCGCCCCACGAAGTGTTGGATGCCATCGGTGCGCAAGTGGAACAACTCGGCATTCCGTGCAAGGTTGCTTATTAAGCATCACACACACTAAAACCTATTCAACATGAAAAACTTAGTATTCTTGACGGGTGCAGGTATGTCGGCAGAAAGCGGCATCAGCACCTTCCGCGACAGCGGTGGTCTCTGGGAACAGTATCCCGTAGAGGCAGTGGCAAGCATTCAGGGCTACGAACGTGACCCCGAACTCGTGCAGAAGTTCTATAACGAACGTCGCCAACAACTGAGCAGCGTCGTTCCCAACGAGGGACACAAACTGGTGGCAAGCCTGGAAGACAAGTTCAACGTAACGGTCATCACACAGAATGTTGACGACCTGCATGAACGCGCTGGTTCTCAGCATATCATCCACCTGCACGGCGAATTGATGAAAGCCACTTCCAGCCGCAACCCCAACGATCCCAACTGCATCGTCACCCTACCCGAAGACAATCCCATCATCCGCATGGGCGACAAAGCGAAGGACGGCAGCCAGTTGCGCCCCTTCATCGTGTGGTTTGGCGAGAGTGTGCCTATGATTGAACCTGCCATCGAAGAGGTGGGTAAAGCGGACATCCTCGTGGTCATTGGCACTTCGCTCAATGTCTATCCTGCCGCAGGACTGCTGAACTTCGCCAATTCGCACGATCTACCTCATCGACCCCAAAGACGTATCCTACAACCCCAACCTCGGCATCCATCACATCATGAAGGGAGCCAGTGAGGGGATGAAGGAACTGTGTGGGTTGCTGGAAGGGGAGAAATGAAAAATGAAGAGTGAAGAGTGGAAAGTGAAGAATCTAAGTTACCGACCATCCGGCAGGCATGTTCCTCATTAGCAACAGTAACTTAGATTTTTCACATTCCACTCTTCACTTTTCACTTTAATATACCCTAATATAGCATAAAATCCGTTAAAATCGGGCTTAACGCTTCGTAGATGCAAAAAATGTTCGTAATTTTGCACCGTTTTGTATATTGGCTTATTACGAACAATGGAAAAAATAGGAAACAAACAGAAGTTCAAGTGCATGACTTTGCTGATGATGACCATGCTCACATTTTGCTCATGCATGAACGACAACAATATTGAAACTACCCCAGAGTGCGCCATCACAGGCTTCACCATCAACAGCATCACTTGCGATGTCAAAACTAAGAAGTATGACCAGTACGGACATGCCACTGACACCATCACCGAAAGAACGTTCTATGGGACATCAGTCCATTTCAATATCGACCAACTGAACGGACACATTTACACGACTGAACCATTACCCAATTGGGTAGATTTGACAGAAGTGACCCCCAACACCCTTTCGCAGGGCGATGTCTATTACAAACTACAAGACGATGACGAACTCTATTATCCGCTGATTTCAGGTTCGACAGTCATCGATTTCAGCAAGACAGTAGAATTGCTGTGCTCCTCAACCGATGGTCTCTCCAAGAGAATCTATAAGGTGGACATTTACAAGCATATCAGCAACACCGACACTTTGGAATGGAAAGCCGCAACGACTAATCTTTCCATCAAGGGAGAAAGCCATGCATTCCATGTGAACGGAAAAGTCTATCTTTTCGCCCAAAATGAAGATCTTGAATCTGTGGTGACCTTCGCCAATAGCAATGATGCCACTACATGGAGTACACCTGTTACCATCCCTGTCAACAGTGGTTCTATCGTATTCTTCAAAGGCAACTTTTTCGGATTAGGTAAAGATAACTACATCTATCAGTCGGCTCCTGAACAATTGGCTAACACATGGACAAAAGCCTCTACGCAAGAGGTGAAGCAACTTCTGGCTGCTGACACCTACTATCTCTATGCCTACGATGGTACATCCATCATTGGCTCTTCCGACCTCACCACTTGGACTGAACAAGGCAGCAGCGATCTTGAGATGCTACCAGAAACTTCTGTCAATTCCTTGACGTATGTTTCAGCCACCAATCAGAATCTCCAAGTGACAGTGATGACAGGCGTTTCCAGCCAAAACGAAGAGAACGGAGTGACGTGGCACAAGAATTCCTCCACTGATGCAAACGCTGACCAACCATGGGCTTATATACAGGTGACACCAGACAATGCGTATGGAATGCCGCACTTTGAACATCCCAGCGTCACATACTACAACAATGCACTATATGCCATTGGAATGGAATCTGGCATCTACCAACATCTGTATCGTTCGGATGATAACGGAATAACATGGCACCCACAGTCAGAAAAGTATCCCATGCCAGAAGATCTTAACCCTGCTGACGGTACGGCAAGCATCGTGGCTGTAGAACAAGAACTTTGGATTATCCAAGAAAACGGCAAAATATGGCAAGGCTCTGTACAATAATCGTCACCCTGCTCTTCGTCTTGAACCTTCATGCGCAAGAATTGGAATATGCGCTTGAACTCGGTGCCATGGGCGGTCCAAGTTTCTACATGGGCGATGCTAACACCAACGCCTTCTATAAGAATGTGACAATGGCTGGCGGACTGATGGGGCGATACAACCTCAACCCACGCATGGCACTGAAGTTCGACCTCGCCTATGGAAAGGTAAAAGGCGATGCCAGTAAGGGAAAGAACAAGTTCCCTGACAAGAAAGGACAGAAATGGGACTTCAACAATTCCTTGGTCGATGTAGGTTGCCAATATGAACTAAATTTCTTTGGCTATGGCACAGGAACAGGTTACAAAGGCAGCAAACGGTTTACGCCCTACATTCAAATGGGTCTTGGATTCACATACGGCAACAAAGCGTTGACTATGAATATCCCCGTAGGATTGGGCGTTAAATACAAATTCAGACCGAGATGGAATGTGGGTATCGATTGGTCCATGCGCTTCTCTATGAGCGATAAACTCGATGGCATCGAAGACCCTTATAAGGTGAAGAGCGGATTCTTAAAGAATAAGGACAGTTACTCATGGACTATGGTGTACATCTCCTATGACCTCTGTCCCAAATACCGCAAGTGTACAAACGATTGACAATAAACAAGAAATAACTATAGAAATTAGCGAAACTTGTGAGATTAAAGAAATAGAACAATAGAGACTCAAAAGAAGAAACATGTATAAAGAACAAATTGATATGACTCGAGTGCCGCGTCACATTGCTATTATTATGGACGGCAATGGGCGTTGGGCAAAGGCGCAAGGCAAAGAACGCACTTACGGACACCAAGAAGGCGTGGAACGCGTAAGGGACATCATGGCCACTGCCGTCAATTTGGGAGTGGAATATCTGACTCTCTATACATTCTCTACCGAGAACTGGAACCGTCCAGCAGCAGAGGTGACAGCCTTGATGACTTTGCTGTTCAAAAATCTGGAAGAAACCATCTTCATGAAGAACAATGCCAGTTTCCGTGTGATTGGTGACGTGACACGTCTCCCTCAAGAAGTACAAAATGCTTGCAGACAAATAGAAGAACGAACTCAGAAGAACACTGGCACCTGTATGGTATTGGCACTCAGTTACTCTTCTAAATGGGAAATCACCCATGCAGTCCAGCAAATTGCACAAAAAGTGAAGGAGGGAACGCTGGCGGTTGATGCCATCAAGGAAGAGACCATCACCCAACATCTTGCCACCCATTTTATGCCTGATCCAGAACTGATGATTCGCACGGGAGGTGAGGAGCGATTGAGTAATTACCTGCTGTGGCAGTGCGCCTATTCGGAGTTTTACTTCACCCCTACATATTGGCCTGATTTTAGAGAAGAGGAATTCTGCAAGGCCATTGTGGACTATCAAAGCCGCCAACGCCGTTTCGGTAAGACTGGCGAACAAGTAACTGAAAACAAATAACGATATATATACATGAGGATTTTAAGATTCATCATACTCACATCCGTCTTTCTTCTGTCTTCATTTGTTACCCTCAAGGCACAAGTGCAGACAGATCCTAACATCGTGTATGGGCAAGAAAAGAAATATGAGATCGGAGGAATCACAGTGGATGGTGTCACAAATTACGACGACTACATACTTATCGGACTTTCTGGACTCACTGTCGGCGATATAGTTTCGGTACCTGGAGACGAGATTACTGCCGCTGTCAAAAGATACTGGAAACAAGGACTCTTCTCTGCAGTGAAGATTGAAGCAGATAGTATTGTAGATGAAAAAGTTTATCTGAAGATAACCCTTTCCATGCGTCCACGTGTGTCGCAAATCAACATTAATGGTGTGAAAAAATCAGAACACGATGATTTGCAGGAGAAGATGGGTATCGTAAAGGGCAATCAGTTGACCCCCAACATGGTGGATAAAGCAAAGATTATAGCCAAGAGATATTTTGACGAGAAGGGCTTCAAGAATGCAGAAGTGAATATCATGCAGCGCGATGATATCTCCCAACAGGGACAACTCATTGTTGATGTCAATATAGACAAAAAGGAAAAAGTGAAGGTGAATAAAATTCACATCGCTGGCAACAACCATCTTGCCACCAAAAAATTCCACGGAGGCTTCTTCTCGGGCGGACTGCTGAAAAAGACTAATGAGAAGGGCTTCAAGAGTCTCTTCAAGGCCAAGAAATTTGTGACAGAGAAATATGAAGAGGATAAGGAACGAGTCATTGAGAAATACAATGAACTCGGTTACCGAGATGCCTATATTGATGCAGACAGCGTGGTCAATGTGGGAGAAAATCTGGTGGACGTTTATCTTCACATTGACGAGGGTGACAAATATTATGTGCGTAATATCAACTGGGTGGGTAATACTCTTTACAGCACGGAAGGCCTCAACAAGGTTTTGCAGATGAACCGTGGTGACGTGTATAACAAGACCCATATTCAGAAACGTCTTTACAAAGATGAGCAGTCTGTGACAAATAATTATTACAACGAGGGTTACGTGTTCAACCAAATTAACGATGTTGAGGTGGATGTAGACGGCGATTCCATTGATCTTGAAATCCGCATCTATGAAGGAACTTTGGCAACCATCAACAAAATAAACATTTATGGTAACACTCGTGTGTATGAGGAAGTGATACGCCGCGAGTTCATGCTCAAGCCTGGTGATCTTTTCAACATGGATGCCTACAAGGAAACAGCCATGCGAATTGCACAGATGGGACATTTTGACCCTGAGAAATTGGATTTTGTACCCAAACCAGACCCCGTCAATGGAACTGTTGACCTCAATCTTGGACTGGTACCCAAAGCAAGCGACCAAATTGAATTCTCGCTTGGATGGGGACAAACGGGTGTGATTGGTAAGGTGGGATTGAAGTTCACAAACTTCTCTATGCGTAACCTCTTTGGGAAAAACCGTCTTCATCGTGGCCTCTTCCCACAAGGTGATGCTCAAGAACTGGAACTCAGTGCATCCACCAACGGTTCTTACTACCAGTCGTACAGCATCTCATTCCTTGACCCTTGGTTTGGTCGCAAACGTCCTAACCAATTCTCTGTCAATGCATTTTTCTCGCGCCAGACCGACATCAGCAGCAGTTATTATAACAGCAGTTATTACAATAACTACTTCTCTATGTTGTATGGTCAGGGCAACTACAACAGCAGTTATTACAACAACTATTCCAACTATTATGACCCAGATAAATACATTGAGTTGTTCGGACTGAACATCGGTTTCGGCAAACGTCTTTCATGGCCAGACCACAACTTCTTCCTTACAGCAACATTGGGTTATACACGCTATATGATGAAAGAGTGGGAATACTTCTTGATTCAAAATGGTAATTGTAATGACATCAGCCTCACGCTTAGTTTGTCACGTACATCCACCGATAACAACATTTTCCCACGTCGTGGTTCGCAAATCAATGCCTCAGTGTCTTTCACACCACCCTACTCTCTCTTTGATGGTGTTGACTACGAGCACATGGCTACCGACTATCGCGATGCCAACTACCAGAGCGACATGGGCCGTAAGTACAAGTGGATTGAGTATCACAAATGGAAATTCAACTCCCGTTTCTACGTGCCTCTCGGCAATGCCAACAAATGCTTTGTGCTGATGACACGTTTCGACTTTGGTCTGCTTGGAAATTACAACAAATACAAAAAGTCGCCATTCTCCACCTTCTATGTCGGCGGTGACGGCATGTCTGGTTACTCCTCCACTTACTACTCCGAAACAATCGGTCTGCGCGGTTACGACAATGGTGCCCTTACACAAGGTTACAACTATGGCTACGCTTACGACCGCATGACTCTTGAACTCCGTTATCCACTCTTGTTACAAGGTTCCACTAATATCTATGCACTGGCATTTGCTGAGGCTGGTAATGCGTGGACAGAGATTAAAAAATTCAATCCTTTTGACATGAAGCGCTCTGTCGGTTTTGGTGTACGTCTCTTCCTCCCGATGGTGGGTCTGATGGGTATAGACTGGGCATATGGACTTGACAATATCAATGGCTCGAAGAGTTATAGCGGAAGTCAGTTCCACTTCATACTCGGACAAGAGTTCTAAAGAGAATCCATTCCTCACTTCCACTGAAGGAGGGAGGATGGTTACTTAAAAACAAGATAATATCAACAACAAAAGTAGAATACTCCCCCACAAACATTCTACTCCTCCCATTTTAGGGAGGCGGGGGAAAGGTCTTATGAAAAAACTTTTATTGACCATGACTGTGCTCTTGACATCCATTGCTGTCAACGCACAGAAGTTTGCCCTCGTGGATATGGAATACATTCTCAAGAATGTACCTGCCTACGAACGCGCTAACGAACAACTCAACCAAGTTTCCAAGAAATGGGAAGGTGAAGTGGAAGCACTGCTCAACGAGGCCGAAACTCTATACAAGAAATACCAATCCGAATCAGTATTCCTTTCTGACGCCCAAAAGACCAAGGCTGAAGAAGCCATCATGGCAAAGGAAAAGGAAGCCAGTGATCTGAAGAAGACCTATTTTGGCAGCGAAGGTGAACTCTACAAGAAGCGTCAAAGCCTTCTCGCCCCCATCCAAGATGAAATCTACAATGCTGTCAAGGACATCTGTGACCAAAAAGGCTATCAACTGGTACTTGACCGCGCATCTGGCGGCAGCATCATCTATGCTTCTCCTAAGATTGACATCAGCGAGGAAGTGCTCCTGAAATTGGGCTACACCCACTAAGAAAGTAATGAATTTAGATAGACTTTTCCCATAAGTCTAATTTTCACAAAAACAATTAAAAACCACAAATAACTAAAAGACAATGAAAAAATTTATCTTTGCAATGCTCTTGGCGCTGCCAATGAGCCTGTTCGCCCAGAAAGTCGGACACGTCAACATCGATGCAGTAGTGCAGGGTATGCCTGAATACGCAGCCGCTCAAACAGAACTCCAGAACCTTGGAAAGCAACTTCAAGAAGAGTTCCAGCGCAAACAATCAGACTTACAGACTAAGAGTGAGGCTTACGACAAGGAAAAAGCAACACTCTCCGAGACTTTGCGCACTTACCGTGAGGAAGAACTCCAGAAAGCCTATCAGGAATTGCAGCAGTTTGCTCAAACCAGTGAACAGGAAATGCAGAAGATGGAGCAGACCAAGATGGGTGAGATGCAGGAGAAGATCATGAAGGCTGTGGAAGAAGTGGGTGCCGCAGGTGGTTACACCTACATCCTTCCTGCTGGTGCCATCGCTTATATCGGTGCAAGTGCCAACGACATTACTGACCAGGTGAAAGCCAAGGTTGGAGCGAAGTAAGGTTTAAGGTTGAGAGTTTAGGATTCAAACCTTAATGTTTTAGAGTTTTTGTATGAAAAAGATACTCACAATGATAGCACTGTTTACTTGTGCTGGCATCTTGTCAGCACAGGAAACAGTGCTTTCTAATTTCAGTGCATCCCCTCAACAGGTGCCTGTGCAGCCACAACATTTCGGCTACCTGTCCTACAACGATGTGCTTCATGCCATGCCCGAGTATGTTCAGGCGATGAAGAGCCTTGAAGAACTCAAAAAGACCTATGACCAAGAGATGGAACGTGCAGAACAAGACTTCTCCAAAAAGTTCTCAGAATATCTCGACGGTCAGAAGACC
>CAJOLW010000050.1 GCA_905235525.1 uncultured Bacteroidaceae bacterium
GCTGGTCTTATTACACGCTTGTATGGCTAAAAACAGACAGACATGTCTCAAATGACGGCAAAACTAGACCATTGAAAAATTATCTGCGGATTTTAGGTTTCAGCAGTTTCAGTATTTGTTTCTCAGTCGCCCTAGGCAACAGTTGGTGCAAGTGGTCGTACATCAGTTGGTAGGACTCTTCGGGGGTGTGGTTACATTGGCAGGCCTCCATGCCGAGGAGTTCTTCGGGAGTGGTGAGGAGTGAAAGTCCCCAACCGTATTCACGACCATGCTTGTCAAGAGGATAGACAAAATCCTCGGTGACGATGCGGCACGCCATCTGGAGACGGGTGACGTAGCCATCGAACTTGCTGCGCATCTTGCTTCCCGTGAATCCGCAAGCGTTGCGGAGGTCGCGGGTGATGAGGCTGCCCTGTTCGTTCAGTGTGGCGAGGATGGCATCTTCAATCGTTCCCTCTTCGGGAGCAGGGTACTGGCTGCGCCGCCAGTTGAAGAAGTCAGGCCACCACTTGCGGCTGATGAAGCCTGCCTTGCCAGCAAAGAACTTGCCATAGACGCAACCGCCTTCCTTGATGACAGGTCCTTTCCATCGCCACACGGGCCACTCCCAACTTCCATCAGGAAACTCTGTGTAGCGGCACTCTTCCGCCATCAGCGCTTCGGCGTTGTAACTCCGAATGCCACTTTCCAGCAGCGGCAGGAATCCGACCTGCTGGATGCACTCCATCAGTTCTGGGCAGGAATGAATCTCGTGCAGAGTTCCCTCGCCGTTATCTATAAAATAGTCTGAAAATAAACTCATGGATTCTCTTTCTTGTGGTTTGGACGACAAAGATACAGAAAAAACGATAATTGTCAATGATACACGCTTTTTTTGTTCCGCTCGTGCAAGTTTTTTAGGAGCAACAAGTTGAGCAATCGTGATTTTTAATTATCTTTGCAACATCGAACGAATAAACGGCCCCATCATAATATATTTCTTGATGAGAATAGGTATCTACGGAGGCAGTTTCAACCCCATTCATAAGGGGCACACCGAGTTGGCGGCGTCCATCGTGCGGCAAGGCTTGGTGGATGAACTATGGCTGTTGGTGTCGCCGTTGAATCCGCTGAAGCAAGGTGCAACGAGTGACATTGCCGAGTATGAGCATCGGCTCAACATGGCGCGTCTGGCGACAGAAAATGTCGAAGGCGTGAAGGTGTCGGACTTCGAGCGGCATCTTCCCATCCCCTCTTACACATTCACTACGTTGGGCGAACTCCGCAAGGCTTATCCGGAACATGAGTTTGTGCTTGTCATCGGTGCCGACAATTGGGAGCGTTTCCCACGGTGGTATCATGCTCGGGAAATCATTGAAAACTATTCCATCCTCATCTATCGCCGTCCTGGATGTGAGATAGATGGGACGGTGCTCCCTCCATCTGTGCAGATGGTCGATACACCCTTGTATGATGTCAGTTCCACTCAGATTCGTGAGTCGGTGAGGAAAGGGAGGATGATGCGACGGTGGCTTGATGTGCGAGTGGCACGATACATCAGAAAACATCAATTATATCGTTAGAATTTCCACCTCACCTGCACCTGCAAGTCTTCCCGATGATTCGCGTCAATCATCTCCAGACCGCTGCCGATGGTGTCGCGGTTGAAGTATTTGGTCATGCCGAGTTTGGCATTGATAAAGAGTGATTGCCTGACGATGGGGAGTGAGGCGAGGAGGGTGGCGCGGATGCCTTCGTAATAGTAGGCAGTTGAACCGAACGAGTAGAGTAGGGTCGGTTCGTAGTAATAGACACGGGCATTGTAGTTGTCGGTGTTGAAATAGGTGATGCTCAAGTCTATGCGGCATTTGTTTCGGGGGCTTTGCCAACGGATGTTCTCTCCGATGGCAAAGCCTTTTTCGTTGGGGGTGTTGGCAAAGGAAATCAGCATGCCTGTGGCGGATGTACGGAGTGTGATGAACGAGGACAGGCTGTAGTTCAGTTGCAGTTTCACACTTTGTTTTGTATTGTATTTGAGGAAGGTGAACGTCTTGCCGTTGGTGTCATACGTGAAATCCTTCTGTTTCGCCTTGATGCGGTATCGTGCCAAGAGATTCCACTTTCTGTTGGCGGAATAGAGCGCCTGCACCATCCCTTCATAGCCAGTTGAACTCTCCGACACTCCTTGCTTCCACCAGGGGAAATACATGGCATCCACATACGTTTCTATCTCTATGTTCTTGATAGCCTTCGAAGTCCATCCCCAAAGGATACCCTCTTCATTCTGTACTTTCGAGTTTTCTCCAAAGGCTTTTCCATTGATGCTGACAAACTTGGCACCGTAATATCTGCCAATGACCATAAAACTATTGGTACTATTGGCGCGCCAACGAAGGATGTTGAGGCTTGCCACACCATTCTGCTTCTCCGTGTTGCTGAATGCAGTCTCCCCGCTGAAAGAAAGGGACTTATATCTGTATGCATACGCCATACTCCCCACCAGAAAATCCTTTCCGCTGGCATAGTAATAGCGGTATGCACTGGCTTTCGTGTCGTACTTGGGCATCAATGGCACATCCAGATGTGTGACAACCACCGTGGCTGAAAGACGTAGTTCCTTGTGCTCCCAATGCACGTTGCCTCCAAAGTTGCTGATGCCGAGATTCCCCTTCTTGCTTCGTTCCAGTCGGGTGCGGTGCAAGCCATCTGTTTTCAGCGATGTCATGGCTGTGAAGTCGCTGTTGTAGGTGCCATCCTCCTTTCTGTACGAGCCAAATGCGGAGAGTTGCCAGTCTTTCAGTCGGAAGGTGGCAGCCCCTCCCGTGAAATACCCTGTTTCGCTGGTCGATGAGTGCTTCTTGATGCCCTCGTCCATGCGGTCCATGGCACTCAACATGGTCATCTTACCGAATTTCATCCCGCTATTCACCACCAACCCCTTTCCAAAACTCACCTTGTAATTGCCCACAATAGCACTTTTCACACACCCCACCTCCTTCAACATCACATACCCTGATACATAGTCCACCCCTCGCTCTCCAGCATCCTTTTCCATACTCAATCCAGCATACAAATGCCCCATGCTCGAAAAAGCATATCGGAACGCATGATGAAGCGGGTCGCCACGATACACTTTATTGGGCGACTTCTCCAAAACCTTTGCAGGCACATCTGCATATCCTGCTTTCCAATAGAGCGGTACATCTGTCCGCCACACCGCCTCATGCTTTCCATATCGTAGCAACTTCCCTGCCGTCAGGTCTTGTGTGTTGCGATTCTGTGGCAATGCCCTCACCTCCACAAACAACCGCAGCATTTCCCTCTCCTTCATCCCCAAATCCTTCACAAACATCAACTCTCCCATACTCTCCACAGGCTTGTTCTTCTCCACATACTTCACAATTCCCTCCACCTGTTCCTTACTCAGAAACGGCAACACCTCCAAATCCTCCGTCCTCACTTCGTTGATGTTGATGGGTTGTGCATACACCTCCTGCAACTGCTCCATCAATTCCTCGTCTATTCCTTCTTCCTCTTCTGCCATCAGTTCCACAAAATCCTCCCATGTCATGAGATTTCCCTCCGTTTCCGTTTGACAAAAGGCAGGGGTGGCGATGAGCCATATATATAATAATGAAGATAAAAATTTTCTCACTTTCCTTGATTTTGATACAAAGGTATAGACTTTTTGCGAGGTGAACAAACTTTGCAACCCGATTGCAAAACATTCTTCGTACCTTTGCACCGTCAATTAAAAAAGAAAGGAAAAAACAATGGATTATGTATTGAATGTTTTGCAGGCAGTCGTGGGCATCGTTAACGAGATGTCGCCCTATCTGCTGTTAGGTTTTTTGTTGGCGGGCATCATGCATGCCTTCATCCCTGACGGCTGGTTTAACAAATATCTTAGTGGCAACACGATGCGTTCGGTCATCAACGCTGCTATCTTCGGAGTGCCGCTTCCTCTCTGCTCCTGTGGTGTGATACCCACAGCCATGTCCCTCCGACGTGAAGGTGCCAGCAAAGGTGCTGTGGTGTCCTTCCTCATCGCCACCCCACAAACGGGTGTCGATAGCATCTTCGCCACCTACTCGCTTATGGGGCTGCCCTTTGCCATCGTGCGTCCCATCGCAGCCTTATTCACGGCAGTGATGGGAGGAGCGTTTGTCACGTTGGACCAGAAAGATGAAGTGCAAAGTGAAATCCTGCCAGAAGCACAGGATGAGGCTTCCAGGGCTTGGTCAGAACAAAGGGATCTGTCCTTTGCCAATCGTTGTGTGGAAGCACTAAAATTCGGCTTTGTCGAAATGATGGAAGACATTGGCAAGTGGCTCGTGGTGGGTCTTATTGTGGCAGGACTGATTACCGCTCTGGTGCCCGATGAGTTCTTCGCCATCTTCAAGGACAACACCGCCTTGAGCATGCTCTTGGTGCTATGCATCAGCGTACCCATGTATATCTGTGCGACAGGCAGCATTCCCATCGCCGTGGCACTTATGATGAAGGGGTTGACGCCTGGAGCCGCCTTGGTGATGCTCATGGCAGGTCCTGCCTGCAACGTGGCAAGCATCCTGGTCATTAACAAAGTGTTGGGAAAGAAGACGTTGGTGCTCTATCTCACCGCCATCATCACAGGCTCCATCCTCTTCGGTGTGGCGATTGACCAACTACTACCCCGCGAGTGGTTCACCGACCATCTGATGAGCACCCATGCCTGCTGTCATGATGTGGCAGGCTGGTTCGAGTGGACTTGCACAGGCATCCTCGTTCTCCTGCTGCTCAATGTGCTTCGTATGAAGTTGCAGCACAAGTCGGCATGCTCTTGTGGACATGCTCATGAGGGACATTGTCATTGTCACGATCGCCACGACCATTGTGGTTGCCATACCCACGAAAATGATAGCCATTGCCACGATGAGGTTTCCTGTGAAAAGGAAGTTTGTGAGACCAAAACTTATGTGGTTAAGGGCATGACCTGCAATCATTGCCGTTCCAACACCGAAAAAGCCATCCGTTCTGTCAAGGGGGTGGAGTCTGTTTCCGTTGACCTCCAAAGTGGTATCGCAACTGTTGTTGGCGATGACATTGATGACACAGCCGTGAAAGAGGCAGTGGAGAGCATAGGCTTCACGCTTACAACATCACCTGAATAGTTTTTTGTTTCAAAAAAGAAAATATCACGTGATTTGAATATATTTTGAATAAATTGTACGCGTTTCTGAAAAATGTTGTACATTTGCAATCGATTGCCTAAAATATTCATTCTTAAAGTTAAAAACTATGGATTTTGGTAAATTGATTTCAAAGATTGTGGATGTTGCCAAGGACTATATTGAGAACTCAAATAGCAATGCGCAACCCACACGGCAGGCTCCGTCCCGGCGTCCCGTTGTTTCTCCAGCCGCTTCCGTGGTGACGAGAGAAAAGACTGATGCGGAATGGAAAGCCTATTTCAGGGAGATTTTGCAGGGTACATTCCCTCAGTACTCCATTCGTGAGAACGTGCCAGTCACCGATTTGGTCGGGTTCGCCAACGATGAGTTCAAACTCTACTCGACACGCCCGACTCAGGCCTACAAAGCAGAGTGGGGCAAGCCCTACACGTTCGTGCTCGAACAGGACGGTGCTGCCAAAGGTGTAGTGATGCTCGGCAACGGACACAGCCACGACAGCAATGTGAAGTACCTGATTGCAAGGAAGTATGCCAAGAAACTGGGCATCCCTTACATCAACTTCTACACTCAGATGCCTAACGAGCGCGACTATGTCATTGAACGCATCCGCAAGTTTTTGGCGTGATATGAACTGAAAAAGGGGAGGCAGCATGCTGCACCTGTAAAGGAGGCAGCCTTGTCCACCATTTGATGTTTTGCAGGTAACAGGACAAGGTATCCTCTCGTGATCAGCAATTTTGCTGATTCAAAGTCTATCCCCTTTTTCATTTCTTTTTTGATGATGGAAAGTATCTTAACGCAACTGACCCGTCAAGACGTATGGGAGGATTTTCTTGCCTACCGACTGTTGAAGGGGCGTTTCACATGGCATGAGTTTGACGAAGCCGACAGTTATGTGGAACGCGAAGAGTACCTCCCTTTGGCACAAAAGATAGCGCAAGGAGGGGGTCTGGGCATCCCTTGCAAGAAGATGGTCAACAAGATGGGCACGGGTAAGAAACGCGTGGTTTACAGTTTTGCGCCCGAGGAGATGACGATACTCAAACTCCTTGCCTACAAACTCTACGACTACGATGCCTGTTTCGCTCCCAACTGCTACGCTTTCCGTCGGGGCATCAAAGCCTGCGATGCCATCTTCCACATCGTCCACGCCATTGGTGACAGGAAAATGTGGGCATACAAACTCGACATCCACGACTACTTCAATTCCATTTCCATCGAAGTCCTGTTGCCCATCTTGGCAGACATGATGGCAGCCGACGAGCCGCTCTACCATTTCTTCGAAAAGATGCTCACCAACCCTAAGGTCATCTATAACGGAGAGACTCTTCATGAGCGTCATGGCGTGATGGCAGGCACCCCCACCTCTCCTTTCTTGGCAGACGTCTATCTGAAGGAAGTGGACCAATACTTCCACGATGCCCATGTCATCTATGCCCGCTACTCCGACGACATCATCCTTTTTGCGCCCGACTTTGAAACACTTAGCCAATATAAAGGTAAGATGGCAGCCTTTCTCCAACAATACCGACTTGAAATCAATCCCGACAAGGAAAAAATCTATTTGCCCGATGAACCCTTCGAATTCCTTGGATTCAAATGTCATGGTCACCACATTGACATCTCCGAAGCCACCAAAAGGAAGATGAAAGGCAAAATCAGACGGGCAGCCAAGTCGCTCATGCGCTGGAGCAGCAAGAACCACCTCGAACCTGAAAAAGCGATGAAAGGACTCATCAACCAATTCAACCGCACCTTCTTTGAGAATGGCGATACTGAATCCCTCACATGGTCACGTTGGTTCTTCCCCGTCATCAACAGCACCGATGGACTCCGTGAGATTGACCACTATCTCCAGCAGAATATCCGCTTCCTCAGTACCGGCAAACACAACAAGGCCAATTTCAAGACCGACTACAACCGCCTCAAACAATTAGGCTACAGAAGTCTGGTGAACGAATACTACAAATCCTCCAAAATTGTCGGGACAAATGGACATTAAATGCCCTTTTGTCCCGACAATTCTTGTTTTTTTATGCCAATAGGTTGAACAATCAAGATTTTTTGTGTAGATTTGCAACAAGAAATACGGCTCTCGCTTCTTTTGAGGGGAGAAAGAGCCGCGAAGTGAAACCTAAAAACTCAACAAAACCCAGACAGAGAATTATATAACATAACATATTAACCAAAGCATCAACTATCTCGAAGTACCCCGAAAATTTGGCGATTTGAAAAGGTGTTCAGGTTCATGTTCACGTTGGAGCGTGAGCAGGACTTATCACTGGATACAGGTTACGCCAAATACCTCGGGTACTTGATAAGGAAAGTTCACGCTTTTTGTGTGCCTTCAAGTGCCCGAGGTGTTTCTCTTTGGATGTAACCTGTATTTCTTCCGATTTAGACTGATGTGCAACCACGAATGCACATGGACGACATGGATGCAGACTTGATGGCTGCTCCCAAGGTGGAGCGGCAAATCAAGTCGAAGGAGCGTGTGTCGAAGCATGGCGAGGTGTTCACCGCCGAACGGGAGGTGAACGCGATGCTCGACCTCGTGAAGCAGGAAACGGAACGCATCGAGAGCCGTTTCCTGGAGCCGGCGTGTGGCGACGGCAACTTCCTCATCGAGATTTTGCGCCGCAAGTTGGCGGTGTGTGAAGAGCGGGTGAAGCGGAAGCAGTTCACCCAGTTGCAGTATGAGAAGCATGCCGTGTGGGCGGTGAGCAGCATCTACGGCATCGAACTGCTGGCAGACAATGCCGAGGCGTGTCGGCAGCGGCTTTACCGCTATTTTTGCAAGCAGTACGAGCGGCTGTTTGGCAAGCAGGGAAAACCTGCTTGTCGCAAGGCGGTGGCGTATTTGCTGGAGCGCAACATCATCAATGGGGATGCGCTGACCTACCATCGGGTGGATTGTCCCGACGAGTGGATTGTGGTGAGCGAGTGGGCGTTCATCGGCGATGGGAAGGTGGTGCGCCGCGACTACAGTTTCTCCTACTTGGTGGCGACGGGGCAGGGTGGCGACCTCTTCAGCGACATGCCCTGCGACACCTTCCCCCCTGTGTATTTCTTGAACCTCAACCGACAAGCCTATGAAAACTGACACGTACAATCCCGATGTGCTCAACTGCCTCGCCAATCTGAGCAACGATGAGGTGTTCACGCCTCCGACGCTGGCGAATCAAGTGCTCGACATGCTGCCGCAAGAGTTGTTCGAGTCGCCTACCACCACGTTTCTCGACCCTGTGTCGAAGTCGGGGGTGTTCCTCCGTGAGATAGTGAAGCGGCTCGACCGAGGGCTGGAGCGTCAGATGCCCGACCGTCGTCAGCGCATTGACCACATCCTGCGAAAGCAGGTGTTCGGTATTGCCATCACGGAACTCACCGCTCATCTCTCTCGCCGTTCCGTCTATTGCTCCAAAAATGCCAACAGCGATTACAGTGTCACTCGCTTCGACTCCGAGAGTGGCAACATCCTCTATCGTCCGCTTCGCCACACATGGGTAGGTGGCAAGTGCCGCTACTGCGGTGCCTCCCAAGAGGTGTATGACCGAGGCGACCAAGCCGAACAATATGCCTATCAGTTTATTCACACAGACAAACCACACACATTATTTAATAATATGAAGTTTGACGTAATTAT
>CAJOLW010000051.1:0-10208 GCA_905235525.1 uncultured Bacteroidaceae bacterium
AAAACGCTTGCGTGCCTTAGACACTTCCTTCTCAATCTTCTCGTCATACTTGGCAATCTGGTCCTCGATGAGCACATCGGCACGATAACGCTTCTTGGAATCGCGGTTGTCGATGAGTGGGTCGTTGAACGCATCCACGTGACCTGATGCCTTCCAAATCGTTGGGTGCATGAAGATGGCAGAGTCGATGCCCACGATGTTCTCATGCAGCAATACCATGTACTGCCACCAGTACTGTTTGATATTATTCTTCAACTCCACACCGTTCTGACCATAGTCATACACGGCGCCCAGTCCGTCATAAATCTCTGAAGAAGGGAACACGAACCCGTACTCCTTGCAGTGGCTCACCACCTTCTTGAAAATGTCTTCTTGCTGTGCCATTTCTTTGTTAATGTTTCAGTTTCTGCTGCAAAGTTAAGCATTTTTCTGGAATCCGATAAGTGAAGGACGAAAATAATGCATTTTTCTATATGGAAGATGTGCATTTAATGTTGAAAAACTTGGCTTTGTCTGAAATAATAGTTAACTTTGTCCCCAGATAAAGCAATAACTCTTAAATAGGAATCGAAAACATGGTGAATGCAAAAAAGAATTTTCTAATGATGACAGCGGCACTGATGATGGTGCTCAGTTTCACTGCCTGTTCTGACGACGATGGATTGCCAACAGCCTCTGTGGCAGATCGTGAAACACTTTATCAGACGGCACTATTGCAGTCTTTGATGCAAGGTTACTATGATGGCTCGGTATCGATTGCTAACGTAAAGCGTCATGGAGACATAGGTATCGGTACTTTTGACCGTGTGAATGGTGAAATGATTGTGCTTGACGGAGTGGTTTATCAAGCACTGTGGGATGGAACAGTGGAAGTGGCTGACAACCAGTTGACGACTCCTTTCTGTAATGTGACTTACTTCGATGTTGACGTTGAGCAATCGCTCACCTATGTGGAAAGTCTGTCACAGTTATCTACAGTGTTGACGACTTTGCTCCCGAATCCTAATCACTTCTGCATGGCAAGGATTGATGGTGTGATGCAGTATATTCTGGTAAGGAGTGAACTGCCTCAGCGCAAGCCTTATAGGCCTTTGGCTGATGCTCTGATCACCGATCAGCGCGAATATGAATATGAGAATTTGAGCGGCACCATCGTGGCGCTTTACTGTCCCAAGCAGGTAGGCATGCTGAATACACCTGGTTGGCATTTCCACTTCATCAGTGATGACCGCATGAGTGGTGGACATGTGTTGGAGGTGAAGACGCGATTGCTGAATTGTAAACTTGATGAAACTCCTTACTTCCGTATGGAGATGCCCGAAGATGTATCATTCGGTCAACTCGACCTTTCGAAAGATATGAGCGATGACATTGAAAGTGTGGAGAAGTAAGATGTTTGATAAGTAAGAAGAGAGGTGATGGCATACGAAGAACACACGCTTGAGGCGGTGGAACTCTTGAAACGTTTGATTGCTACACCGAGCGTGAGCCGCGATGAGGAGGCTGCAGCCGATGTCCTTGAGGCATATATGAAGGAGAAAGGGCTCAATCCTCAGCGTCACGGCAATAACGTGTGGTGCCAGTCCATACACTGGGCAGATTCTTCTCATGCGGAGGAAGTGCCTACCATCCTGCTCAATGCCCATATCGACACGGTGAAGCCTGTGGCGGGGTGGGTGCATGACCCGTTCACACCAACCCTCGAAGGCGACAGGCTATATGGCTTGGGCAGTAATGACTGTGGGGGGGGCTTGATGGCACTTTTGCAGGTGTTTATGTTGCTGAAAGACAAACCTCGTGCCTTTGACTTGATTTATTTGGCGAGTTGCGAAGAGGAGGTGAGTGGCAAAAACGGCATCGAGAGTGTGCTGCCACTTTTGCCTAAGATTGACTTTGCCATCGTGGGTGAACCTACAGGCATGCAGCCTGCCATAGCGGAGAAGGGACTGATGGTGATTGATGCCACCGCTCATGGCAAGGCAGGACATGCGGCTCGCAACGAAGGTGACAATGCCATCTATCATGCCATGAAAGACATCCAGTGGCTCTCGGAATGGCAATTTCCCAAACAAACGGATTTGCTGGGACCTGTGAAGAACACGGTCACCATCGTCAATGCGGGCACTCAGCACAACGTCATCCCCGACACTTGTACCTTCACCATTGATGTACGCAGCAACGAATGCTACACGAACGAGAAAATCTTTGCCTTCTTCCAAGAGCATCTGACTTCCGAACTGAAAGCACGTTCCTTCCGTTTGTCTTCGTCGAAGATAGATGTGGAGCATCCTTTTGTGCAGGCATGCATCAGAGAAGGCTTGAAACCCTTTGGCTCACCTACCCTGAGCGACCAAGCCCTCATGCGCTTCCCTTCGCTCAAACTTGGTCCTGGCGAGTCTTCGCGTTCGCACACGGCAGACGAATACATAAAAATCAGCGAGATAGCCGATGCCATCTCGCTGTATGTGAAGTTGCTCTCTTCACTATAAGTTATTTGTTGTTCCGTTTTCTGGCCGTTGCATCCAAGTCCCAATCATCTATCGGCACATCGGGCAGGAGAAGGGTGCGGTAGTGGGCAAGGAGTTCGTGGACGGTGTGCATGATTTTGCGTGGCTGCGCAAAGGTGCTGGTGGCGATGAGTGCCAGCAGCATGAGGGCATCGAGAATGGCTTTGGCATGAACGGAGTACTTTCCTGACTCGTAGAACTCAGTACACCAGTCGTTGTGGGGAAAATATAGGTGATTGTTGTAGGTGCTCCACCATTTCAGCGTGAAGTGCTCGGCGTTGCTGTCGAAGATGCGAGTGGCGGTAGCATTGTTAGCATCGTGCATTTCACCTGTGTAGTTGAACATTTGTAAGTCGTTCTTGTCCAAAGAGTATCCGCCACCCTGCACGGTGAACATCAGCGTTACGCTGTCCGTGCATATTTTGTACTGGTCGAACGGTGCTTGGATGGTGAGGCCCTCTTTGTCGATGAGCGATGTGAGTTTATATATTCCACGAGGGTTCTCGGTCTGTGCCTGCGCTGTCATCATGACGAGAGCAAGGAATGTGAAAAACACGTTCTTTTTCATTTTTTTATAATCTAACATTTTTGATGCGAATGATTTTCTTGCTGCAAAGATAGGGATTGTTGCAAGAAAACTTCAAGAAAACGAGTTTACAAAAAGTTCACAAACTTTTTGCAAGTGGTTGAAATATGATGGTTTATAAGGATAGCACGAATTTATCCCAATCTTTTGCCGTTCCTTCGCCATCGAACACTTTTTGTTGCATTCTGAGGCGATTTTGTGATACGGCACTCTTGCCGATGGCCATCAAATCGGCGATGTTGGAGGGAGAAACCTCCATTTTAATGAGCATACAAATACGGTATTCCGTGTCGGAAAGAGCATAAAGACCAAGGAGTTTTTCCTTGAAAGTGGGATATGCTTTCAGAAGTCCGGCTTCAATCTTTTTCCAGTCGGAATCTTTCAACACCTTATTATTATATATATGTGTAGTAAGCAGTTGGTTGATGTCCTGGTCGTAGAACTGCCGTTTGCTTCGCGAGGACAAGAAGATTTCAGCGGCCTCCTCTTTCTGGATTTCTCTACGTTTGCGCAGGTGGAGCACCAATAGGGTGGCAGAAACAACGATGATGATCGCTAAAATGGTGACAATCCAAATGAATTGCCGCTCTTTTGAGTTCTCTGCTTCCAGTTGAGCATTCATGTCGTTGAGCACTTGGCTTTTGGCTTGTGCATGCAGTTTCTGAATACGTACCATCATGTCAGCCTGGTGTGGTGTGGCGAGGCTGCTGTCGTTCTTCATTTCCTTAATGGTCTGCATATCTTCGCTGCTGTGTCGCATGCCTAAGGTGTCACCTATCTGCTTGCAGTAGAAGTAGGCAAGTTGTTGCATGTCGAATGCTTCGTCAAAAAGCCCGTTTCGGAGATAGATATGGCCAATTTGTGCATAGCAGCGGCTTTTCAGATGGGGAGTGATACACACACTATCACACAATAGAGCCCTCTGAAAATAAATGAGCGCTTTCTCTCCGTTTTGCAGATGGGAATTGACGCACCCCGCATAATAATAGGCTTCAGGGAGATGCCCATTGGGGTCGTGCTGCTCGAGATATTCAGCCACAACACAGATGAGCGAGTCGGAAACGTGTTTCTTCTTTGCTCGCTCGTCAGCCTTGACCCTTAATAAATTGTAATAAGCCTTTGTGTCTTCGTCCGCATTTTCCATCTCTTGGCTCATGCGCTGGAGCATCCTCCTCGCACTGTCAGCATCGGTAGCAGTAAGACTGTCAATGCCAACAAGAACATGCTCATACTGACTCACTTTGTTACAACAAATGGTCAGCATGAGCATGAATATGAGGAGTGATGCAACTTTTCTCATAATCCTTGCGGTTGAGAGAATGTATATTATCTTTCGATGGTCTGTTCGCGGTCTGGGCCTACGCTGACAATGGCGATAGGTGTTTCCAGTTCCTTCTCCAAGAAAGCAATATAGTCGGAGAATGCCTTTGGAAACTCTTTTTCACTTGTCATTTTGGTGAGGTCGGTTTTCCAACCAGGCACTTCTGTGTAAACGGGTTCAATGAGACCGTCGCTGATGTCGTAAGGGAAGTCGCGTGTGATGCTGCCATCTTTCAGTTTGTAGGCGGTGCATGCCTTGATTGTGTCGAAACCGTCGAGCACATCGCTTTTCATCATGATGAGTTTGGTTACACCGCTTACCATGATGGCATAGCGGAGAGCCACGAGGTCAATCCAACCGCAACGGCGTTCACGGCCAGTCACAGCACCGTATTCATGACCGATATCGCGCATCTTCTGACCAGTCTCGTCAAACAATTCTGTTGGGAAAGGACCTGCACCTACGCGAGTGCAGTATGCCTTGATGATACCGAACACGTCACCAATCTTGTTGGGGCCGATGCCCAAACCGATGCAGGCACCAGCGCAGATGGTGTTGGAAGAAGTCACGAATGGATAAGAACCAAAGTCGATGTCAAGCATTGTACCCTGAGCACCTTCACACAGCACAGACTTGCCTTGCTTCAAAAGTTTGTTGATTTCGTGCTCTGAATCGACAAGTTGGAATTGTTTGATGTACTCAATGCCTTCCATCCACTTCTTTTCAACCTCTGTGATATCATAATCCGTGTAGTTGAGGCTCTTGAGAATGGCTTCATGACGTGCCTTGTGGGCAGCATACTTCTCCTCGAAGTTGTCAAGAATATCGCCTACACGCAAACCGTTACGGCTGGTTTTATCGGTGTAAGTGGGACCAATGCCCTTGCCTGTCGTACCAACCTTGTTCTTTCCTTTGGCTGCTTCATAGGCAGCATCGAGCAGGCGGTGTGTTGGCATGATGAGGTGTGCCTTTTTTGAGATGTGGAGACGGTTCTTCAGATTGTGACCGCTCTTTTCGAGGTCTTTGGCTTCGTCCATGAAGAGGTCGGGAGCCAGCACCACACCATTACCGATAATGTTTACCTTGTCACCTTGGAAAATGCCCGAAGGGATAGAACGAAGCACGTACTTCTGTCCTTCAAATTCGAGTGTGTGTCCAGCGTTAGGACCTCCTTGGAAACGGGCTACAACGTCATAGCGTGGAGTCAACACATCCACGACCTTACCTTTACCTTCGTCTCCCCATTGAAGACCTAACAATACATCTACTTTGCTCATGTGATTATAATGTTTTTAGTTTGTATTTACTTAAACCATTCAGCAGCCTTTGCCAACTCCTCATTGATTTTCGCAAATCGCCTTTCCTCTCGGGTCATGCTGATTTCTTTCTCTTTTTCCATCTTCTTTTTCAGTCGCGCCATCTTGGCTTGGCAGATATTGCAGATACCATAGATGTAAGTGCTACACCGGAGTTTTTTGAATCTGGGTGTCTTCACTTTCGATGCTGCTTGCTCAATGGATGAGTCTTTTAAGTCCCATATTTTGTTGCATCCTGTACAGATATAGTGATGATGGGCTGGAACCTTATAGGCACATTCATACAGCGTGGCGCCTTCTGTCTGGTGATTATATAAGAGACCACATTTGACAAGCAGGGCCAATGTGCTGTACATGGTGGCGCGACTGACGTGGAATCTGTCAGGCATCATCTCGAGAATTTGGTCAGCGCTATGATGCCCCTTCATCTGCATGACAACATCCAAAATGGCATACCGCTCTGGTGTCTTGCGCATGCCTTCTTGCTCCGTCAAGTAGAGGTTCAGAATGTCCCGTGGCGTCTCCTTTTGTTGGAATCCTTCTGCTTTTGCCTTTTTCATCTTGTTTTGTACAAAATGCCTACAAATTTACGGCTTTTCTTTGGGTGTCACAAATAATCTGCCACTTTTTTGACTTTCCGTGCGTTGTCTTCACACAAGGACCCGTATATCTGTAATGCTTTTATTGCATAATGATTGTCTAATGATGCGCTGGCTTGGTCAAGAAATTCAGCCTCAGCCTCTTCGCTGAGTTTGTATCTCCTCATCAAATGGCATAGGGTCAGGTAACCGCAGTTTTGTAGCATCTGTTTCTCACGGGCTATCCATTCGAAGGCTTTTGTACTG
The DNA here is from genome assembly GCA_905235525.1 of uncultured Bacteroidaceae bacterium. Classification (GTDB taxonomy): domain Bacteria; phylum Bacteroidota; class Bacteroidia; order Bacteroidales; family Bacteroidaceae; genus Minthosoma. The sequence continues at coordinate 6,576 of CAJOLW010000051.1, forward strand.
GCATAGGGCAATTTCTGTACAAGGTAGAAACAGAACATGGTGGCAATCTCTTCGGTGCGAATGCTTTCCGCCCAGATGTCGCAGAGGTCTTCCACAAAATCTTCTACGGGCATGAGCATGCAAGCCATAATCTTACACTCCCTCACACTCTCATTCCATAATGCCTGTACCAATTTCCTTTGGTCACCATTTTCGGCGAATTCATCGGCTATCTTTGTCAGTCTCGGCAACTCGACGCCCCAATTCACGCGATAGTCTTCTGTCTGTCGTGCATGAGCAGAAGCCACTCCGTTCATGTTGGCGCGTAACTCCTTTTTGATGTCGTTGATAATGCATTGATGAGCGGCAATGTGGCATAATCCTTGCTGTAACGGAGCATTTGTTCGGCATACCCTTCTGTATAGGAGATGGTTACATCGGTGATGTTGCCATCCTTGTCGCGTACTGCCGTATAAACAGGATTGATGAAACCTTTGTAAGGCGCGATATTCAGTTTTGCGTAGCGGTCAAGAATCTCCTTGTGCAGTTCGGGGTCAATTTTCACACCGTAGGTCTCCACCAGTGCTTGAGCACCCTTGAAGTCGCCTGTCGATTTCACACGCTGAATTTCTGCCAGCAGTTCACCGAAGAGTTCGCGCAACTTCTCGTAATCATTGATTTTCACGAATGTCTTGCCATCGCGCTTCACCATTTCCATTACGTTATCTTTCTTTCCATGTTCAAAAGCCCAACGGGCGATGAGAGCGCGGTTGCGCATGTGTGCTTCTTCGATGTTGTTGCCCAAATTGATACGAACCAATTGTGTCAGCAAACCATTTTGCATCTGTGCGATATAACTTGCCTTGTATGCTTCAGCGTTAGGTACGAGTCCCAATTCCACCAGTTTGGGGTCAGCCAAATAGTAGAGTGCAAACAAATCGGCTCGTGCTTCTTCAATGGTGCTGCCGTATGCCTTGAGGCTGTCACCGTCAACACCTTCCAGAAGTTTCCCGCTGCCATGACCCAGACATTCGTGCAGGTCTGTATGCAAATCATCGGTCAAATCGCCATATTTTTCAATCAAGGCAATCTCGTCCTTTCCATAGGCGAACTCTTGCAGCATACCGTTACCTTTGGCTGCTTGATTGTAAGCGTCCGTCAAATTGCCGATGGTGACTGACTTCGATCCGTGCTCAGCACGCACCCAATCACTGTTAGGTAGATTAATACCGATCGCCGTTGAAGGGTAGAGGTCGCCAGCGAGTATGGCTGCTTTGATTACCTTGGCAGAAATGCCTTTCACTTTTTCTTTTTTGAATTCAGGTGCCACGGGACTGTGATCCTCAAACCACTGTGCATTGGCACTCAAGGTTTCCGTCCGTTTGGTGGCTTCAAGATCTTTGAAATTGACGATGCTTTCCCATGAGCACTTTAATCCCAATGGGTCACCATAGCACTCGATGAAACCATTGACGAAATCAATCAGTGGGGCAGTGTTTTCCACCCATGCAATCGAGTATTCGTCAAAAGTTTTCAGATTACCTGTTTCGTAATATGAGATGAGTAGGTCAATGACCTTTTGTTGTTGTTCGTCTTCTGCAAAAGGGCGTGCCAGTTTTAAATTCTCTACAATTTTCTTGATGGCATTTCCGTAAAGTCCATTGATGGTCCATTTTTTCTCGACAAGATTTCCGTCCTTTGTCTTGACAAGCCTGGAGTTCATGCCATACATAACGGGGTGGAGTGAATCGCCTTCTGCTTTTTGCTTGGCATAGAACTCTTCCGCTTCCTTCTGTGTCACGTTCTCATAGTAGTTGCTGGCACTTGTCTTCACGAGATCTTGCCCTTCAGCAAGGTTCACGCGCTTCTGTAAGATATCGGGATTGAAGATGATATCGGCGATTTCATCGGAGCAAACAGCACAATCCTGTAGCCATTTACGCGTGAATTCAGGTACAAATTTTTCGCTGCCATAGTGGTGATGAATGCCATTTGAGAACCACACACGTTTCAAATAAGTTTCAAGGGCCTTGAAGTTCTTGCTTTCTCTGTCACCCTGATAGTTCACATATACATCCTCCAGCATTTTACGGATGCGGAGATTGTACTTTCCATTTTGGTCAAAGAGAATGTCACGGCCGTAAAGGGCGGCCTCTTGCAGATAGTAGATGAAAGTTTTCTGCTTCAAGGTGAGATTCTCAAATCCTTCCACCTTGTAGCGAAGCATCTGCAAGTCGGCAAATCGCTCATTGTTGTACTCGAATTTTTTTTCCTTTTTAGCGTCCATGGGGAATGGGGCTTCATGCTGCTCGGCTTTCAGTGTGTCAGCCGTTGCAGCCGTCAGTGCTAAAATCATCATTGTCTTTGCTATTGTCTTCATTATTATTTGATTGTTGTATCAGTGGCGTGACGAACGTCACATCAAGCGGTACTTTTCAGGTGTGGTTCCGCTCACCTTTTTGAAGGCGGAGAAGAAGGACTGTCGATTTCGAAAGCCAACCATCAAGCCGATGTCATCGATGGAGTATGGGGCAAATCGTCTGTCCTTCAGATGACGCATGGCATCTTGAATACGGAAGGCGTGTACGATGTCAGCATACGGCATGCCGTATGCGGCTTTAATGATCCGTGAGAGTTGGAATGCTGAAACACCAAGCGCTTCTGCCAGTTTTTTTGCGGAGAAGTCGGGGTCACGATACCTTTTTCCTCTGATAAGGATTTCGTCAATAAGGTCTTTGTAAGTATTTGCCTTGTCCATTTCGGCGACAAAGTTAAGGATTTTTTGCCGAATGGCGAAAGAACAGGTCTAAAAAAGCGTTTCGCGTGTTTGTTCTTTGTAAGTTGTGTGGTGGTGGGTCCGAACACTCGGGAAGTCACCTTTTTTACCTTATTTATATAAAAGACAAAAAACACGAAAAAAGTTCTTCTTTTGTCAAATAATGCTTACTTTTGTAATCATCTTGAAAGTTTTGTCTGCCGAGAATGGGAGACTTATGTTAGGAGGTGCCTTTATATATATTATATATAATGTGTGAGGAGAGAAAAAGATGTGAGATTATAGGCTTATGGCTGATTTACATGCAACAGAGAACGGGTTTACGTACATTTTATACAAAGAAAAGCATATTTTATTGTTAACTAATTTAGTCACAAAGAATCGAAAAAAGATTAGGGTCATTCTTTGCCCTCTGTCCGATGGCAGTAGGCATGGCATTCGCTCAAATGTCGGTGTCGGGCACTGTGTTTGACAGCGAGACGGGCGAACCGGTAATTGGAACTTCTGTCATTGTAAAAGAGGCGAAGAAGGTTTTTGTACCCCCTATCTTTACCTCTTTTTTGTCAAAAAACGGGGAATTTGATTTTTTTTCAAAAAAAACCTTCAAAAGATTTTGCCAGTTCAAGAAAAGGCCGTACCTTTGCACTCGCTTTCCGAAAGGGAGGCGCAAAAATAGATCTTTGACAGACTGCGAACAGAATACAAGACAAGCAGCGCATATATATTATATAAGTATGTATATGCACAAGCAAAAGTCGATTCCATAAACTTTAGACGATAATAGAGCAGGAAAGCCTGGCCGGTCGGACAGAACTATAATAAAGAGATTATTACAGTGAAGAGTTTGATCCTGGCTCAGGATGAACGCTAGCTACAGG
>CAJOLW010000051.1:10268-10687 GCA_905235525.1 uncultured Bacteroidaceae bacterium
TGATGGCGACCGGCGAATGGGTGAGTCACGCGTGTCCAACCTGCCCCGTGCCCGGGCACAGCCCTTGGAAATGAGGATTAACGCCCGATATGTGCCGTTTCCGCATGGCGGCGGCATGAATCGAGACACGGGATGGGGACGCGTCGGATTAGCTTGACGGCGGGGCGACGGCCCACCGTGGCGACGATCCGCAGGGGTTCTGAGAGGAAGGTCCCCCACACTGGCACTGAGACACGGGCCAGACTCCTACGGGAGGCAGCAGTGAGGAATATTGGTCAATGGCCGAGAGGCTGAACCAGCCAAGTAGCGTGCAGGACGACGGCCCTACGGGTTGTAAACTGCTTTTGCGGGAGGATAAAGTGCGCCACGCGTGGCGCTTTGCAGGTATCCCGTGAATAAGGACCGGCTAATTCCGTGCC
>CAJOLW010000052.1 GCA_905235525.1 uncultured Bacteroidaceae bacterium
CTCTGTCCGCGTTCTTCAGCAATGACGGCGAGTTTCTTCACCGCCTCCACCCGTTCGGGCGTCACTTGACTCTGCTGCAGGAAACCAGTGCTCCTTGCGGCACGGCTTCCCTCTGGAATGCCATTGTTGTACTTCCCCGTCAGCAAACCCTGTGCCAAGGGTGAGAAACAGATGATGCCGCTCCCATTGTCTGCGGCTATCTGGAAGTTGTTGTTCTTCGCTTTCGGGTCGAACATGGAATAGCGGTACTGGCTCAGCAGGCACGGCACATGCGCCTCCTTCAGGATGTCATAGCATTGCTGCTGCAACTCAGTCGGATACTTCGATATGCCCACATAGAGTGCCTTGCCCTGCCGCACAAGGTCGATAAGTGCCTGCATGGTCTCTTCGATAGGCGTCACCCCATCGTAGCGGTGGCTGTAGAAGATGTCGAAATATTCCAAGCCCGTCCGCTTGAGGCTCTGGTCACAACTGGCAATCAGGTTCTTGCGGCTGCTGTTGCCGCCATACACGCCTGGCCACATCTCGTGCCCTGCCTTCGACGAGATGAACATCTCATCGCGATGGTTCGCCAACTGATTCTTCAGAATCCGTCCGAAGTTCGTTTCAGCCGACCCTGGCACAGGCCCATAGTTGTTCGCCAGGTCGAAGTGGCAGATGCCTGCATCGAACGCCCTCACCACCATCTGCGTGGCTACGGAGAAATCATCGACCGAACCAAAATTGTGCCACAAGCCGAGGCTCAGCACTGGGAGTTGCACGCCCGAATGTCCACAATATCTATATTGCATACTTCCTATTCGTCTTGTATATTTTTCCCATCTGCAGTTATCATTCGAGTAGGGGTACAAATTGTACCCCACCTGAGACTAAGTTCCGCATCCCACACAAGGCGCACCTTCTTTTCTTCGAAGAGTTATATGGCAGCATCGGTCTCCATCTTCTTGCAATACTTATTTAAGCAGTTTCTTCACTGCCTCCTCCATCTTCTCGAACTTGAAGCCGCTGACCACATCGTCCATGAGGGCTTGAATCTTATCTTGCAGAGGTTGCCGATGGAGCCTTCGTGGGTGTGGTGGATGTCCTTGTTGGGGGTGAAGTTGCCAGCCTCGATGTCGAGTCCCACCTTCTTGTAGGCATCGCGGAAAGGCATGCCCTCGCGGGCGAGACGGTTCACCTCCTCGACGGAGAACATCGGGTCGTAGATGGGGTTGTCGAGAATGTGCTCGTTCACCTCCATCTTATTGATGATGTAGGCTGCCATCTGCAGGCAGTCCTTCAGGTCGTCGAAGGCAGGGAGGAAAACCTCCTTAATAATTTGCAGGTCGCGGAAGTAGCCCACAGGCAGGTTGTTCATGATCATCGTCACGGTGACTGGCAGCGACTGGAGTTTGTTGCACTTGGCACGGGTCAACTCAAACACGTCGGGGTTCTTCTTGTGCGGCATGATGCTGGAGCCGGTGGTGCAGTCGGCAGGGAGTTTCACGAAACCGAAGTTCTGCGAGTTGAACATGCAGGCATCGAACGCTAACTTGGCGAGGGTGCCAGCGATGCTTGCCATGGAGAACGCCACGTTCCTTTCCGTCTTGCCGCGTCCCATCTGCGCATACACCACGTTGTAGTCCATCGAGTCAAAGCCCAAAAGGTCTGTCGTCATCTGACGGTTGAGTGGAAACGAACTGCCGTAGCCTGCTGCGGAACCGAGTGGGTTGCGGTTGGTAATCTTCCATGCCGCTTGCAAGTACTGCATATCATCGACGAGTCCTTCAGCGTAGGCACCAAACCACAAGCCGAAACTGCTGGGCATCGCCACTTGCAGGTGAGTGTAGCCAGGCATGAGCACGTTCTTGTACCGCTCCGACTGGGCGATGAGTTCGTCGAAAAGGTTTTTCACCAGCCCTGCAATTTCCTTGATTTGGTCGCGGATGAAGAGTTTCAAGTCCACCAGCACCTGGTCGTTGCGGCTTCTGCCCGAGTGTATCTTCTTGCCGATATCGCCCAGTTTGCGGGTCAGCAGCATCTCCACTTGCGAGTGGACATCCTCCACACCTTCCTCTATCACAAACTCGCCCTTCTCTGCCTGCTGATAGATGGCTTTCAACTCTTTCAGGAGCACCTTCAACTCATCTGCCGTCAGCAGGTCGATTGACTGCAACATGGTGATGTGCGCCATCGAACCCAGCACATCGTATTTCGCCAGATACAAGTCCATCTCGCGGTCTCTTCCCACGGTGAACTTCTCTATCTCCTTCGTCATGGAGACGTTTTTAGTCCACAATTTATCCATAAAAAACTAATTGTTTTTCACTTATTCATACGGTATCATTGCCAGCATGTCGGCAAACTTGTCCACTCCTTTCTCCAAGTGACTGCCTACCATCTGTTTCATGAAGAAGTTGAGGTCGGCATCAATCGTCACCTTGATTTTGCTGCTTGTGTCGCCTGTCGGCAACATCTGCACCCACAACTTGAAACCCACAGGTGAATTGGTGGAAGCGAACTTCACACACTTTTCTGGTTCCCTGTCCACTATCTGTACAGCAATGTTGCCGATAGGACCAGCAGGTGCACTCACCGTGTCGGTGGTGAATTCCATCTGGTTCACGGCATTGCGTACTTCCTCTATCTTGTCAGCAGGAATCTTTGCCTGCACGTTCGGGTCATCGAACCGTTCCTTGATTACGGCAAGATTGGTCAGGTCAGACAGTTTGGCATACACCGCACTCTGACTGAAAGGAACCTGCTTGATTTGACTTTCGTATTTTGCCATAAAAACTAAAAGTTAAAAACTAAAAGTTAAGAGTATAAGTATCTTTATCCGAACGGTAAGCAACTTTCACTTTTCACTTTTAGTTTTTAGTTTTTCACTTATTTCTTCCACTCGCTTGGATTCGCTCTCCACTCGTTCAACACAGGAATCTGGCTTTCCGTGATGTAGCCTGTCTTCAGTGCCACATCCAGCACTGCCTCGTAGTTGGTCAGGGTGATGAGTTTCACCTTGGCATCGTTGAAGGCTTTCTTTGCCACGTCGAAGCCATACGTGTAACTTGCTACCATGCCGATGACCTCGCAACCGTTGTTGCGGATGGCCTCGACTGCCTTCAGCGATGAACCGCCAGTGGAGATGAGGTCTTCAATCACGACCACCTTCATGCCGGGCTTCAACTCACCCTCGATGAGGTTTTCCAATCCGTGGTCTTTCGGTTTGCTGCGGACATACACAAAAGGCTTGTGCAGCGCATCAGCCACCAGTGCACCTTGTGGAATGGCACCTGTTGCCACACCTGCAATGGCATCCACCTCCTCGAAGTTCTCCTCGATGACGCGGCAAATCTCCAACTTCACGAAGTTGCGCAAATCGGGATAACTCAACGTTTTGCGGTTGTCGCAATAGAAAGGTGACTTCCATCCACTTGCCCATGTGAAGGGGTTCTCTGGCTGCAACTTGATAGCCTTAATGTTCAGCAGTTTCCCTGCAAAGATTTTCTCCAATGTCTTCATGTGAATCTTTTATTGAATCTTTTATTTAAATGATTATTTGAGTGCAAAGATATGAAAAAGTTCGGAATTAGGAGTTAGGAGTTAGAAGTAAAATGTATGCACAACACGAAAAACAGTTATAATGATAAAAAAATCTTGACTCCTAACTCCGAATTCCGAACTTTTTCATATCGTTGCAATCAAGAATGATTATTTAACCAAATAATTTAAAGATATGAAAAAGACAAATTGTATGAAATGGGTTTGCGGACTCAGTGTGATTCTGGGGGTGGCATCGTGTAACCTTGACATGCCTAAAGAAACGAAAACATCGTTCGAAACGATGGTGGTGAAGAAATCGGACATTGAACTGCCTTATAAGTTCAGTGCCAGGATGAAAGGTCAAAACGATGTGACGGTTACACCACAGGTCAGCGGTCAACTGATGAAGATTTGCGTGGCTGACTGTCAGGCAGCACAAGAGAAGGATGGTTATTACAAGCGTCAGGTGACAGTGCTCCAAGATGCATATTTCGGTACACACGAACTGATGGATAACGGTAAAGCCAATTATCTTGAAGTGCTCACAGCCCAAGAGAGTCTGCTGAATGCCCAACTCAATGAGGCGATGAATCTTTACAAGGGGGCACAAGCTCTTATCGCATTATACATTGCTCTTGGGGGTGCCACTAAGTGACTCAATGACCTATTGGGTGTAAAGAAATCCGCTGAATCTGTTCAATCATCCCGAAAGGATATGTTGTAAAAAACAAGTTCCTGCGGAACGATTAAGCAGATTGAGCGGATTGAATTCAATCCAGTAAATAAAAAACTTGTCATTTACTCAAAGAAATTTACTTCGTATTTATTCCGCATTTACCTTCCGAGACTGTACGGAGCACACAAAAATAAACTTATGCAACCCCCAGATGTGTTTTTCCACATCGAACGAATAAGACTTCTGTGGATTTCAGTGTTTTCTGTGTGGGATTCTTAGGATTCAGTGTGTTTTTCAAACAACGTACTCCTCGACTACGGCAGGGCGTACCCGAGGGGTACGGCATGGTGTACCCCTCGGGTACGATTCTTAGGTTGTTCCATTTTCTGTGGGTGTTTTCTTGGTCTGTTCAAAATAAAGTGGTAATTTTGCAGCAATAAATAAAAGATGTGATTAACAAAAAGCAAAAATATCTATGGCAAAATTTAAGCGTATCCTGCTCAAACTTTCGGGTGAGAGTTTGGCGGGAGAACAGAAGCAGGGCATCAATGTGGAGCGACTGAACCAGTATGCCCAGCAGATTAAGGAAATTGCAGAGATGGGGGTGCAGATTGGCATCGTCATCGGTGGTGGTAATATCTTCCGTGGACTGAGCGGGGCAGGGAAGGGCTTCGACCGCGTGAAGGGTGACCAGATGGGCATGTGCGCCACGGTCATCAACTCACTGGCATTGTCGAGTGCATTGGGTGCCATTGGTCAGAAGAACCGTGTGCTGACGGCTATCCGTATGGAGCCGATAGGAGAGTTTTATAATAAGTGGAAAGCCATTGAGGCAATGGAACAGGGCGAAGTGGTCATCATGGGTGCTGGCACAGGTTCTCCTTACTTCACCACCGACACGGGTTCATCATTGCGTGGTGTTGAGATAGAGGCTGATGTGATGCTGAAAGGCACCCGTGTGGATGGTGTCTATACGGCTGACCCCGAGAAAGATCCGACCGCCACGAAGTATCACGATATTACCTATGCAGATGTGATTGCGCAGGGCTTGAAAGTGATGGATATTTCAGCCACAGCCATGTGCATGGAGAACAACCTGCCCATCTATGTGTTCAATATGGATGTTGTGGGTAACCTGAAGAAGGTGATGGAAGGTGAGGATATCGGGACACTGGTGCACAATTAAAGTTAAAAGTGAAAAGTTAAAAGTGAAAAATCTAAGTTACCTGCCATTCGGATTGTTAGTCATTAGCAAAAGTAACTTAGATTTTTCACTTTTCACTTTTCACTGAATTAATTTCTTGAGTGCAATGGCGGTTTTGTCGCCTTCAGCAACGTCTTCTTCCAGTTTCTCTTTCGCCTCGGAACTCTTCACGGCCTTGAGTATCCATGCCTTTGCCTTGGCGGTGTCTTTGGCAACTCCCTTACCTTTCATGTAGCACTTTGCCAATTGGTATTGAGACTTGCCATGCCCCTGCTGGGCACCTTTCAGATACCACTGATAGGCTTTCTGATTGTTTTCGGTCACACCGTAGCCCTTGTCGTAGCAGCGTCCGAGACGGTACTGCGCTTTCTTGTGACCTTTCTGTGCTGCGGGTGTCAGTTTCTTTACCGCTTCAGTGTATTTCTTCTCGTCGTAGAGTTTCTTGCCAGCCTCATAGAGTGCGTCGGCACTTTGTGCTCTTGCCATGATGCTGAGCAGGAGCAGCAATGTTGTGATAAATGTTTTCATATCTGTGTCAGTTGGGGTAAATGCGTTGCAAAAGTAGGTAAAATAGATGACACTACAAAAAGAAAGCGACCATTTTTTTTTAGTCTGGGTGTTCCTTGTTAACAAGAATGGCTTATATTTTTCACGTTTCACTCTTCATATTTCACTTTTTTTTCTTACCTTTGCACCCGAAATTGGAAAGTCATATATAAATAAGGCTCATTTTAGCATGAAGAAACAGTTGAAGAAGGTGCTTGTCTTGGGCTCTGGTGCCCTGAAGATTGGACAGGCTGGCGAGTTCGACTACTCTGGTAGTCAGGCGCTCAAGGCTCTCAGAGAAGAGGGCATCCGTTCGGTGCTTGTTAATCCGAACGTGGCAACTATTCAAACGAGTGAAGGTATTGCGGACAAGGTTTATTTCCTGCCGGTCAATACCTTTTTTGTGACAGAAATCATCAAGAAGGAGCGTCCTGACGGCATCCTGCTGGCATTCGGCGGTCAGACGGCACTGAACTGCGGTACTGAATTGTTCCAGAAGGGTATTCTGAAGGAATATGGTGTAGAAGTACTCGGCACGAGTGTTGAGGCTATCATGAACACCGAGGACCGCGACCTCTTCGTGAAGGAACTGAACAAGGTGAACCTGAAGGTACCTGTATCACAGGCATGCGAAACGATGGAAGATGCCATTGCAACGGCTCGTCGCATTGGTTACCCCATCATGATTCGTTCTGCTTACGCATTGGGCGGTCTTGGTTCAGGCGTATGTCCTGATGAAGAGACCTTCGTGAAGATTGCAGAGTCTGCATTCACTTTTGCCCCTCAAGTGTTGGTGGAAGAGAGTTTGAAAGGTTGGAAGGAGATAGAGTTTGAGTGCATTCGCGATGCCAACGACCACTGCTTCACTGTGGCTTCGATGGAGAACTTCGACCCGCTCGGCATCCATACGGGTGAGTCTATCGTGGTGGCTCCTACCTGCTCACTCACCGAGGATCAGGTGAAGATGTTGCAAGACATCACCATCAAGTGTGTGCGTCACCTGAACATCGTGGGCGAGTGCAATATCCAGTTTGCATTCAATGCCTTCACTAATGACTACCGCATCATTGAAATCAATGCACGTCTTTCTCGTTCTTCGGCTTTGGCATCGAAGGCCACGGGTTATCCGCTCGCCTTTGTGGCTGCTAAGATTGCACTGGGTTATACCCTCGACCAGATTGGCGAGATGGGCACCACCAACTCTGCCTATGTGGCACCTTCGCTCGACTACCTCATCTGCAAGATTCCTCGTTGGGACTTGACCAAGTTTGTGGGCGTGAGCCGCAAGATTGGTTCCAGCATGAAGTCGGTGGGCGAAATCATGTCTATCGGTCGCACCTTCGAAGAACTCATCCAGAAGGGTCTTCGTATGATTGGTCAAGGCATGCACGGCTTTGTGGGCAATGACCATACGAAGTTTGACAACCTCGATGACGAACTGGCGAACCCGACTGACCTCCGCATCTTCGCCATCGCTCAGGCACTGGAGGAAGGTTACACCATCGACCGCATCTATGAACTCACCAAGATTGACCCTTGGTTCATCGAAAGACTGAAGAATATCGTTGACTACAAGCATAAGTTGGAAGGCTACTCGAGGACATCCCTGCCGATGTGATGCGTCAGGCAAAGATATATGGCTTCTCCGACTTCCAGATTGCCCGCTTCGTTCTCAAGGATGCTGCTGGCAATATGGAGAAGGAAAACCTTGCAGTACGTACTTACCGCAAGAAACTCGGCATCCTGCCAGCCGTCAAGCGCATTCCTACCGTGGCAAGCGAACATCCCGACCTGACCAACTACCTCTACATGACCTATGCGGTGGAGGGTCACGATGTCAACTATTATAATAATGAGAAGTCTGTCGTGGTGCTCGGTTCGGGTGCTTACCGCATTGGCTCTTCTGTGGAGTTCGACTGGTGTTCGGTGAACGCGATCACCACTGCCCGCAAACTCGGCTACAAGAGCATCATGATCAACTATAACCCCGAGACCGTTTCGACCGACTACGATATGTGCGACCGCCTCTACTTCGACGAACTCTCCTTCGAGCGTGTGCTGGATGTGATTGACCTCGAAAATCCTCGCGGCGTCATCGTTTCCGTGGGTGGACAGATACCTAATAACCTGGCGATGAAACTCTACCGCCAGAGTGTGCCCATCCTCGGCACCTCGCCCGTCAGCATCGACCGTGCCGAGAACCGCAACAAGTTCTCTGCCATGCTCGACCAACTGGGCATCGACCAGCCACAATGGAGCGCACTGACCAGCATGGATGACGTGAAGGCATTCGTGGAGCGTGTAGGCTTCCCCGTGCTCGTGCGTCCTTCCTACGTGCTCTCTGGTGCAGCCATGAACGTGTGCTACGATTACGAAGAATTGGAACGTTTCCTCCAGATGGCAAGTGAGGTCAGCAAGGAATACCCAGTGGTCATCTCTCAGTTCATGCAGGAAACCAACGAAGTCGAGTTCGATGCTGTGGCACAGAACGGTCAAGTCGTTGAATACGCTATCTCTGAACACGTGGAGTTTGCCGGTGTACACTCAGGCGACGCCACGATGGTGTTCCCTGCCCAGCAAATCAGTTTCGCCACCATCCGTCAGATTAAGAAGATTAGTCGCGCCATTGCGAAGGAACTCAATATCTCAGGTCCTTTCAACATCCAGTATTTGGCAAAGGGGCGTGATGTGAAGGTGATTGAGTGTAACCTCCGTGCTTCACGTTCGTTCCCATTCGTCAGCAAGGTGCTCAAGCGCAACTTTATCGACACAGCCACTCGCATCATGCTCGATGCTCCTTACACGAAGCCCGACAAGAGTGAGTTCGACATCGACCGCATGGGTGTGAAAGCCAGCCAGTTCTCTTTCGCCCGTTTGCAGAATGCTGACCCCGTTTTGGGCGTTGATATGAGCAGTACAGGTGAAGTGGGCTGTATGGGTGACACCTACGAAGAGGCTCTCCTCAACTCCATGATTGCCACAGGCTACAAGATTCCTTCCAAGGAAAAGGCCATCATGATTTCTTCTGGTGGCACTAAGGAGAAAGTGGCAATGCTCGATGCAGCCCGTGCTCTGATGGAGAATGGTTACACCATCTGTGCCAGCGAAGGTACCGCCAAGTTCCTCAACGACAACAATGTCAAGGCAACCGCTGTGGCATGGCCCGATGAGGAAGGCAGCGACAAGCCCAATGTGATGAAGATGATTGCTGACCATAAGTTTGATCTTATTGTCAACATTCCGAAGAATCACTCGAAGCGCGAACTCACCAATGGTTACCGCATCCGTCGTGGTGCCATCGACCACAACATCCCGCTGATTACCAATGCCCGTTTGGCTTCAGCCTTCATAGAAGCCTTCTGTCAGAAGGGCATGGAAGACCTGCAAATCAAGTCTTGGCAGGAATATGACGCTTAGAGAAAAAGACTGAGTGTCTTTTTCGAATAAGCGGGGGATGGAAGTAGCGTTGTGCGAGGCAAGGAACGTAGCCGAAGCGTAACGCGAACGGACATCGGTGTCGCAGAGAAAAAGACTAAATATGAAAAGAAAGCCATCCGGATTATTCCAGATGGCTTTCTTTGTATGCTCTCATCAGTGCTTCCTGTTCGGCATCATCCGCACTCAACTTTTCAATGATTTTCTTAGCGCGCTTATAACTTCGGATCTTTTTTCGGTTTTGAGGCTATAAGAGTGGAGTAGTGTCCGTAGATGGTTTCTTTTCAGTTTTTCAGTGTGGATTTTGCCAGATATGCCTTGGCTGTGCCGAATTTGAGGTAGAAGTCGATACGGACGGGCATGTGACGAGCGTCATCTGTGACGTAGAAGCGGAGGAGTTCCTTGTCCTTGTCCTTCTCTTCGTAGTCGAGGAGGGAGAAGATGAGACAGTGGTAGGTCTTCTTGTCGTTGGCTTTCCAGTCTTTCTTGCCACGATAGACAAGCGTCTGGGTCTCTACTTTCTTGCCTGTTGCCATGGGGAAATGAATGCGCTGCCCAATCTTGTAGTGAGTGGGGTCGAACGTGCGGGCGAGGGAGAGGATGGAGAGCATGTCGTAGTTGCAGTCATCGCTTTCGTGGTGGTGTTCTGACCACTCACCATGTCGGTTGAGGAAGTGCTGCTTCACATGGCTGCGACCTTTGGGGTAGGTGTACCACACCTCATCGACGGTGTAGTTCTTTCCTTCGAGAGAACCTTTTCGGAAATAGAGGGGTACGAGTTGGGGGGTGATGTAGGAGATAAGGGTGTCGCGCATGGTGAAGACGAGGTCGCACCGCTTGTTGGAGGTGAAGAGGAGGTCGTTGCGCAGGGCTTGCTGTCCTTTATAGGTGGCAGACCTCATCGTGTAGTGGGCTGCACCACACTTGACCCAGATGAACTTCCAGTGAAAATAGAGGTCGTAGGTGAGGTCTTCGCCAGCCTTGAAGGCTGTGTTCTCGGTGGGGCACTGGGCGTGAGAGGGTAAAGTGAAAAGTGAAAAGTGAAAAGTGAAAAATAAGAGTAACCCCCATCTGGATGGTGGATAAGATAGATGTTTCACTTTCATATTCATTCCAGCAGAGTAGAGTCGTTGACGATGAAGACGATGCTGTCTTGTACGGGGGTGTCGCCTTGGGGTGATGGTTGGGCAAAAGGAGTGCCTTCTTGGTTGAAGGAGAGGTAGAGAAAGATGAAGACGCATCCAAGGACGAGGATGCCGAGCAGGAGCGTGCCAAACATCATGTAACGGTTCAGTCGTGTGGCTTTGTTGTTGCGTAAAGACATAGTAGGAATAGGGAATTAGAAATTAGGAGTCATTCCTCACTTATTCAGTATTTTCTTGTATTCGCTTTCATCGTGAAGCACTCGCAGGGCAGCCTTGATGTCTTCATCGTCTCTGATGGCATCTTCCACTTTGCCAGCCTTGGTAGCGCTTGATGACCTCCTGCGACATGAGTCTGCAGATGTCCTCCTTGCGGCGATCCATCTCGCGGTCAAGGTTATGGGCAAACTTCTTTTCCAGTGCCTCAAACTCCTCCTTGGCATCATCGTAATAGCCTTCGAGTTTGGCAATCTTCTTCAGTTCCTCCAAGCGTTTCTCGCTGGTGCGGTCATATTTGAAGTCGCTGTTCTTCACCATCTGCTTGAAGTCTGCATAGTCGCTGTCGGTGATGGTCAGGTCTTTCACCGTTGGAACATTGGGGTGGCTCTGGAAATATTTTGTGCCCCAATCGGTCAGTGCATCGTCGTTGAAAAGGCTAACCAGCAGGGTGGATTGAGTGGCCATTGTGTTGAGCGCCTCTATGGTTGGACCCACTGCGAGGGGGTAATAAACCACTGGTGAGATGCTGTCGTGCTTCACCGTCACATCGGGCTTGATGCCGCTGCCTTCGGTCACCTCGCGTCCACCTGCCGTGTGGAAGATGGTCTTCGTGCTGTCAGCCTTCTCGGGGCGTTTGCCTGTGGTGCGATAGGTCTCGGCATCCTGACGAAGTTTCTTGTAATCGATTTTTTGGATGCATCGTCCTGAAGGGATGTAATATTTGGCGGTAGTCAGTTTCAAACTGCCATTGTAGGGTAGTTCACGTGAACTCTGTACCAATCCTTTTCCGAATGTCTCAGTGCCCACCACCACGGCGCGGTCAAGGTCTTGGAGTGCTCCCGAAACGATTTCGGATGCGCTCGCTGTACTGCCATCGACCAAGATGGCAAGTGGAATCTCGAGGTCAAGTGGGTCATTTTGAGTGGTGTAGGAGTAGTTGGCAGCCACCATCTTACCTTTGGTTTCCACAATCTTCAGGTTTTTGGGCGTGAAGAGGTTAACCATATCAATGGCTTCATTCAGCAATCCTCCACCATTGTTGCGCAAGTCGAGAATGATGCTCTTGGCACCCTTTTCTTTCAGGTTGATAACCGATTTCCTCACCTCTTTAGCACATCCTTCGGTGAACTCCGTCAGACTGATGTAGCCTGCATCATCGATGAGCCCAATGTATGGCACTGCTGCCTTCTTGATGCTGCGGCGTGTCACCTTGAAGTCGCGTGTGTTTTTCTCCCCGGGACGTTGTATTCTCAGCAAGAAAGTCGTGCCAGGTTCTCCGCGCAGCATCTCGCTCACTTCCGAGGTGTTCTTACCCTTCAAATCGGTGTCGTCGATTTTCAGCAGCACATCGCCCACTTGCAAACCCACTTCAGCAGCGGGCATGTCAGGGTAAGGCTCGGAGATGATGACGGTTGAGTCTTTCCGCATGTGGATGATGGAGCCGATGCCACCATACTTGCCCGTTGTCATCATCTTCAGTTCGTCCATGCCCTCCTCGGGATAATAGACGGTGTAGGGGTCCAGTTCCTTCAACATGGCATCAATGCCCACCTTGATGACCTTGTTGGCTTCCAATGAATCTACATAGAAGATATCGAGTTGTCGGTAAATGCTATTGAAGGTGTCGAGGCTCTTTGCCACAGAAAAGTTGTGCTCTGTTTGGGCAAAGGAGGTTAAAACAGATAAACTAAAAACTAAAAGTGATAGAAACTTTTTCATGTTGAAATGTTTATTTGTGTGCAAAGGTAAGGAAATAAAGTGAAAAGTGAAAAGTGAAAAGTGAAAAATCTAAGTAACCTGTGCTAATGAGACACAATCCGCATGGCAAGTTACCCAGATTTTTCACTTTTCACTTTTCACTTTTCACTTTATTTCCTACCTTTGCATCTATGGAACAACAACAGCAGCAGCGATTGATTCGCCGATACTACCAATACCTGAAACTGGAGAAGGGGAGTAATACGATTGATGCCTATATGCGCGACCTCGACAAGTTCTTGCGTTTTCTGAAAGATGAAGGTAAAGACTTCTTGTCGATTGAGTTGGAGGATGTGCATCATTTTTCGGCTCTCATGATGGATGTGGGTATCCATCCAGTCTCTCTCTCGCGCATACTATCAGGCGTGAGGAGTTTCTACCATTTTCTGGTGCTTAGCGATGTGCTGGAGGTCAATCCCACAGAACTGCTCGAATTTCCCAAGAAACCCCAGCATCTGCCTGACGTGCTTTCGGTGGAAGAGATTGACGCAATTGAGGATGCTATCGATCTCAGCCTACCTGAAGGCCACCGCAACAAGGCCATCATTGAGACTCTGTTCAGTTGTGGGCTCCGAGTGTCCGAATTGATCAACTTGAAACTCAGCAACCTTTTTCTTGATGAACAGTTCATCAAGGTGGAAGGCAAAGGTTCTAAGCAACGCTTGGTACCCATCTCCGAGAAAGCCATCCATGAGTTGGAACTCTATTTCAAAGGTCGCAATACATTGTCGATTCCTCTTGAATACCAAGATTATGTGTTTGTCAGTCATCGCCGCAAGAAACCCCTCACTCGAGTGATGGTGTTCCTCATGATTAAGGAACTTGTGGCAAAAGCGGGCATCCAGAAAACGGTCTCCCCACACACCTTCCGTCACTCCTTCGCCACCTCCTTGCTCGAAGGTGGTGCTAATCTTCGTGCCATCCAAGCCATGTTGGGGCATGAGTCCATCGCCACCACTCAAATCTATACCCACATTGACACCTCCCATTTGCGTGAGGAAATCTTGGAGCATCATCCGAGGAATAGGGGATTTGTGCATTAAATTTGCGATTTGTCGATTAAACTTAATGATTTGTAAATTAAATTATGTACCTTTGTAGCCTAAACCAAGAAGAACCAAGATATGGAAGAACTGATATTATTACGCATTACAGGTGAAGACCGTCCAGGATTGACGGCAAGCATTATGGACATTTTGTCTCAGTATGATGTGGATATTCAGGATATTGGACAGGCAGATATTCACTCGACCCTTTCGTTGGGTATCTTGATTAGGGTTGCGGAGGATAAATCTGGACATGTGATGAAAGACCTGCTTTTCAAGGCGAACGAGTTAGGCGTGAACATTGGTTTTGCACCTGTGACTATGGATGAGTATGAGGCTTGGGTTGGACGTCAAGGCAAGAATCGTTACATTCTGACAGTGTTAGGAAGACGACTTCGTGCCAAGCAGATTGAGGCTGTGAGTAAACTTGTTGCGCAACAAGGGTTGAATATAGATGGAATCAAACGATTGTCAGGCCGTGCGAGCATTCTCCATCCGATGGAGAAGACAAGAGCATGTATCCAGTTCTCGGTGCGTGGGGTGCCGCGCGATAAGGAGGCACTGCATGCCGAGTTGTTGAGGATGTCGAGTGAGTTGGAGATAGATGGTTCATTCCAGATTGATAATATGTATCGCCGTATGCGCCGACTGATTTGCTTCGACATGGATTCAACGCTCATACAAACAGAGGTGATTGATGAACTGGCGAGGAGGAATGGTGTGTATGAAGAGGTTTCTGCTATCACGGAGAGTGCAATGCGTGGGGAAATTGATTTTAAGGAGAGTTTCACACGACGATGTAAGTTGCTGAAAGGTTTAGACGTGAGTGTAATGCGTGAAATAGCAGAAAATTTGCCCTTTACGGAAGGTGTGGACAGATTGATGTATGTGCTGAAGAAATATGGTTATAAGATTGCTATCTTGAGTGGTGGCTTCACGTTCTTTGGCGAATATATCCAGAAGAAGTATGCCATAGATTATGTGTATGCCAATGAGTTGGAAATCGATGAAACAGGACATCTGACAGGCAATTACGTAGGTGAGATAGTCGATGGCAGACGTAAGGCAGAATTGCTGAAACTGATTGCACAAGTGGAGAAAGTGGATTTGCAGCAAACGATAGCCGTGGGTGATGGAGCGAACGATTTGCCTATGCTTTCACAAGCAGGTTTGGGTATTGCCTTCCATGCCAAGCCTCGTGTTGTGGCGAATGCACAGCAGAGTATCAACACTATAGGACTGGACGGTGTGCTCTACTTCTTGGGATTCAAGGACTCCTACTTGGACGAGAAAGCGCAATGATAGAAATAGTCAACCCCGACCTGAAAGTTTTTCAATTCTTTAATTCTTCAACAATTAAGTTTTGAAACGGACGTTCCTACATATCATCGGATTGTTGTGCTCCATCATCTGTGGGGCACAACAGTTTGTGTTTTCCTCGATTGACACGTCCGACGGACTCAGCAGCAACTGTGTCCTGCACATCCTGCAACTGCCCGACGGCAGGATTGCTGCCACCACTCCCCACAGCATTGACCTTTGGGACGGGCGCATTTGCCAAAGCATCGAGAAGGATAGCCTCTCTTCTCGCCCGCTGACGGGTTACCGAGGAGCCTACCATGTGTATGCAGACAAG
>CAJOLW010000053.1 GCA_905235525.1 uncultured Bacteroidaceae bacterium
GATGGGCAGCATCTACCCGAACTACAAATGGGGCGTGGAAGGCGACACCCCGTCGTTCCTCCACCTTATGCCCTATGGGCTCAACGACCCTGATGACCCCACTCAGGCAGGATGGGGAGGGTGCCACACCTTTGGGCTTTGTGCCGACTCGCTCACTTACGCATGGGTCAGTTGGCAACAACCACAAAGACGCATCACCGAAGGTTACAAGCAACGATTCTATCCCGATGAACTCAATGACTTCTCTGCTCGAATGCAATGGGCAAAGGAGGGAAAAGGTAACACCAACCCAATTGTCTACATCAACGGGAAACACTCCCTCAAGCCACTTCTTCTAAAGGTGAAAGCGGGGAAGATTATCACGCTGGATGCCTCAATGTCAAAAGATGCCGAAGGGGACCGCCTCTCTTTCCGTTGGTGGCATCAACCCGAAGCAAGCACTTTCTCAACAGAACTCATCACGGACAACTCCAGTCCATGCTTACAATTCCAAGTGCCTCCTACGGCTGGAGGAAAAAAAATGCACCTCATTTGTGAAGTGCATGATGACGGTCCGTTCCAACTGGTTTCCTACCAAAGAGTTATCTTAAATGTGAAATGATAAGCGGAAAGCAAACTGAGATGACCCCGAAAGTTTTATGTTAAACTCTCGGGGTCATCTCAGTTTGCTTTCCGCTTTCTCAGTTCAATAGGGTAACTCACCACTAATTCCGCAAAGTCAGCCTTGGTGAGATGCGCCTTCACTTCGATACCTGCAGTGAGGTTGTGTAGTTTGGGAATGGTGTAGTGTACGCCGATGCGGTTAAAATAGAAAGGATCGTTGCGTTTGGAATAGTCACCCATCTGCCTGTAAAGATAGACACCTCCACCTAATGCAAACGATATTTTTCCATAGAAGAATGTGTGCTTCAAGTCGAGGGCTATCGACCAGGGGTTATGCTCACAATTGTAACCCATGGCTGCGTCCATGTCGCGAAGATGGGAATAGCATGAGCAATACTGGATGTCAAGACCTCCACCAAGGGCTCCAACCCTTGCGTAGCGGTACATGATGTCGGCTTGCAGGGATGCTACCGAATAAACCGTAAAGTCTTCCATTCTCCAATCGGGATGATCTTTCGTGATTTTATATTGTGTGCGCTCCCAATCTTCCATACGTGTCTGTACCCCGACACCTCCCTTGACATTCATGTACCAATATGACTTAAACTTGGGTGGAATATAGGCATGGCGTTGCTGAAGCAACCTCTCGTAATAGGGATAGTACACCATACCTATCGTGGGGCCGAGGATGTTTGCACTACGGTTAGGTTGGCGAGTACTTCCATTACTGATGTGCCAATAATCTAAGCCCGCCTTAATGCCCCAAGAATGTGCAACACGATAGGTGGCACTTATACCCCCTCCTGCATAAAACAGGATGTGTGAGCCAATCATGTCGTTATCCACACTGGTCTGTTTGTCGTATTTACTGGCAGAATAGGCAAGTCCCAAATTGACACTGGCATCAAACTCCCACCGAGCACCACGATACAGAGGATAAGAAAAAGAGCCATAGACGGCGAAAGAGTTGCCTAAATGTGTGTTGTAAGGAGCGATATCATAATAGTCCTCCGACAAGGTGCTCCAGCGCGGATAGTCTTCGTTGCGGTGCATGGTGGCACCATTGTTTTTGCTGAATTTGCCAACGATGGAAAAGGTGGGATAATGATAGTCGCAAGCATAGGCATCACTATCCGAAGGCAGACTTACATGATTGAACTTGAGTGCCAAAGAATAATCTGATTTTCCAATCATGTAGGCTTTCTGGTATTTGTCCAGTTTCAGCACCTGCCCAGCCTGCAATTCAGCCTCGTATCCCCAATGCTTTGGGCGAGTAATGCGGTCATTCTCCATTGTGTCCGTCCTGAGTGATTGCGTATACGCTACCAGGCTCGACAACATACAGTATATGACAACAAGAAACCTCGCCATCTATTTGTCACTCAGGATTGTACCCAAACAAATTCAGTTCCTTCGTAGAATTGCGCCAGTCTTTATCAACCTTGACAAATGTTTCCAGATAGATGCTCTTGCCAAAGAACTTTTCAAGACTCTTACGGGCTTCGGTAGCCACCTTCTTCAGTGCCTTACCCTGATGACCGATGATGATACCCTTCTGTGAGTCACGCTCCACATAAATAACAGCGTTAATGTGGATGTGGGTCTTATCTTCCTTGAAACTCTCCACACCGACCTCGACAGAATAAGGTATCTCCTTGTCGTAGTAGAGCAGTATCTTCTCACGAATGATTTCTGTGACAAAGAACTTGGCGGGTTTGTCTGTCAGTTGGTCTTTATCAAAGTAAGGAGGACACTCGGGCAACAGTTCCTTGATACGTGCCAAAACAGGTTGAACATTGAATTTGTGCAGAGCAGAAATGGGCAAAATCTCTGCCTTGGGCAGAAGTTCATGCCACTGCTCCACCAGGGTCACAAGATTCTTCTCGTCAGTCAGGTCTATCTTGTTGATAAGAACAAGAACAGGCACTTCCATCTGCGCCACCTTTGCCAAGAAATCTGCATTCTTATCGACTTTCTCCGTCGGGTCTGTGACATAGAGCAGCACATCAGCATCTACCAACGCACCTTCAGAGAAGGCAAGCATAGACTCCTGCAACTTATAGTTGGGTTTCAGCACACCTGGTGTGTCTGAAAACACAATCTGTGCATCGTCATCATTGATGATACCCATGATGCGATGGCGTGTGGTCTGCGCCTTGAAAGTGGCAATGGAGATGCGCTCGCCCACGAGCAGATTCATCAATGTAGATTTGCCCACATTGGGATTACCGACGATATTTACAAAACCTGATTTATGCATAGTTATTCTAAATAAAAAAGTGAAGAGTGAAAAGTGAGAAATCCATATTACCCCATTCGAGTAGGAGTAACTTGGATTTTTCACTTTTTACTCTTCACTTTTCACTAAAAAATTACTTTCTTCCTCTCTTGGCATACCATTCTTCACGGCTAATCACGCCTTCCTTGTAGAACTCGGCTGGTGTGTCGGCAAACTTGCTACCGTCATAGCCCCAAATCATGTAACTTGCGCCCCATGTGAAGCCTGCGCCGAAAGCGGTGAAGATGAGTTTGTCGCCCTTCTTGAGTTGTGGCTCATACTCCCAAAGGCAGAGCGGAAGTGTACCACCTGAGGTATTGGCCATATGGTCGATGTTAATCATCACGTGATCCTCTTCCACACCGACACGGCGTGCCACGGCGCTTTCAATGCGCACGTTTGCCTGATGAGGAACGACCCATGCAATGTCATCCTTGGTGAGATTATTGCGCTTTGCAACAAGTTCCACAGCATCAGACATGTCTGTCACTGCATGTTTGAACACAGCGCGACCTTCCTGGTAAACGAAGTGGAGACGCTGGTCAACCGTCTCATGGCTGGGCATGTTGGCAGAACCGCCTGCCGCCATGTGAAGGTTTTCATATCCCTTACCATCTACACGGAAATAACTGTCCATCAAACCATAATCCTCTTCTGTTGCCTCCATCATCACGCATGCTGCACCATCACCAAAGATCGGGCAAGTATTGCGGTCCTGATAGTTGGTCATAGAGGACATATGGTCACCCCCACAAACGATGATACGCTTATAACGTCCGCTGCGGATGAAACTTGCACCTGTCTCCATGGCATAGAGGAAACCTGCACATGCAGCCTCCATGTCGAAGCCAAAAGCATGCTTCAAATCAAGGTTGCCAATGATGAGTGATGCTGTAGAAGGGAAATGGTAGTCGGGGGTTGTTGTGGCAACAATCACAGCCTCAATGGAATCAGGGTCAGCACCTGTCTTGTCAAGCAACTGCTTCACAGCCTTGGTCATCATGAAAGATGTACCAGCACCTTCTTCGGGTTTCAGGATGTGACGGGTCTTCACACCGATGCGTTCCATAATCCACTCATCACTTGTTTCAACGATAGTGGACATCTCCTCGTTGTCGAGGATATAAGTAGGAACCCAACCGCCTACACCAGTAATAACAGCGTTGATTTTTCCCATACGAGAGGAGTGTTTTTTTAGATTGCTGCTTCCTTAACAATTGCCACCTTGCCACGATAGTAACCGCATGCAGAACATACAGTGTGATATACGTAGAATTCACCACAGTTTGGACAAACTGCCAGTGTTGGTGCTACTGCAACGTCATGAGTTCTTCTTTTTCTTGTACGAGTCTTTGACTGTCTTCTTTTAGGATGTGCCATTTTCTTTTATTTTTTAAATTGTTCTTTTAATTGTTTCAGTGCAGCCCAGCGACTATCAACGGGTTCGTCGGAATCCTTCCCCGTGAATACGTTTGGTCTATCACCATTTTCAGTTGAATCCTCTCGCTCTGCATCCTCATATCCACTTCGGGTGGACTGGTGACGGCTGAGTTCGTGCATCATCGTGTCATCACATTTTCCAGGTTCGTGACAACACGTCATCGGCATGCTGAGCGCAATGAACTCATAGATGAACTGTGCAAGGTCAAGATAACCTTCTGACTCAGGAATCACCACACAGTCACCTTCGTCAGCATACTCATTGCCCAACTTCACGTTCAAATCATCCGCAGTCTCAATCCGCAATTCGAGATCTGACAGACAACGGTCGCAAGGAACAATAACTGTGCCAACACTATGAATACGAAACTTATAGACAGCACCAGCACTTAAACAAACCACTGTTGTGTGGATTTTGCCACGCTGGATGAGTCCCTCTATGTCAGCAAAAAAATCATTGCCAATCTCAAACTCAAAGGTTTTTCCTCCAAGTCCAGGACTCAATAAATCAATCTTATAAGTATCCATTATACTCATTTGGAGTGCAAAGGTACAAATTTCTTTCTTAACAAAGATGAAAAAATTGTAACTTTTTCATTTCGGAAGGATTTTTCACAGGTTTGCCACGTATTTTTACACTCTTGACGGGGCTTTCGGCAGTTCAATACGAAAGGTTGTACCCACACCCACCTCCGAATCTATGACATAAATTTTACCTTTATGGTAGTCCTCTACAATTCTTTTTGCCAAAGAAAGGCCAAGCCCCCAGCCACGCTTCTTCGTTGTAAATCCTGGCTTGAATACCGATTCATAATTTCCTTTTGCTATACCTTTACCCGTATCCTTCACATCCACATACACCCACCGTTCGTCCTCGTCCACCGTAATGTCAATATGGCCTGCACCATCCATGGCATCCACTGCGTTTTTACAAAGATTTTCAGCCACCCACTCAAACAAACTTGCGACCAAACTAACCACCACAGGTTCATCTGGATAATGTGTTGTGATGCTTACTTTCTCTGACGTTCGTTTTCTCATATAAGCCACCACCCTGTCTATCACTTCAAGTACATTTTCCTGCTTCAGTTCAGGAATAGAGCCTATCTTAGAAAAACGGTCCGCAATTCGTTCCAACCGCTTGATATCTTTCTCCATCTCAGGCAACAACGTATCATTAGGATAAGTTTCCCTCAACACTTCATGCCAAGCCATCAAACTTGAAATCGGGGTGCCCAACTGATGAGCCGTTTCTTTTGACAATCCAACCCACACCTTATTTTGTTCCGCTCTCATTGCTGAGAATATCGCAAAAATAGCAATGAGAACAAACAGAACAACAACGCCTAACTGAATATATGGATATATCGCTAATCGCTTCAACATCAACGACTCATCATAACAGATGGTGATGTAATCGTGGGGATCATACTCTTGAGGCATATCAATACGGATAGAACGACCATTTCCCTTATATTCTTTTGCCAAAGCAGACAAATACCCCATCGAATCTTCTCCTACCACAAAAGACTTTTCGATGTTTCGGTATGAAAGAGCATTACCTTCTCTATCTACTATAATAACAGGAATCGTATGGTTTCCATTGATCACTTTCAGCACCAAGTTCATATCAGTGTTCTCATCTGCTGCATTCAAGGAACGCATTGCCTCCGCCCACACTTCCATTCGGTTCCGTTCCTCCTCCTCCAAATCCGAAATAAGATAGTTAGATGTCAACAATGACCCTATTGCTATCAATATAGCGAACAGGACCAATACATATCTAATATTACGTATTCTGTCAAACATTTGCATACTATCATATATAACGAAAGAACCTCCGCAATATTGTATTGCAGAGGTTCTCTCTCAAGAAGGCGGCGACCTACTCTCCCGCATTGCGGTGCAGTACCATCGGCGCGCCCGGGCTTAACTTCTCTGTTCGGGATGGGAAGAGGTGGAACACC
>CAJOLW010000054.1 GCA_905235525.1 uncultured Bacteroidaceae bacterium
TAGGATATGCTTACAACTCAACAAACATAGCCAATCAAATCAAGCCCTTAGTTGAGTATGGTTTTATAGAAATGACCGAGCCTAAAAAGCCCAATAGTAAGAATCAAAAGTATCGGAAAGTTAGAAAAGACTAAAAGGAAGCGTATGATATTCGGAAAGAAGATAAAAGAACTCAGAGATGAACATGGGATGGTGCAGCGGAAACTGGCGGCTGCACTGGATATAGACACGCCTATGTATAGCAAGATAGAGCGTGGAGAAAGGAAAGCCAAACGGAGTCATATCCCTATTATGGCCAAACTCCTTGAAATTGACGAGAAAGAACTGCTGACTATTTGGTTGGCAGACAAGGTGCTGGATACCGTTGAGGGTGAGGACGAGGTGAAATGTGATGCTGTAATCTATGCTCAGAAAGAGATAGAGGCAGAAGTGGGATGATTTATGCTTGAAATACTTACGTTAGAATGTGTGAATAGCATTTGGTCATTTCAACTTTCTGTTGTACCTTTACACCCGACAGACGAGCCACGAAACAGGCGGTGGCTTTGAGTCGGGTGCTCTTTCAGGCAATTTATAGCAGAACATTGAATTGAGAACTGTCTCCCAATCGTAACCCCTAAATTTCTCAATCCTCTGCATCGCCTTTATATAAAGAAATCCTGCGAATTTTGATGCAATTATGGTAAAGTCGCTCAAACTCATCCTTCTGATAGCACTCGTCTTATACGGGTGTGCTGAACACCATGAGGTGGTGGTGCTGACCGGACAGGAAGCATTTCGAGAAGGTGACCTCGTCCTGCGGTGTGGCTACGGAGCCGAAAGTCGGGTGGTGACAGAGGCAAGCAGTTCCATCTATTCTCACATCGGTATCCTCCACTATGACACGCTTACGGCTCAATGGATGGTCATCCATGCTGTTCCAGGGGAGGCTGAGAAGGGGCAACCGGAGTGGTTGAAAGAAGAATCCATTAGCGATTTCTATGCTGCCGACAGGGCCGTTCGTGGCGCATGGATGAGGGTGGACTGTTCCGACAGCATGGCAGCCGAAGCAACCCGCTACGCCTTGCGGAAAGTGGAGGAGCGAGTAGAGTTCGATAATGACTATCTCTTGTCAGACACTCTCCAAATTTACTGCACAGAACTTGTCTGGCAAGCCTACCTTCATCAGGGCATTGACCTAAGCGAGGGGCATCGTCATGAGGTGCCGAGTCTTTTCAGTAAGGATGGTGAGTGCATCTTCCCGTGCGACATCGAAAATAGTTCAAAGATTATATATGTTAAACCCTTTAAAACTCAACAACAATGAAAAAAGTTCTTTCTATTCTGAGCCTTGCGCTTGTAGTCTTTACTTTGGTGTCATGCTCTAAGAATTCGCCTGAAGGCGTGATACAGCAGTATGTGGCAGACATCCAAGCAGGACAATATGAGGATGCTATTGACCTCTTCTATTTCAAGAAGTCACTTACTGATAGTCAAAAGCAACAGTATGCAGCCATGCTTCGCGACAAGTTGGGTAAGGAACTCGACAAGAAAGGTGGCATTTCTGGTGTGGAAATCACAAACGTGGAGATGGCAGAAGATGGCAACTCCGCTAATGTTGACTATACATTGAAATATGTTGATGGCTCAGCCAAGAGCGAAAAGAACAAGGTGGTCAAGGTGGATGACAAGTGGCTGCTCGATTCAGGCAAGTGATTCCTTGTGCCAAAACTGACATGACAACAAAAGCGTACCCCTCGGCTACGAAGTGCCGTACCCGAGGGGTACGCTTTGTCGTAGTCGAGGGGTACGCCTTTGTGAGTGCAAACCTTTCTGGAGTTTAATTCCTCTTACATCCGCTGGTAGCAGAAATAGTGCTTGCGGATTTTCTTGGTGGCAAGCGATGTGCTCAGCATGTCGCTTGCTTCTGTCAGGTCGCGTGTGGTGCCATCGTTGAAGCGGATTTCTATCTGGTCATCGTCCATACTGTACATGTCTTTGCCTACTTCAATGTTGGAAATGAGGTAGTTGGCATCGTCTGTTGATACATAGTAATGTTCCGCCAACTCTTGCAGTTTCTGCTGCTTGTGTTCTTCGGCAACAGGTTCGTCGCTCATCTCCACCTTGAAGATGTTGCGGTTGATGAAGTCGCGGCTGAGCAGGGAGAGGATGGGGTCGGGATGGTTGCA
Organism: uncultured Bacteroidaceae bacterium; assembly: GCA_905235525.1. Taxonomy (GTDB): domain Bacteria; phylum Bacteroidota; class Bacteroidia; order Bacteroidales; family Bacteroidaceae; genus Minthosoma. The sequence continues at coordinate 2,169 of CAJOLW010000054.1, forward strand.
CCACACCTTCATGGCTGACCAGATGTCGTTGTCGTCTAAGGTCAGATAATGGCGCAAGCAATCAGGATTGCTGAAGAAAGTCTTGCGGTCGATGTCGTTGTAGAGGAAGAAGTGTAGGGCAGGGGAGGCGAATAAAGTTGGCTGTTGAGAGTTGACAGTTGAGAGTTCTTGCTTCGCCAGTTGCTTTGCCCGTTTCAGTGCATTGATCATCACGTGCTCGGCTGCCACGGAGGTCTTGTGCAGATACACCTGCCAGTACATGAGGCGGCGGCTGACGAGGTAGTTCTCGATGGAGTAAATACCCTTCTTGTCCACCACCAGTTGGTCATCCACCATGTCGAGCATGTCGATGATGCGTGAGGAACCGATGTTGGCTTCGTTCACGCCGGTGAAGAAGGCATCGCGCTTCAGGTAGTCGAGCCTGTCCATGTCGAGTTGTGAGGAGATGAGTTGATGGAGGAACCGTTTAGGGTATTCGTCCTTGAAAATCTTGATGGCGAGGGAGAGTTGTCCGCGAAACTCCTCGTTCATCTGTTCCATGATCATCAACGAGATGTCCTCATGGCTCACCCCATGAATGAGTGTGTGTTCGAGCACATGGCTGAAAGGACCGTGCCCAATGTCGTGCAGGAGGATGGCTGCCTGTACGGCTTCCGCCTCGCTGTCGAAGATGAAGTGCCCCTTCTGCTGAAGCGACAGGATTGCCTTGCCCATCAGATGGAAGGCACCGAGCGAGTGCTGGAAACGGGTGTGTTGTGCCCCAGGATAGACGATGTTGGCACCTCCCAACTGCTTGATGCGGCTGAGACGGTAGAAGGCAGGATGATGCACGATGTCGAGCAACAAACCGCGAGGCACACGGATGAACCCGAACACGGGGTCGTTGATGATTTTAGCGGACTGCACGATGAGAGTTAAGAATTAAGTATTTTTGCCATTTGTTCTGCCACTTTCTTCGCTTCCTCACCTGCCACCTCGGCGAACCGCTCGGTCTTGTCGGCGTAGATGATGGCGCGTGAGGAGTTGACGATGAGGCCGCAATCCTTGGTCATGCCGTACTTGCACACCTCTTCGAGGCTGCCGCCTTGTGCGCCGATGCCGGGCACGAGCAGGAAGTGGTCGGGAGCCACCTTGCGGATGTCCTCAAACATCTGACCTTGTGTGGCACCTACCACATACATCATATTGTCCTTGTTGCCCCATTCCTGACTCTTCTTCAACACCTTCTCAAAGAGACGTTCACCGTCAGCGTCGGTGGTCAACTGGAAATCGTGGCTACCTTTGTTGGAGGTAAGAGCCAAGAGAATGACCCACTTGCCTTCATATTGCAGGAAAGGCGTGACGCTGTCCTCGCCCATGTAGGGAGCCACCGTGAGGGCATCGAGGTTGATTTCCTCGAAGAACGTGCGGGCATACATCGCGCTGGTGTTGCCGATGTCGCCACGCTTGGCATCCGCAATGATGAAGTGTTGCGGGTAGTTCTCGTTCAGGTAGGTGATGGTCTTCTCAAACGAAATCCAGCCCTTCACGCCCATGCTCTCATAAAAAGCGAGGTTGGGCTTGTATGCCACACAATAGGGTGCCGTGGCATCGATAATCGCCTTGTTGAAGGCGAAGATGGGGTCTTCCTCCTTCAGCAGGTGCTCTGGAATCTTCTTGATGTCGGTGTCGAGACCCACGCACAGGAAGGTCTTCTTGGTGAAAATCTGATTGATAAGTTCTTGACGTGTCATTTTTGGACGTACTTTAGTTAATCGACCAATAGCAAGGTCGCGTTTTAATGCTGCTATAACGTATTCTTTGGCTTCGCTTTCACTACCGTAGAACGCTTGGCGTTGAACACTAAATGGATTATACTTGTCGCTATCTTTTACTTTTACTTCAAAAGGCAGTTTGATGTCATAAAGATTGAGCCCTTCTTGGATTTCTTCACCATGCGCCTCCTTCTCGAATTGCTTAAAAGCAGCTTCGCTATCAAAATTGCCGTTTGAGTCTTGACATTGTTCATCGTTTCCATAAAGACCATATAGGTCATAACTTAATGGATAATCTTTGTAACCTGCAGAAGCGGATGTGTATTTGTTGCGTGTTTTTGTAAAACGTACAATCGCCAAAAAACGATTTCTTCCCAAAGAATCTTTCTCGCCCCATCTTGGGGATTTCTCTACAGACTTTATGAAATACTTTGCCATATTAGTGATTTTATTGTTATACTGTTATTTCTGAAGCATGAAGCCTGTGACATCCACCCTGTAGCCTTCTTCATTGTCGTCAGTCACATCGCTTTCGATGGAGAAGGATGTGGCATAATAGAGGGACTTGTCTGTGGAGCAGGGCAGTTGGATGGGGGCATCCATCTTTTTGCGGTAGGCTCTGAGCGTGTCGAGATTGACGAGAACGGTGTCAATGGCTTTCTCTTTGAAAGTAGGTACGACTTTTACTATTTTCTGGCTTTTCTTGCAGAATGTGGGAGAAGTGTACACCTTGATGATGTGGCTGTAGCCTTCAGGTATGTTGATGGCGTAGTTCGTACACGAGTTGCCTATGTATTCGTTTGTGTTGACGGACACGGAATCGGCACGAAGGTTTGTATCATAATAGTAGAAGGAGATGTATGTAGAGTCCTTCACGTATTGCTTGGTGTAGGTGTCGCCATAAGTGTTGTCAAGGTATTTCAGACGGTCGTTGAGCAGGATGGCTTCTTCTTTGGGGAGGGTGTTGAGTAGTTGTTCGTATTGCTGCGCATTGAGCGGTAGTTTTTTCTCCGCAAGGGTTTGGGCAATGCGGCTTTCCAGGTAGTTCTGCGTGATGCTGAAATAGTTGACAGGGAATGCCGATGTGAGCATGAAGATGAGGGCAAATGATATGGTGATCCAGTTGATGCGTCGTGCCTTCGTGATGAACAGCGTGATGCAGACGAAATAGAACCAGAGGTTGAGCGTGATGAGGTAGAGGCGGTTGATGGTGATGCCATAGTCGCTGAAGCGACGGATGATGCCGACCGTCATGAGCAAGAGCAGCGGCAGGATGGCTACGGGCAGATAGCGAGCAATGAGGTTGTCAGCCTTTCTTGCCTGCGCTTTCCTGACGGGATAAAGTCCGAACTCGATAATGATGAGTCCCACCATCGATGTCACCACCAGCCACGACACCCATCCGTTGGGCAGTTCCCATTGGATGAGAATCTGTATGGCATAAATGTAGAGCACGATGATGTAGAGTCCTACGAGCGGCAGGAAGAGGAAACGCATCACGGCGTTGAGAAATCCTGAATCGATGGGTGTGCGGTCATGCTTGTTTTCTCCGTTAGGAATCCTTCCGAGGAATAGCCACGAAGCCAGCAGCAATCCCGTCAGCACACCGATGACCATATACCATTTGGAATCGAAATCGATATGGAACAGGAAGTTGAACGAAGACAACAGCACGGAGAAACCACCCCACATCACTTCTCCAATGAAATGGCAGATGAAGAGGTTGACCAAAATGTTCATGGTGAAATTCCACGAGGCGATATTGTCTTTTTCTTTGAAGAACGAGAGAAAAAATAGCGAGAGTAGAAGTGATAAAATGACGGATGTGTGAGCCACCCATACCTCATAGTGATAACTGTTGCTGTCCTCAAGAATATGGTAGATATAGATAGTGTCAACAAGAAGAATCAGGTGCGTCACCATATTGACAATCAGCACCGTGTGCCGCTTTTGTCCCTCTTCTTGCCATAAATGGAGTGTCAGCGAAAGCACAAAACCCACCGACAGGTAGTAACTTACAGCACCAGTAAGGCTACCTTCCAGAATGTCTCCATCATCAATGATGCTGAAGATGAGGAATATCGACAATGCCGTGATATAGGCTGCCGATACCGGGAAGCGTTTCACGCACATCTGAAACGCTCTGGCAATGGCTTGTGGTGTTGCTGATAACTTCATTGGTTTCATCACTCTAATGAAAATCGCCCAGTGCATGGGCTGGTTACAGTTCTGCCTCTTTCAGCCTCTCCGCATTCTCTGCCACGATGAGGTGGTCGATGCAGTCCTGGATGTCGCCATCCATGAAGGCGGCGAGGTTGTAGATGGTGTAGTTGATGCGGTGGATGCGGCCTTGCGGATAGTTGTAAGTGCGGATTTTTGCCGAGCGGTCACCCGTGGAGACGAGCGTCTTGCGGCGAGAGGCGATGTCGTCGATGTACTTCTGATGCTCGCGGTCGTAGATGTAGGTGCGCAGACGAGCCAAGGCACGTTCCTTGTTCTTCGGCTGGTCGCGCGTTTCGGTACACTCCACCAGAATCTCCTCCTTCTCGCCCGTGTTGGGGTTTGTCCACATATAGCGGGCACGCACACCCGACTCCACCTTGTTCACGTTCTGACCGCCAGCACCCGACGAGCGGAAAGTGTCCCACTTGATTTCGCCTTCGTTAATCTGCACGTCAAAAGCCTCCGCTTCGGGCAAGACAGCCACCGTGGCAGCCGAAGTATGCACACGACCCTGCGTTTCCGTCACAGGCACACGCTGTACACGATGCACCCCCGACTCATACTTCATCGTGCCATACACATTCTCGCCCGTCACGTTGCAGATGATTTCCTTGTAGCCACCCACAGCACCCTCCGAGAACGAGGACACGGTGAGGTGCCAGCCTTTGATTTCGCAGTATTTCGAGTACATGCGGAAGAGGTCGCCTGCAAACAGAGCCGCCTCATCGCCACCCGTGCCGCCACGGATTTCCAGCGTCACGTTCTTGCTGTCCTCAGGGTCGGCAGGGATGAGCAGCAACTTGATTTCCTCCTCCAGTTCGGGAATGCGCTTCTCGTTCACGGCCATCTCCTCACGTGCCATCTCCTTCATTTCCGGGTCATCCTCCATCAAGAGCATCTCCTTCGCCTCCTCCAGTCCCTTCACCGCATTGATATACTCCTGTCGGGCCTTCATGATGTCCTCCAGATTCTTGTATTCCTTCGTCAACTGCACATACCGCTTCTGGTCGGCAATGACGTTCGGGTCGGTAATGAGGGTTGACACCTCTTCAAACCGAGGCACCAACCCTTCCAATTTTTCCAGTATTGTATTTTCTGTTGCCATAGTGTCGTTGTTTTGGGTGCAAAGTTACGAAAAAACGAGCGAAATAGAAAAGGAAAACTCGTTTTACTTTTCATTTCCGAGTGCAAGTAACTTCGGCGGAGCCAACGTTACGAAAAAACGAGCGAAATAGAAAAGGAAAACTCGTTTTACTTTCCATTTCCGAGTGCAAGTAACTTCGGCGGAGCCAACGTTACGAAAAAACGAGCGAAATAGAAAAGGAAAACTCGTTTTACTTTTCATTTCCCTGTACAAGGAACAATGGAGTTAAGAATTAGGAGTAGAGGTTTGTGAAAGAAAAGTGAAAAAAGACGGGGGAATGTTTGGATATTTGTGTCTTTTTCGTTTACTTTGCCGACGAAAACAGAAATACAGAAGAAAATCATGGCAACAATCATATTACAAGTACCCGATGAGAGCCTCGTTTCGAAAGTGAAGCAGGCATGCAAGATGCTGATGGGAGTGGCCTCCGTAAAGATACAGAGAGAAAAAGCCAAGCCCCAACTTTATGACCCAGAGACAGGCCTGTATCTGAACGATGCAAGCATCAAGGTCATAGAGGATGCCGTGAAAGGCAAGGGTGTGACGCAGTACAACTCGCTCAAGGACTTCTACAAAGAAATGGGGCTATAGTCATGGCATATCAAATCAGATTATCGTCCCAATTCAAGAAAGACTTCCAACGCTGCATCAGGCGAGGGTTCAACATGCAACTCATCACCGATGCGATGGACTTGCTTGAAGCAAACGGTTCGCTACCGCCGAAGTATCGTCCGCACAAACTTTCAGGCAATATGCGTGGAATATGGGAATGCCACATCCAGCCCGACTGGCTGATGACTTGGCAGCAGGACAATCAGCAGTTGACTCTCCTGTTTCTGCAGACAGGCACTCATTCCGACATTTTCTGATAGGTGCAACTTGTCGTGTTACAATCGAAAACTCATGCCGATGGGATAAGGGGAATGTAAAATTCAGCCCGTGCAGCGGATGATGTGCTACGCGGGCTGAATGTTTGTATTTAATGTTTTGTATTTATTGAACTTAATGTTTTTTTATTCATAATTGGTCGTTGATGATTGATGTTGCCTCCTTTATTCTTTGTTTCATTTCATCGCCGCTGGTTGCTTTTGTGTTGCTTTCTGGGAATGGCATATACAGAACTATAGCGCCACTTGACGTTAGATTCATTGCTACAACAGTCTTCATATCCACTGTTGACATATATACCCTATAGTCATTTTTGTTTTCTTCATTGATGTCTATTATTACGTATCGCTCAATGAGAAAGTCGCTCAAATTTATCGCATCTAGCAAATTCACATGGAACCCACTTGATGTCAATTTCCCCTCATTAAATATATAAACATAAGCGTTTGTTTTCCCTTTCCCTTCATAAGCATACGTTTCACCGCCGTTTGAGGAATCTGTTGAGCCTCTGAAAGTGTATCCTGACATTTTGTTTTGGATTGTACTGATTGATGCCCCCCATTCAGTATACGGCTCAACATACATAGTGTACTTAGGCTTTACAATAACTGAGCAGGCCAATGTGTTTGCGTGAATGGTTGTCGTACCCACATGCTTTGCAGTCACTATTCCATTTTTGACTTCTGCAACAAGGTCGTTGTCCGAAGACCACTCGCAGTGCCCTTCGCTGTAGGTGAGCGTGGCAGTCTCGTCCACATAGAGTGTGATGAGGGTTTTGTCAAGAGTTGCTGGTGCTTGTTCGTTGCCATCATCCGACGAACATGATGTGATGCACATGAATGCTGCAAGAAGGAGCATCGAAAAGAAGATTTTTGTTTTCATACTTGTTGTTGTTAAAGGGTTATTGTGCAATATTGCCTTTTCTCAGCCACTGGCAAGACTGCGCAACCGTCTTAAACAACAAAAGCGCAGACTTTCGCCATACGCTGTCTTGGCTCACCACAAGCCACCATTCTTTATGGGGAAGTCTGCACTAATAGTGCCTCCCTACAAGAATGGTTATTGCTCTTTATTGCTTTTCCGAGGTGGTGATTCAACCCCAGAATCGGAGAAATCCGCTCGATCCGGTTAATCGTTCCGAAGGAACTTGTGAAAAAAGAGAAGGATGAAGGCACGGATGCCTGGGTGGCCAACAGGCTGGGTGGCTGAAATAAATGAATGTTTGACAATTAAAAAAGAAAGGAGACAAGAATTATGGGACTTATGTATCGTAAGGCGAAGATGCGCCTGACCTACCGCGAGGGGAAGCCTGAGGTGTTCAAGTTGCGTCAGTTGACCTATCCGCAGGTGTCGTATGAGCAGTTGTGCGGCATGATTCAGATTGTGGGCGTGAACAAGGCTCAGACGAAGGCGGTGGTGGACGCGTTGTTGCAGTCGTTGGTTCACTACATGGAAATCGGGCACGGTGTGTCGCTGGGCTCGTTCGGCTCGTTCAAGCCTGTGTTCAACTCGAAGACGGCTCGCTCGCTGGAGGAGACGACGCTGGATACGGTGAAGGTGAAGAAGATTCAGTTCTATCCGGGCGGCGCGTTCAAGGAGATGCTATCGAAACTCGACATGGAGGAGAACGTGCCCGTGTCGGAGAAGGAGCCTGAACCTTAAACGGGGAACGGTGGGTTGGCAGTTGGACGTGTGTCTGGCTGCCGACCTTTTTTTGATGACGGATTGGACTGTTTTTTAACTAAGCAGGTGGACAAAAATAACTTTATATAAAAATTGATGAAGATTGACGTGTGAATTGACGGAGATTGACGTGTGAAAACAAAGATTTTCAATGTTT
>CAJOLW010000055.1 GCA_905235525.1 uncultured Bacteroidaceae bacterium
GTAAGGGGCGGCATTATAGGCAGGAATGATGAAAGAAATAAATATTTTATTCATATCTGACATTCAAGATTTAAGGAGTTAATCTTGCTTGACGATAACGTCTTTTTCTAAGAACCCACTGAAGTAGCCAACAAGGATAGAGACAGACATTCAGCAAGATGGACCAGACACTTTCACCGCCATGATACAATTCTGTAGCACAAGCACGGACTTCTTTCCATTGCCAACGCAACAAACTGAACACCAACGGACGATAGACTCTCTTATATCGATAGGGTAAGCCCTGCTGCTTGAAAAACTGATTAGCCTGCACCATCACATGGGTGTAGGCTTTTTTTTGTGCTTTCATCATCTCTTTTTTCCCCACACTATGCTGACGGTTGCACACACAATAACACACCGAATCATCCACCTGCACCCGAAGGGCATGGAACCCTGCAAGATAAGAAAAACGTACATCGTTCAGTATCGGAGTTGCATCAAAATGAATGGCATTCTCCACAATCACCTCCCTCCGAATCAACTTACACCAAGGCTCACTATGCAGATAACGCAATAATTGTTCTCGTTCCTGTTCTGATTGTGCCATGATCCAATTCAATCGGTCTGCACGACCAGAAGGAGCACCTGTCTCGTCATCAATAGAACGAGCATTGAAAAATACCATGTCTGCTACAGTTTGGTCTGCATAGCGGTCAAGGAGTGTATTCAAAGTTTCCGTAAAGAAATAATCATCCGCATCCGCAAAAAGAACATAGTTCCCCTTTGCCATCTTCAGTCCTTCATTGCGGGCAGCCCCCCCTCCCCGATTGCGTGGCATGAACAAGAACTCCACAGCCAGGAACTTTTCCTGAAGAATCTCCAATCCAGCCACAATCTCTGCAGAACTTCCATCATCCACCACCACTACCTGCAGGTCTTCACGAACAGGCACCGTTCCAAGCAATCGTTCCAACAACAAGGGCTGCTGGTAGTGAGGGATGATGAGAGTATAATGAGGAAATGCCATTTTATTCTTGAATATAAATCCGTTGAACACGATTGCTGATGCCAGTGAGCACCTCGTAAGGAATGGTGCCGAGGGCATCGCTGAGTACGGTGACGGGCAGATGATCGCCAAAGATTTCCACCGTATCTCCCTCCTGACAATCAATGTCTGTCACATCTATCATGCACACGTCCATGCAGATGTTGCCCACATAGTCGGCTTTCTGACCATTCACCAGACAGTAGCAACCTCGATTGCCGAGATGCCGGTTGAGACCGTCGGCATAACCTATTGGAATGGCAGCAATACGGCTGTCACGCTCCAAAACCGTTCGGCGCGAATAACCGATACTATCACCTTTGGGCACGTCACGAATCTGCAAGATGGTGGTCTTGAGGGTCGCCACATTATTTAATATATGGTTATTGCGAGCATTGATGCCATAAAGTCCTAAGCCAAGGCGCACCATGTCAAGGTGGTACTCGGGGAAGTGCTCGATGCCTGCAGAGTTGCAGATGTGACGGATAATCTTGTGCGGATAAGCCTCCTGAAGTTGGCGGCTGGCACGGTCATAAAGTTCAAATTGACGACGGGAGAAGGTATCAAACTCATCTCCATCGCTACCCACGAAATGGCTGAACACCGAGCAGGGAACGAGTGCCGTCTGACGGCGCAGCCGCTCAATGAGACGGGGCATGTCTTCCACAGGATTGAAGCCCAGACGGTGCATACCAGTATCGAGTTTGATGTGGATGGGGAAGTTGGTAATACCCTCCTTCTCGGCAGCGTAAATCAGTTGTTCCAGCAAGTCGAAACTGAACACTTCGGGTTCAAGGCTATAGTCAAAAAGCATCTTGAACGAGGTAGTTTCTGGGTTCATAATCATGATGTTGGCGGTGATGCCTGCCTCACGGAGGTCGGCACCCTCGTCAGCCACAGCCACAGCCAAGTAATCCACTCCGTTGTCCTGCAAGGTCTTGCTCGTTTCCAAAGAGCCTACGCCATAGCCACTCGCTTTCACCATGCATACCATCTTCGTCTCTGGTTTCATGAAACGACGATAATAGCGCACATTGTTGACCAGCGCATTGAGATTCACCTCCAGAATGGTCTGATGCACTTTGAGCGTCAGAAGGTCGCTCACCTTGTCGAAATGGAACCGACGGGCACCCTTGACAAGGATGAATTCATTGCGCAACTGCTCAAACACCTGACTGCGAATGAGGGCATCTGTGGTACGGAACATATAGTGTTCCATCGGGAAGTAATCGGCACAAGCCGTCAGTTCCTCACCCACCCCAATCACTTTCTCGATGCCACGCGAAACAGCCATTTGTGCCACCCGTGAATAAAGGCTCTTGGGGGCTTCTCCACTCTGAAGGATGTCACTAAGAATCAGCGTGCGGTGTTGTTTCTTCGTTTCTGGCCGTCGGCTCATGAAGTCGAGCGCAATATCGAGCGACTGCACGTCTGAGTTGTAGGAGTCATTGATGAGGGTGCATCCATTCTTGCCGTCCTTCACTTCCAGACGCATTGCCACCTGCTCTAAACGACTCATGCGTTCACAGAGAACATGGATGTCGTCCGAAAAGACGAGCAATGCTGTTGAGAAACAGGTGATGGAGTTTTCGATGGAGGCATCATCGATGAAAGGAATGGTGTATTGCCCCACCTGTCCTCCATACTCAAAATGTATCGTTGCATGGTCATTGTTCTTCTCCACCTGCCGCACCTGTAATTTCACCCGTCGAACGTTTTCAGGCAAAGTGTCGGCACATTTCTGAATGGTCGCATCTTCCGAATTGATGACCACCGTCTGACACCCCTTAAACAGCAGCATCTTCTCGGCACACTTGATGTCATAACTCATGAAGTTCTCCTGATGTGCTACCCCTAAGTTAGTCATCACACCGATGGTGGGCTTCACGATGCGTTCCAGTCGTGCCATCTCTCCCGATTGAGAGATGCCTGCTTCGATGATGGCGAGGTCATTGTGAGGATTGGTGAGCCACACACTCAGTGGCACACCCACCTGGCTGTTGTAACTGCGAGGGGAACGGCACACATTGAAATCGGGGGAAAGCAACTGGTACAGCCACTCCTTCACCGTTGTCTTACCATTCGAGCCTGTGATACGGGAATGTTCAATTTGCTGCGGTGATAAGCCGCCAAGTCCTGCAATGCTTGCAATGGAGACTTCACCACAAGGAAATTGGCAGCAGACCCTCCCCTCACCCTCCCTACAGGGAGGGAGTGATTACCTTGTTCGTTAGTATCCTCATTGGCAGAGATATCACTCCCTCCCTGTAGGGAGGGTGAGGGGAGGGTCTTGGGGGCTTCCTCCACCACAAAGTTTCTCACCCCACGCCTATAGAGTTCCTCTATATACTTATGTCCGTCATTCTTCTCTGTCCGCAAGGCAAAGAAGAGCGTCTCCTCTGGAAAACAAAGGCTCCGGCTGTCAATCAACAGCCAATTGATTCTTGCCTCTGCCGTTCCTTTTCTCTCTGCGCCAATCACCTGCGCAATCTCTTCAATCTTATACATTTTTTCTCTATTTACTCTTCACAATCGTGCTGGCTCTGACGCCACTCTTTCGTCGCCTTCGCCACCATATCTTTGGTTTTGTTATCAAAGTAAGTGTCCTGAAACCGCTGCCAGATGTATTCCACCGCCACTTCCGAAGGATGTATCATATCATCAGCATAGAAACGGTAGTCACGCAGTTCATCCATCATGATTTCGTAGGAAGGGAAATAGCAGCATTGGCCATTTGCCCATGTACCATTTTCCATGTCCGTTCCCCTCTCGCTCGTCATCTCCTCCACCGCTTGCAGCAGAATACCCTTCGAAATCTGATTCACATGGTAGCCATCCCGCTTGTGGCGGATGGGGCTGACGGTGAAGATGACCTTCAACTTCGGATTCACACTCTCCAGCAGTTGCAGGAGCATCTGCCATTGGTCAACGATGTCGTAGGCACTCAATCGTTCCCTTTGGAAAAGGCTGTCGGGCTGTTTGTGGCAGTTGGCGACCAGCATACCCGTCTCTTTCAGGCGATAGATGATGGCGGTGCCGAAGGTGACAATCAGCATCTCTGCCTCACGCAGGAAGGCAGCCACCTCATGCGTGGTGCGATTCACCCGCGCCACCAATTCCGCAGGGTCAGCGGAAGAGAAACTGCTGTGGTGCATCCACGAGTGCCAGACACCCGCTTTCACATCCTCAAAAACGACGTCGTCGATGTCGGTCAACCGATGTCGTCGATGTCGGTTAACCGATGTCGTCGACATCGACAGAGAGGTATCGGCGGAGGGGGATTCACAGGAACGGGGCAGAGCCACTTCCTTTTCGCTCAGCGCCCTTAAAAGACTGGCAGCAATGCTGGCAGGATTGTAAAGCGTTCCGAAGGGATTGACCATCGCTTCGAAACCTCCCCGCACCATCTTCTCACCGATTTCATCCGCAAAGCACGACCCGACCAGCAACACTTTCGCGCCGGCTTTCATCTTCCATTCCGATGCAGGAATGTCTATGCGGGTCATCAGTTCCATGTTCTTTTCCTCTTTTAATCACCGAAGAAGGAAAATTCTTCTTTCGTGCCATCGGCTTTCGTGAAGGTGCCTCCATAGGCTTCGCCTCCATGCAGGAATTCACCATCCGCATCGTACTCGCAAGAACAGATATAGTTGCCCTCATAACGTCCTGCAAACGCTTTGGTGGCAGGGTCATAAGCATCGACCACAAGAGGTCCGCCAAACTCTTCTCCGTACCCACCATTTTCATACTTTTCCTTGGCGGAATCAACCTGTTCGTAACTCACGAGACGGAGGACATAAATCGTGTCCTCTTCCCCAATCTTATCATGAATGAGGCGGCTTTCGTCGCCTTCGAGAATAAACATTTTGTAAGAACCATCCTCCATGAAACCAGCCGGCAACCAAGTGGAGAGTTTTCCCTTAGCAGCCGGCGCATCATCCAGCGTACGTGGTAATTCGGAAGAAACTGGAACGGAAACCGAATCAGCAGTCACAGCAACCGAATCGCTGTCAGAAAGGGCATCTTTCTGAATCTTTGCAATCTCCTTGCAAGAAGTGGTACTGCCAAGAATCAAGGTGACAAAAGCCACAACGAGCAACATCGAAAAACTCTTCTTCATATTCATATTTAATTTTTTAAGTGTTCAGTGGGTACAAAGGTACGGAAAAAACTAAAAACTAAAAACTAAAAGTGAAAAGTAATAGTATCTTGGAGCAATAATAATCTTTTGATACTTAAACTTTGAGTTTTTAGTTTTTAGTTTTTAGTTTTTTCCGTACCTTTGCAGCCACAAAGTGTGTAAACACACTAACTTTTTGATTTCAATAAACTAAAAAACATACGAACACTATGGCTAAGAAAGCACTTTTGATGATTCTCGACGGATGGGGAATCGGTGACAAAAGCAAGGGTGACGTGATTTATCAGACACCTACACCCTACATGGATTATCTGAACGCAAACTATCCTCACTCTCAGTTGCAGGCATCGGGCGAGAACGTGGGTCTGCCCGACGGACAGATGGGCAACTCTGAAGTGGGACACCTCAATATCGGTGCCGGACGCATCGTGTATCAGGACTTGGTGAAAATCAATCGTGCCTGTGCTGACAACAGCATCCTGGAGAACCCCGAAATCAAGGCGGCTTATAGTTATGCCAAGGAGAACGGCAAGAGTGTTCACCTTATGGGCTTGACCTCAACAGGCGGCGTTCACTCTTCGTTTGATCACATCTTAAAACTCATCGACATCGCCAAGGTGTATGGCATCGAAAACTGCTATGTACACTGCTTCATGGACGGTCGTGACACCGACCCCAAATCGGGCAAGGGCTTCATCGCTGACTTGCAGAAGCACATCGACGAGGTGGGTGTGGGAGCCATCGCCTCTATCATCGGACGTTTCTATGCGATGGATCGCGACAAGCGTTGGGACCGCATCAAGGTGGCTTACGACCAACTGGTGCACGGCAAGGGCCGTGAGGTGGCTGACATGGTGGAAGGTGTACAGTCTTGCTATGACACTCATACCGAGGAGCACAAGAACACCGACGAGTTCATGGAGCCACTCATCAACTGCAACGTAGATGGTCGCATCAAGGAAGGCGATGTGGTCATCTTCTACAACTACCGCAACGACCGCGCCAAAGAACTGACCATTGTGCTCACCCAGAAGGACATGGAGGAGCAGGGCATGAAGACCATTCCTGATTTGCAATATTACTGCATGACCCCCTACGATGCTTCGTTCACAGGTGTACACATCCTCTTCCCAAAAGAGAATGTGGAGAACACGCTGGGTGAATACATCGCATCGAAGGGCTTGAAGCAGTTGCACACGGCTGAAACAGAGAAATATGCACACGTGACCTTCTTCTTCAATGGTGGTCGCGAGGAACCATACAAGAATGAGGACAGAATCCTCGTGAACTCGCCCAAGGTGGCAACTTACGATTTGAAGCCAGAGATGTCTGCCTACGAGGTGAAGGACAAACTGGTGGCAGCCATCAACGAGAACAAGTATGACTGGATTGTGGTGAACTTCGCCAACGGCGATATGGTGGGACACACTGGTGTGTATGCAGCCATCGAAAAGGCTGTGGTGGCTGTTGACCAGTGTGTGAACGAAGTGGTGGAAGCAGCCAAGGCAAAAGACTAAAACCATCATCATTGCTGACCATGGTAACGCAGACAACGCACTGAACCCTGACGGAACACCCAATACGGCACACTCTTTGAATCCCGTTCCTTTCATCTATGTGACGGAAAACAAGAATGCCAAGGTGAAGGACGGTGTGCTCGCCGACGTGGCTCCCTCCATTCTCCGCATCATGGGCTTAGAGCAGCCAAAGGAAATGACAGGTAAGTGCCTGATTGAATATTAATTTAAAAAGTGAAAAGGATACTCCTACTTTCAACTTTTTGTTGCTCAATGTTCATTAGTTCCGCACAAGACTATGTGCAGAACAATGTCATCGTGAAGTTCAAGAGCCAAGAGGCTGTACATGTTGATGGCAAGCATCGCATGACGGCCAAGCGCAAGGCAACGAGCCAAACACTGACAGCCATTGGTGTGAGCGAAGCCCAACTACTGATGCCTCTGACCGCACAAAAAGAAGCGCAGGCTAAGATGCGTCAGGCACAAGTCGCCGCATCGGGACGTGAACAGTTGGTACCCAAGTGGCACACCCCCCCACAGCCGGTTGATGTCTCGCAACTCTACGTGCTGACGATTGACACCACCTTAACGTCGGTGACGGAAGCCATTGAGCAACTGAAAGCATTGGAGGAGGTGGAGTATGCCGAGCCGAACTACATCAGTCGGAAGAGGAGCAATGAGGTGGTCGATGCGCAAGTGAAGGTAGGGGCATCCAAGCAACGGAAAGTGGTAACTGCTGAGGGCATTGACTATGCAGCAACCGATGAGTTGTTTGAACAGCAATGGAACCTGCACGCCATCCGCATACCCGAACTGTGGGAGCAGCCCATTATCCACCAACGACGTCCCATCATTGCCCTCATTGACAATGGTATTGATACCACTCATGTCGAGTTGAAAGAAAACTTGTTACCGGGTCTCAACACCAGAGATGGAAGCAGTGACGTGTGGAACACCTCTTGGGACCAGCACGGCACTGCCACCGCCAGCATTGCGGCTGCTGTGGGTGGAAATGGAGGAATGGTTGGCGCCAACCCCTTAGCACAAATCATACCAGTCAAGAGTGGATTTATAGGGAGCCAAATCATCCAAGCCTTAGATTTCGCCGTGGCTCAAGGAGCCGACGTCATCTTCTGCAGTTATGGCATTTACATCTATTCCCAAGCCGAAAGTGACGCCTATCAAAAGGCTGCAGAAAGCACCATCGTCGTGGCTGCGGCAGGAAACGAAGGCTTTAACTTGGAAAAGATTGATGGCGACTTTCCTGCATGCTACCCTGGAGTTATCGGTGTGATGAACACCAATGCTGATGGTCTGTTGAATGACTGCAACTACGACCCCAATGGTGCCTTTTATGCTGAGAACAAGAATAACTACAACTATCATCTGAAGGCACCTGGAACAAAAGTCCTTGTAGCCACAATGGACGGGAAATACCAGTTGGCAAACGGCACTTCTTTTTCAACCCCATTGGTAGCGGGAGCAATTTCCCGTCTGCTCCAATGCCGCGACTATAGCAGTCGCGAAGAACTTCTACAAGCCTTGGTGGAGAGCCAAGGTAGCCACCTCGACATGATGGAGGCATACCGCTACACGCAACCCATCACCGACTTGTTCACCCGCAATATCAGCGGAAAGGACATCACCTTTAGGAAAATCAGTGAACACACGCTGGAGGTGGGCGACGGTATCAATCCTTACTACACCGGCGAATACAGCATTTTGACTATCCCTGATGTGGTGGCAGGTTATGCTGTTACCAGCATAGCCGCCAATGCCTTCAACGGAGTGAAAGTAAAAAAATTCCTTCTTCCCTATATGCTGGACAAGGTGGGTAGTCAAGCCTTCGCAGGAACACAGGTGGACACGCTCTGCATAACGGGTAAGGCATTCAGGGCTGACATCAATGCCGATGCCTTTACCCCATTGCAATATACAGAATGTGTACTCGCCTGCACAAAGCCAGACATCCTTGCATTACAATCATCGCCCACATGGAGTCAGTTCCAACATATAGACTTCAATCAGTTCACCGTTCAGTTAGATGGCAAAGATGTCCTGTGCACTATGAACGACACAAAGTTGAAAACTATTAAAATAGGGAACAACTCAGAAGAACAAGCCACCACGACAGCCATCCAAGGAGTCCTCACCATTCCCGAGGAGATTTATGGATTTCAAGTGACAGAGGTCGCACCCTATGCTTTTATGGATTGCAAGGATCTGACGGAACTCCACCTGCCCAATACGATCACAACTATCGGCAACTTCGCTTTCCGAGGTTGCACCAGCCTAACCTCCATTACCCTGCCTAACCAATTAGAGATTTTCGACCACTTACTTTTCGCCCACTGCACCTCCCTCACCTCCCTTCCGTTTCCTCAAAACCTCAAGACGCTGGGCAAGCAATGCCTGTATAACTGTGGCTTGAAGGAAATTTTCTTGCCTGAAGGTTTGGTTTCCATTGAAGCGTGTGCCCTCATGACTTCTTCTTTCACCAAGTGCGTCCTCCCCAAGAGTGTAGAAACGCTGGAGGAATATTGTTTGGCTTCCAACATTCCCTACGTGTTAGTGACAGAGAACCCCAATCCCATTCCCCTGGTTAAGACGTACGGAGATGGCGATGAGATGTTTGAAGATGACATCCTCGCCTTTGGCGGCAATTTAGTGAGGACATCCACCCTTGTTGTGCCAGCAGGGAGCAAATCCGCCTACGAAAATGCTAAGGTATGGAATCAATTCGGACGCATCGTAGAAGGAACGGCAGAGACGGACGTGCAGCCGCTCTGCCATATCGTCGAACACGCAAATGGCACCTACCTGCTCAACCCCATGACCCACGAGGGCACACTTTGGAACATCCTGGAGACAGCACCAGCAGAATTTGAGATAGTTGACCATCTGGATAGCGAAGGGGAGCATTACACCATTACCAACGTGAATGGCTCCATTGATACGAAAGAGCAAATCCAGACCCTCATCCTGCCCGCCTCCCTCCAATCATTAGAAGCAGGTGCATTTTACCACATCCCTAACGTCCAGACCGTCATCTCATACATTGAAGAACCTTTCGTTCTGGACGAGAATACATTCAAACAAGATTTCTGGGAAGCGGTATATCCCGACACCCTCTACGTGCCCGCTGGCACCAAGGCTAAGTATGAGGCTTTGGACGTGTGGAACCAGTTTGGAGAAATCATAGAGATGGACGCTGAAGCGGTGGGCATACCGCATCTCACCACCCTCGAAGGTGAACGCCTTTCTGACCATCCTGACGAAGCGTGGCACACCCTTCAAGGCATTCGTCTCAAGAGCAAGCCTACCTCCAAAGGAGTGTATCTGCATGGAGAAAAGAAAGTAATTGTACAATAAATTGGACTTTTCATCGTATTGTAAAATATATACACTTAAAATATTATTCCAATGTCATCACACATGAGACTCTCATTCTTTTCGTTGTTTTTCCTGCTTTTTGCGATTGCAGCAAAGGCACAGTTCTACGGCAAGGTGGTTGATGCCAGCACGGGCGAACCCATCCCTTTTGCCACCGCCAAGTATATCGGCACTTCAGAAGGACGTGCTTCCGACATCGACGGCAATTTTGTCCTGCCGATCCTCAACAACTACAACAAGTTTGAGGTGTCTTTCTTGGGATATAAGCCTGTGACCGTGACGGTGAACCGTGCCCAATCGGAGATTCACAGCACCATCAAACTCTATCCTGAGGATTTCATGTTGAACGAAGTGGTGGTGAAGAAGTCAAAGATTAAGTACAGTCGCAAGAACAATCCTGCCGTGGACCTCATGCGCAAAGTGATTGCCAACAAGAAACTGAGTGACATCAGGGAAAAGGATTTCTACCATTTTGACAAGTACGAGAAGAAGACGTTCTCCTACAACGACGTGGAGAAGAGTTCCATCGCCGAGGTTTGCCCGGAAACGGGTAAACTGATCATCCCCATCATGGTGGATGAGACCGCCTCGGAAGAGAACTACCGCAAGAATCCCAAGGCGGTGAAGACCACCATCAATGCCAAGCGCAGCGATGGTTTCCAGTCGATGCTCTCGTCGGGCGACATGCTCACCACATACGTGAAGGACATCTTCACCGACGTGGACATCTACAAGGACAATGTGCGTCTGCTCCAGCACCCGTTCATCAGCCCTATCTCCACTTCGGAGGCCATCGGCTTCTATCATTATTATATACAGGACACCATCATGGTGGAGGATGAACGTTGCATCGACGTGGCTTTCCTGCCGAACAACACGCAGGACTTCGGTTTTTCGGGACACCTCTTCATCACCGACGATAACCTGAATCAGGTGAAGCGTGCCGTGCTCAACATCCCCAACAACTCTGGCGTGAACTTCGTCGAGAACCTGCTCGTCATTCAGGACTTCATGACCCTGCCTACCGGCGAACGTGTCATCAAGGTGGATGACATGGTGGTGGAGTTGAGCGGTCTCTATGGTGCCATCAAGTTCCAGTGCCAACGCTACTCGACCTACAGCAATTACAACTTTGAACCCATCACAGACAAAAAGGCTTTCAAGTCGCCACAGATTGACCGCGTGGTGGCTGACGCTGAGTTCAAGGACTCCACCTATTGGGCAAGCATCCGTCCGATTCCGCTCACCAACACCGAGAGCAACCTCGGCAAGTCGGTGGACAAGATCAATGAAGACCTCGGCGGTTTCTGGAAGTTCCTCCTCACTGCTGTGGTGGAGAACTCTGTGGAGTTGACTCCGAAGCCCAACAAGATTGACTTCATCCCCCTCAATGCCATTGTTTCCCACAACGATGTGGATGGATGGCGATATCAAGCATCGCTGCAAACGACAGGCAACCTTTCTCCCCACCTCTTCGTGAGAGGTTACGGAGCATACGGCACGAAGGACGAGAAGATGAAGTATAAGGCAGAGGTGGAGTACTCGTTCAACAAGAAGAAGTACATGGCACACGAGTTCCCACGTCGAAGCATCACGGCTTCTTATATGTATGATGACATGTCGCCTGTCGATAAATTCTCGAACACCGCGAAGGACAATATCTACGGTTCGTTCAAGACCAGCAAGGTGGACCAGATGATGTATGTGAACGACATGAACCTGAAGTTCAACTACGAAACCAACAACTACATCACTTGGACTGCCACACTCGACCATTCGAAACTCACACCGACAGGGAAACTCGTCTATCTGCGCAACGGCGATTATAACAATGGAATCGAAGCCCTCATCCCTCACATCAAAACATCTGATGTGAAGTTCGGCTTCCGTTATGCGCCACGCGAAACCTTCATCAACAGTAAGCAGCAACGTCTGCACATCAACAAGGATGCTCCCATCTTCACGCTCGAACATACCATCGGCATGGATGGTTTCATGGGAGGTCAGTACAACTACAACATCACCGAAATCTCCCTCTTCAAGAAGTTCTGGCTACCCGGGGCTTGCGGAAGCATCGAGGCTTATCTGAAGGGTGGACACCAATGGAACAAGGTGCCCTTCCCCATGCTCTTCACGCCACAGTCGAACCTCTCCTACTTTGTGCAGTTCGACAGTTGGTCGTTCAACATGCTCCGCAACATGGAGTTCCTCAACGACTCCTATGCCTCGCTGCTCATCAACTGGAGTTTTGACGGAAAGATTCTCAACCGCATTCCTCTCCTGAAAAAGATGAAACTGCGCGAATACATCGGTTTCAAGATGCTCTACGGACATCTCTCCGACAAGAACAATCCATTCGTGAAGACAGATGACAACGACCTCTTCGTCTTCCCCACCCGTGACGGACACCAGACTTCCTTTGTCATGGACAACAAACCCTATATGGAACTCTCTGTCGGCATCAGCAACATCTTCAAGGTGCTCACCATACAATATGTGCGTCGTCTTAACTACAACGACATGCCTGATATCTATGGAGGTGACAAACTGAAGAAAAACGGCATACGTTTCGCTGTTGATTTCAA
>CAJOLW010000056.1 GCA_905235525.1 uncultured Bacteroidaceae bacterium
AGCCTTGAAGAACTCAAAAAGACCTATGACCAAGAGATGGAACGTGCAGAACAAGACTTCTCCAAAAAGTTCTCAGAATATCTCGACGGTCAGAAGACCTTCCCTGAGAATATCATGCTCAAGCGTCAGAAAGAGTTGCAGGAACTCATGGAACAAAGCCTCCTTTTCAAGAAAGAGGCACAAGAATTGCTCACCAAGGCTGAACAGGAACTGATGGAGCCAGTTCACGCACTGTTGAAGGATGCCATCAATGCAGTTGGTAAGAAACGCAACTATGCTTACGTGCTCAACACTGACGTCAATGCTTACCCCTACATCAGCAGTGATGGCGAAAACTGCACCGATGCCGTGCTCTCCCAACTTGGCATCAAGTAAAATGGTGAAGACTACATGGTAAATGAAAGATGTATCGGCATTTTTGATTCCGGCTATGGTGGCTTGACCATCCTTGACGGCATCCGACAACGCATGCCGGAATATGACTACATCTATCTCGGCGACAATGCGCGTGCCCCCTATGGTACGCGTTCTTTTGATGTTGTGTATGAATTCACGCTCCAAGCCGTCAAGAAACTCTTCGAGATGAACTGCCCCTTGGTTATTCTTGGCTGCAATACCGCCTCTGCCAAAGCATTGCGCTCCATCCAGCAGAAGTACCTTCCCCAATATGCTCCCGACCGCCGTGTGCTGGGTGTTATCCGCCCCACTGCTGAAGTGGTAGGCGATATCTCTTGTACCAAACATATCGGTGTGCTTGCCACCGAAGGAACCATCAAATCAGAGTCCTATAAACTGGAAATTGAGAAACTGCACCCTGACTGCACGATTGTTGGACAGTCCTGTCCCATGTGGGTTCCACTCGTCGAAAACAACGAGTTTGACAAGCCTGGGGCCGACTATTTTGTCAAGGATTCCCTCGAAAAACTCCTGTCGCAAGACCCTCTCATCGACACCATCATCCTTGGCTGCACCCATTATCCTTTGCTGCTCCCGAAAATAAAGCAGCAACTCGTCCAACTCTCAACTCTCAATTCTCAACTCTCAACTCTCAAAGTTATTCCTCAAGGTCACTACATTGCCACCAGCCTTGAAGACTATCTTCGCCGTCACCCAGAAATGGATCAACGCCTTACTCGTGGTGGCACATGCCAGTATCTCACCACCGAATCTGCCACCAAGTTTCGTGAGAATGCCAGCCTCTTCCTCCACGAAGAGGTCAACGTGCAACACATCACGCTCAACTGACAAAAGAAAAACAAAAGCCCATCGCGACAACATCACGATGGGCTTTTTCGTGTCGGGATGACGTGACTCGAACACGCGACCCCTACGTCCCGAACGTAGTGCGCTACCAACTGCGCTACATCCCGATTTTTCCTAATCGGCTGCAAAGGTACGAAAAATTATTGATAATTGACAATTGCTCATTGACAATTTTGTCGTTATGCGTGTTTTTGAGGAAAGATTGCAAACCAAATGTTGCAACTCTTTCGCAAATGTGTGTAAAAAAGTCCCAATAATTGATAAATAAATAAAAAAATGACGAAAAGAAAGGCATGTCCCTTTGTGTAAAGAATAGAAATGCGTACCTTTGTACTTGATTTAACTCATTGCGTTGGAGCGATGGAATGACTCCACGAATATACAGTTAAGCATTTTGATGGTAAAAAGAGATTTATTATACACAATATTTTTATAAACACAAAGTACTATGGCATTAGATTTGACAAAGTATGGCATCACTGGTTCCACAGTGATTGCGCACAATCCCTCTTACGAGGAACTTTACAAGGCTGAAATCAATCCTGCTCTCGAGGGTTACGAGAAGGGTCAGGAGACTGAGTTGAGTGCAGTGAACGTGATGACTGGTATCTTCACTGGTCGTTCTCCTAAGGATAAGTACATCGTTGACGATGCACAGAGCCACGACAACGTATGGTGGACTTCTGATGCATACAAGAACGATAACCACCCCATGTCTGAGGAGGTTTGGGCACAGGTGAAGGACATCGCCAAGAAGGAACTCTCCAACAAGCAACTCTACGTGGTTGACGCATTCTGTGGCGCTAACGAGGCTACTCGTCTTGCTGTACGCTTCATCGTGGAGGTTGCATGGCAGGCTCACTTCGTTACAAACATGTTCATCCAGCCTACTAAGGAGGAACTCGCTAACTTCGAGCCAAACTTCGTCATCTACAATGCTTCTAAGGCTAAGGTTGAGAACTACAAGGAACTCGGTCTGAACTCTGAGACTTGTGTTGCATTCAACACTACTTCTCGTGAGCAGGTGATCATCAACACTTGGTATGGTGGTGAAATGAAGAAGGGTATGTTCTCCATGCAGAACTACTACCTCCCACTCAAGGGCATCGCTTCTATGCACTGCTCTGCCAACACCGACATGGAAGGCAAGAACACTGCTATCTTCTTCGGTCTTTCTGGTACTGGTAAGACTACTCTCTCTACTGATCCTAAGCGTCTCCTCATCGGTGACGACGAGCACGGATGGGACGACGAGGGCGTGTTCAACCTCGAGGGTGGTTGCTACGCTAAGGTCATCAACCTCTCTAAGGAGAACGAGCCTGACATCTACGGTGCTATCAAGCGCAACGCTCTCCTTGAGAACGTGACTGTTGCTGAGGACGGCAAGATTGACTTCGCTGACAAGAGCGTGACTGAAAACACTCGTGTGTCTTACCCCATCAACCACATCAACAACATTGTTCAGAAGGTGGCTGGCAAGAGTGCAGGTCCTGCTGCAAAGAACGTCATCTTCCTTTCAGCAGACGCATTCGGCGTGCTGCCTCCAGTGTCTATCCTCACTCCTGAGCAGACTCAGTACTACTTCCTCTCTGGCTTCACTGCAAAACTCGCAGGTACAGAGCGCGGCATCACTGAGCCAACTCCAACCTTCTCTGCTTGCTTCGGTCAGGCATTCCTTGAGTTGCACCCAACTAAGTACGCTGAGGAACTTGTGAAGAAGATGCAGAAGAGCGGTGCCAAGGCTTACCTCGTGAACACTGGTTGGAACGGTACTGGCAAGCGTATCTCTATTCCAGACACTCGTGGTATCATCGACGCTATCCTCGACGGTTCTATCCTCAAGGCTGAGACCAAGAAGATCCCATTCTTCGACTTCGAGGTGCCAACTGCTCTGCCAAACGTGAACCCAGCCATCCTCGACCCACGCGACACTTATGCTGACGCTTCCATCTGGGAAGAGAAGGCTAAGGATCTCGCAGGCCGCTTCATCAAGAACTTCAACAAGTACACTACCAACGAAGCAGGTAAGGCTCTTGTTGCTGCTGGTCCAAAACTCTAAGAAACAGACTTATTATTATAAAAGAAGGAGGGTGCGCCAAAACTCATGTTTTGACGCACCCTCCTTCTTTTGCATTAGAATCCTTTGCTAACCATTATGATTTTTCATCTAAATACTCTTTTTTTATATATTTGTGCCGCAAATTACTCTTTCCTGCACCCTCAAATACACATTTTGGAGTATTGATGAGACCTTGAAAACTTCATAACTTTGCACCGCAAAATTTTAGGGGGTAAAAAGAGAGATGTTATCAACATAAATATATAATGTGACAACATAAACATAACCAATAAATACACATCTATTAAAATGCGGTTTAAGATTGTTTTTTTAGCGCTGACATCTGCAACGAATTTATTTGCACAAAACAGCGCGGACTCGAGTTTTGTAATCAGCCAAGAACTGGCAAACATTACGATTGTCGCTCCTAACGAAATACGCAAAATGCGTGAAGCGGCTATGCCTATTTCCATTTTAGGGACACGACAGTTAGAGGGAACAGCGACAAACATTAACGATGCACTTGCACGCACCACAGGTATTACTGTAAGGAATACGGGTGGAGTAGGTAGTGCATCACGAATATCCGTACGCGGTCTTGAGGGAAAGCGAATGGGGATATACATTGACGAGGCTGCCATCGGTCAACTAAGCGACTATATGACGCTCAACGATGTGCCAACAGACATGATTGAACGCATTGAAATATACAAAGGCATTGTCCCATACCGCTTTGGTGGTTCTGCACTCAGTGGAGCCGTAAATGTCGTAACAAAAGAATACCCATCAGTTTATACAGACGCCAGTTATGAGATAGCATCATTTAACACGCACAAACTCAATTTCACATTCAAGAGAACAAACGCAGCAACAGGGTTACAATTTGGTGTTGGTGGATGTCTCACCTACTCGGACAACAATTACAAAATGCACCTCCAGAATCTTGAGAATCGCGTGGTGGAACGCAATCATGACCAATTTAAAAAGGTCATGATGGGAGCATCATTAAAAGCCACAAAATGGTATTTTGACGAGGCAAAACTTGAACTTGTATTTACAGGAACAAGAGCCGAGATTCAAGGCATTGATAGCGATATTCGCGAGGCTTACAATCATGGGATGTCTGGAATCGCCGCCATTACCTTGAAGCGCGACAACTTCTTGATTGACGGTCTTGACCTTGATTTTGACGGGTGTTACAGTTATGGCAAAAACGGACTTTGTGACAAGGCAATGTTTCGCTACGACTGGGACGGCAACAAATATCCGGCTGTCTCACCTTATGGAGGAGAACAAGGGAACTATGCTTCAGATTCAGACAACCGAACTCACGATTTTGCGGGGAAACTGAACATGAATTACTTATTGAATGAGCATAGTACATTTAACATCAACTTATATACAACCTACACAAAACAAAAACCCGAAAATGAACTCATGGATAAGAGTTTTGGTTACAAAACAACTTTCCCAAGCCGAATGAGCAGTTTCACAGTAGGTCTCTCATATGATTTGACTCTCTTCAATGGAAAATTCATGAGTTCTACAACCCTCAAGAATTTCAACTATAGTTCTGACACAAAAGTGCTTGAATATACCTACATCAACAGCCCTGTTGACATGAGTTTAAGCCGCAACCACTGGGGAGCAAGTGAAGCAATGCGCTACAAGATAACAAAGCATCTTATGGCCAAAGCCGCATTCAGTTCAGAGGTGCGCATCCCAACTTCCGAGGAACTTACAGGAAATGGTTATTCCATTCTCCCAGCCACCAACCTTGAACCCGAACGCTGCAAAGGAATGAACGTCGGAATGCTTTTCCACCATGCCAACCAATTTGGTTTCATAGAAGTTGAAGCAAACTTCTTTATGAATCAACTTGACAATATGATCCGCTATCAAGCGGATATGATCCCCTCCATGGCTCGCTACGCAAACTTCGGCAAAGTCCTCACCAAAGGTGTTGAAGCCGAAATAAAGGGGGATGTAACATCGTTCTTATATCTCTATGCAAATGTCACATACCAAGACCTTAGAGACAAGCGTAAACACGAGATTGGTTCTTTGGAGAAAAACCCAACATACAATAAACGTATGCCAAACATTCCGTATTTCTTAGCGAATTTTGGTATTGAACTGCATAAAGAGAACCTTTTCGGAGGAAAGTTTCAGAACAGCCGTCTGCTTATTGACGCATCATATATCCACGAGTATTTTTACGACTTTGAGATGAGCAAGTACCAAGACCGCAAAATCCCGACTTCGTTTACTTTTGATACTGGAATAGAGCACAGTTTCTTCAATAACAGATGGACACTGACATTCAAAGTGAAGAACCTGACAGATAGGACAGTCTATTCGGATTTGAACCGCCCTCTTCCCGGACGCAACTTTGCCTTCAAGGTAAGATACGTTATGAAATAACTTTTTATTAACTATAATTATTTTACAACATGAACATCAGAAATTTGCTTTTGGTTGCAGCATTGTCCGCTACTTTTATGGCTTGCAGCAACGATGATGATGACCAGACATTGACATCTGGCAAAATCCTATTTTCCACCACAGTGACGAACCCTTCTGGCGACAATGGAAGTGGTTATCTACAATCTGTCAGCACATTGGAAGGAGGAATAAACTACAGCAACGCCAATGCCATTCCACTTGGTTTTGGTTCGTATCCATGCGTCTGCAAAAGTGGAAATATCTATGCATTCCCCGACTATATGGGTGGAACAGAACTGAAACTCAGACGTTATATACTCAACGATAAGAATCAGTTGGAACTTAAAGGTTCTATGGCACTTCCTGCAAATTCAAGTGCTACAATCGTTGTAGAGGCAAGTAGCGAGAAAGCATACGTAAGTTGTCAAAGTTTGGATTTGATCATTGTCTTCAATCCACAGACAATGACAGAAATGGGTCGAATCGATGTCTCAGATCTCCGTAACGAAGGGGTTTCTGCATATCCTGGTGCACTTTACATTCGCGATGGTATCCTCTACATTGCATTGGAACAGTACAATGCTCAGTGGATGCCATGTGAGAATGCATTGGAAATGGCTCTTTACAATGTTTCCGATGACAAGTTTATCAAAAAAATCCGTAACACTTCACTCTGTCTTAGTGCTCCTTCTCGCCCTATTGACAATCAATCCATTTTTGAAGATGAAAACGGCGACCTCTACGTAAACTGTGTTGGCTCATTTGGTTATATTCCAGGTCTTAACTCTGGCATTGCCCGCATTAAAAAAGGAGAAACTGAATTTGATGAATCATATTGCATCAATCTCTCCGAAACAAAAGTAAGTGGCTTGAGTTGTGACTACCTGAACGTGCTGTTGATGTGCCGTTACACGAGTGGAGGAAAGATGTATTCATACGGTCTTGCACCCGCACTTGATCCTACTAACACCAATTCTTTCACTGCTCGAACTGTTGTTCCTGTTGTAATTGACCTTTACAAAAAAACGGTGAAGGTTATCGAAAGGCTTCCACTTTCCAATGGTCATGGTGTTGCAATGGGACGTTATGGCAATAAGATGGTTTACGGCTCTGCAAATGATGAATACAATGGGTTCTCTTCCATTGACCTCTCTACTGGACAAATTGAAACAAAAATAGCCACTGTACAAGGATTCCCATCCTTCTTCTATAGTTTCGAGTAAAAATGTTTTTTGAAGTTTTTGTGGGGTGTGTCAATTTTTTGACCGCCCCTTTTTGATATTCATACGAATGAAAAAACAGCATTTTCTGCTAACTCAAGAAAGTTAACCATTTTCTTTACTTTTCATTTTCCACTTTTCACTTTTTTCCCTATCTTTGCCACCAAGAATCAAAATCAATGGCAAAACAAAAGTTTTATGTAGTTTGGAACGGAGCCGAGGATGGGCTCATGGGAGGCTTGCAAGGAGGCGGTGGAAGGCTTCTCTGGGGCAAAGTATCAAGCGTTCAAGACGGAAGAAGAGGCAGAAGAAGCGTTCGAGATGGGATGGGAGGCTTATAAAGAAAAGCAGACCCTCCCCTCACCCTCCCTGCAGGGAGGGAGTAGTATCTCAGCCAATAAGGAAAGTAAGGAAGAAACTAACGAGCAAGGTAACCACCCCCTCCCTGCAGGGAGGGTGAGGAGAGGGTCTGAAGGGTCTATCTCCAATGCCATTGCCGTTGATGCTGCCTGTTCCGGCAACCCTGGCAAAATGGAGTATCGAGGCGTGTATCTGCGCACAGGAAAGGAGATATTCCACTATGGTCCAGTATGGGGCACGAACAACATCGGCGAGTTCCTTGCCATCGTATGCCCTGCTGAAGCAGAAGGGGTTGGATGCCATGCCCATCTATAGTGACAGCGTGAACGCCCAACTGTGGGTGAAACGGAAGAAGTGTAAGACCACGCTGGAGCGTAACGAAAAGAGCGAAGCCCTGTTCCAACTCATCGAACGGGCTGAGAAATGGCTCAGAGAGAACTCATACCAAAACCCCATCATCAAGTGGCCAACGGAGGAATGGGGAGAGATACCTGCCGATTTTGGACGAAAACACTAAAAAATTCCTAACTCCTAATTCCTAACTCCTAACTTTTCACTATCTTTGTACCCAAATCCAAAACTATCAATTCTCAATTTTAATAATCAACTAAATGGGAAGAGTTCTTATTATCGGTGCAGGAGGTGTTGCCTCGGTGGCTGCACATAAAGTCGCTCAAAATAGCGATGTATTCACTGACATCATGATTGCTAGCCGCACAGAGTCTAAGTGCAAGGTGTTGGCAAAGGCAATAGAGGACAAGGGACTGGTGCAGAAGGGCAGCATCAAGACGGCTCATGTAGATGCTGACAATGTGCCAGAACTGGTGGCACTCTTCAATGAGTACAAGCCCGACCTCGTGATGAACTTGGCACTGCCCTATCAGGACTTGACCATCATGGAGGCTTGCTTACAGAGTGGCGTGAGTTACCTCGACACGGCGAATTACGAACCGAAGGATGAGGCACACTTCGAGTATTCTTGGCAGTGGGCGTTCAAGGAGCGTTTTGAGCAAGCAGGTTTGACCGCCATCCTCGGTTGCGGCTTCGACCCCGGTGTGACCTCCATCTATACGGCTTATGCTGCCAAGCATCACTTCGATGAGATTCAGTATCTCGACATCGTCGATTGCAATGCAGGTGACCACCACAAGGCGTTTGCCACCAACTTCAACCCTGAAATCAACATCCGCGAAATCACCCAGAAGGGTCTCTATTGGGAGAATGGTCAGTGGGTGGAAACAGAGCCGTTGGAGATTCACAAACCATTGAACTACCCAGAGATTGGTCCTAAGGAGTCTTATTTGCTCCACCACGAAGAGATTGAGTCGCTGGTGAAGAACTATCCCACCATCAAACGTGCTCGTTTCTGGATGACCTTCGGTGAGCAATACCTAAAGCATCTCGATGTAATTCAGAACATTGGCATGTCTCGGATTGACGAAATCGAATACACTGCAGAGGCTATAGATGGAAGTGGTCCTGTAAAAGTGAAGATTGTGCCCTTGCAGTTCCTCAAGGCTGTGCTACCCAATCCCCAAGAGTTGGGCGAGAACTACGAAGGTCAGACCTCCATTGGTTGCCGCATCCGAGGCATCAAGGACGGCAAGGAGCGCACCTACTACGTCTATAACAACTGCTCTCACCGTGCTGCTTACGAAGAGACGGGCATGCAGGGTGTAAGTTATACCACAGGTGTGCCAGCCATGATTGGTGCCATGATGTTCATGAAGGGTATTTGGAAGCGTCCTGGCGTGTGGAACGTTGAGGAATTTGATCCCGACCCATTCATGGAGCAGTTGAACAAGCAGGGATTGCCTTGGCACGAAATATTTGATGGCGATTTGGAACTGGACTGATCAGGCATGAACATTTATAACATCCTTAAGTGGTATATTCAAAATCCGAGGCTTAAGTTGTTGGGAATTCTCCTATTGCACATCACACAAAGACGGTATTTGTCTATAGCAATGGATCCTTCATTAGCCTGCAATTTGCGATGCCGTATGTGTTACTTTAGTAATCCTGACAGTACAAGATGGCTACATGGAGTATTCTCTGAAGAGGACATCCAACAAATTGCTAAAGCAGTTTTTCATCGAGGACTTAGGCTACAAATAGGCTGTGGAGCCGAGCCGACTACTTATAAAGGACTTTCAATGTTGGTGAAGACCGCTCATGATTATGGTATTCCTCATATTTCCATTACAACAAACGGCAATCTGCTGACTCCAGAACGACTGCAAGAACTTACCAACAATGGACTGCATGAGGTTGTTATATCAACACACGGGATGGATAGAGAAACGTATGAGCACATGATGCAAAACGCAAAGTTCGACCTCTTCACACAATTGATAGAAAATATCGGCACTGTAAAAGAATCGCACCCTGCATTGAAACTACGCATCAACTTTACGATGTGTGCTGAAAATATGGAAAGTTTGAAAAACTTCTACAATGTTTTCAATAATGTAAAGCCTGACATCCTACAATTACGGCCAGTACAGGACATTGGAAGCAATTCATACGAGAACTATTCCATGAAGGAACTGAAAAATCAGTATGACGAAATCATCAATCCACTGGTTGAATACTGTCAGAAAAATGACATTACATGTCTCTATCCTGAGAAGGACAATATCGACATCGTAGAGGATGAAAACAAGAGAAAGAAGCATATCAACACAACTATTGAAATGCTGCCCAATTTCCATTTATCGCCACACAGCGAGTGGAAAAAGGAGTTCAATCCTTATGAGGAGACCTTTGAACAATACAGCAAACGGACTCATCGTGTACGTTTTATCTGGAAACATCTTCTCAATCCCTATCGAGAAGATAAGCAAGAGAACATGACAAAAGCATTCAATTACACTATCAAATAACAATAACTATGGCTAAAGACAAAAAAGAAGAATCAAATTTGACGCCTCAGCAGCAGAAGATGAAAGCACTTCAGGCTGCGATGGAAAAGATAGAGAAGAGTTTTGGCAAGGGTGCCATCATGAAGATGGGCGAGGAGAATATCGAGCACATTGATGTCATTCCTTCTGGCTCCATCGGATTGAACGCCGCACTGGGTGTGGGCGGCTACCCCAAGGGACGCATCATCGAGATTTTCGGTCCTGAGTCATCTGGTAAGACCACCTTGGCTATTCATGCCATTGCTGAATGTCAAAAGGCTGGCGGTGTGGCTGCGTTCATCGATGCAGAACATGCCTTTGACCGCTTCTATGCAGAGAAACTCGGTGTGGACATTGACAATCTCCTTATCAGCCAGCCTGACAACGGCGAACAGGCATTGGAAATTGCAGACCAACTCATCCGTTCGAGTGCTGTCGATATCATCGTCATCGACTCTGTGGCTGCTTTGACACCAAAAGCAGAGATTGAAGGCGATATGGGCGACAACAAGGTAGGTTTGCATGCCCGTCTGATGAGTCAGGCACTGCGTAAACTCACAGGAACCATCAATAAGACCAACACCACCTGCATCTTCATCAACCAATTGCGCGAGAAGATTGGCGTACTCTTCGGCAACCCTGAGACCACCACAGGTGGCAACGCCCTAAAGTTCTATGCCAGTGTACGTATCGATGTGCGCAAGAGCACACCCATCAAGAACGGTGACGAGATTCTGGGTAACCTCACCAAGATTAAGATTGTAAAGAACAAGGTGGCCCCCCCGTTCCGCCGTTGTGAGTTCGACATCATGTATGGCGAAGGCATCAGCAAAAGTGGCGAAATCGTCGACCTCGGTGTGGATGCCGGCATCATTCAGAAGAGCGGCAGTTGGTTCAGTTACGAAGGCACCCGCTTGGCACAAGGTCGTGATGCCACCAAGCAACTCATGATAGACAATCCTGAATTGGCAGAGGAGATTGAGAAGAAAATCATGGCAAAGATTTCGGGCAATGACTTCGTACCCTCCTCATCAGAAGAAGAAGAGAAGAACGAAGATTAAACATCTCTTCCTTACAAAGGAAACTCCGAATGCAGTTACACATTCGGAGTTTCTTTTTATTTGCCCTTCACGATTTTCTTGATTTCATTTAACTTGTTCAACGCCTCCAACGGTGTGAGACTGTTGATGTCAAGGTTCAATATCTCATCACGTATCTGGCACAGCACTGGGTCATCTAATTGGAAGAAACTCAACTGCATTCCACTCTTGCTCACTGTCTGTATGCTCTCCGTCTTCGGCCGGCTGATACCATCACCCGAGTTGTTCGCCTCCAGTTCCTTCAATACCTGCTCCGCGCGTTTCACCACATTCGGTGCCATGCCCGCAATCTTCGCCACATGAATACCAAACGAATGTTCACTGCCGCCTGGTACCAGTTTTCTCATGAAGATAACCTTACCACTCACTTCCTTCACACTCACATTGAAGTTCTTGACCCTCGGCAACATCTTCTCCATCTCATTCAGTTCGTGATAGTGGGTGGCAAAGAGCGTCCTCGCATGCGTCTTTGGATTCTCGTGAATATGTTCCACTATCGCCCATGCAATCGAAATACCATCATAGGTGGAGGTACCACGTCCCAACTCGTCAAACAGCACCAGTGACCGTGCACTCAAGTTGTTCAAGATGCTTGCAGCCTCGTTCATCCCATAAAGGTTGATTCGCCCACCGAGATATTGTCCGAAGCACCTACACGTGTGAAAATCTTGTCTGTCAGTCCTATCCTCGCACTGTCAGCAGGCACGAAACTACCAATCTGTGCCATGATGGTGATGAGTGCTGTCTGTCTGAGCAATGCCGACTTACCTGCCATGTTCGGACCCGTCAGGATGATGATTTGCTGCTTGTCTGAATCCAGATAGAGGTCATTCGCCACATACTCTTCCCCCACAGGCATCTGCCGTTCAATCACAGGGTGACGACCTTGTTTGATGTCAATGACCACACTCTCATCCACCACAGGACGATTGTATCGATACTCCCTCGCTGCTATCGCAAATGACAGCAGACAGTCCATCTGTCCTATCAGCATAGCATCTTGCTGAATCTGCGGAATATAGTTCGCCGCTTCCACCATCAGTTCGTTAAACAGCCGCATCTCCAGTGAGAGAATCTTTTCCTCCGCACCTAAAATCTTCTCCTCATATTCCTTCAATTCCTGTGTGATATAGCGTTCCGCCTGCGTCAATGTCTGCTTTCTGATCCAGTCCTGCGGCACCATATCCTTGTAGGTGTTTCTCACCTCCATGTAGTAGCCAAACACATTGTTAAAGCCAATCTTCAGGCTCTGGATGCCCGTTGCCTCCGCCTCCCGTTGCTGAATCTGCAAGAGATAATCTTTACCTGAATAGGCTATTCGTCGAAGTTCGTCCAGTTCGCTGTTCACCCCGTCAGCAATCACCCCACCCTTGTTCAGCAACACTGGTGGTGAAGGATTCAGTTCCTTCTCTATACGGTCACGCAACGAGATGCAAGCATCCAACTGCTCCCCTATCCTTTTCAGACTTCCACACTCTGCTTGCTGACACAAAGCCTTCATAGGCTCTATCGCCTTCAGTGCCAACATCAGTTGCACCATTTCACGAGGATTGACTCTACCCACTGCCACCTTGCTCGCAATGCGCTCCAAGTCACCAATCTGGTGCAGAAGTTCCTCGATGGCGTCCCTCACATCTGGTTCCTTAAAGAAATACTCCACCACATTCTGACGCTCTACGATAGGCTTCACATCCTTCAACGGAAACACCACCCATCGCCGCAACATTCGTGCCCCCATCGGACTCACCGTCTTGTCGATAACGGAAAGAAGGCTGTTGCCCCCCTCATTCATCGTTCCCAAGAGTTCCAGACTCCTCACCGTGAACTTATCCATCCTCACATAGCGGTTCTCCTCTATCTGACGGATGCTCCGAATGTGCGAGATATGCGTGTGCAACGTCTGTTCCAAATAGTACAGCACCGCACCAGCCGCCACAATGCCGTTCTTCAGATGCTCTACGCCATAACCTTTCAGGTTCTTCGTGCCAAAGTGTGACAAGAGTTTCTTCCGAGCCGACTCATCCGTGAAAATCCAATCATCCAGTTCATAAGTGAAGAACTTGCTACCAAAATTCCCTTCAAACATTCCTCGCTTACCGCGTTCGAAAAGTACCTCTTTCGGACCAAAATTCGTCAGAAGTTTTTCTACATAGTCCGTCGTCCCTTCCGCACAAAGAAATTCACCCGTCGAGATGTCCAACAGTGCCACACCACATGCTGTTTTCCCGAAATGTACAGAAGCCAAGAAATTATTCTCCTTCACACTCAGCACATTGTCTGTCAGCGCCACACCTGGTGTCACCAATTCTGTAATACCCCTCTTCACCAACTTCTTCGCCAACTTCGGGTCTTCCAGTTGGTCACAAATCGCCACACGCTTTCCTGCCCGAATCAGTTTGGGCAGATACGAATCCAACGCATGATAGGGAAATCCTGCCATTGCAGTGCCACTTGCCGACGTGCCAGCCACACTGCTCCGTTTCGTCAGGGTAATGCCCAAGATCTCTGCTGCCACCGAAGCATCCTCATTGTATGTCTCATAGAAGTCACCACAACGAAACAGCAGCAAAGCATCTGGATGCTTTGCCTTGAAATCATAAAACTGTTTCATCATCGGCGTAAGTTCTTCTTTCTTCGCCATATTACCTTGTATTTATTTGCAAAGATAGTGAAAAAACTTAAAAAACATTGTTATAAAAACTGAAAAAGAAACAATTGTGGGGATTTCTTACTAATTTTGCAGCCAAATCCAATAGATGAGGTTATGAGGTCATACGGTCATGAGGTCATACGGTTAGTAATGCTGTCAACAGTTCTACTGATGAGGGCTACGCTGTGCCAGGCACAAGAGGTGGTGGCAAGCCAAGAGACTGACCGTGCCATGACAGGTGACCCCATCTTTGCCCACGGACTTTACTACACCGGTATGGTGGAGTATGACGGGGAGATGATACCCAGTTTCCTCTATGCCGACTATTACGTGTTTGGCAAACTCGTTTTCAAAAACAAGGCACAGGCAAAGAAATACTACAAGATTGCCAACAACATCAAGAAAGTCTATCCCATCGCCTGCGAAATCCGGAAGACCGTCGATAAGACCATTGCCCACATGGACTCCCTCTCCACCAAGAAAGAGAAGGATGCCTACTTGAAGCAACAAGAGAAGGAACTAAAAGCCATCTATTACCCTAAACTCAAGAAACTCACCTTCGCACAAGGCAAACTCCTCATCAAACTCATCGACCGCCAGTGCGACATGACAGGTTACGAACTCATTAAGAAATATATGGGCTCCTTCAAGGCAGGCTTCTACAATGCTTTTGCCTCCCTCTTTGGTGCCAGCCTCAAGAAAGAATATGACCCCGACGTGGATGACCGACTCACCGAACGAGCCATATTGCTGATTGAAAGCGGACAAATGTGATGGAATTTACCATTTGACCATTTACAATGTACCATTTTCCATGCGGAATAGGAAACTAAACATCACCGAAATGGGACGCATGAACGTCGAAGAGTTCCGTGCGTCAGAAAAGATACCCCTCATTGTTGTGCTTGATGACGTGAGGAGCATGTACAACGTGGGGAGTGTTTTCCGCACTGCCGATGCCTTCCGCGTCGAAGCCATCTATCTTTGCGGCATCACTGCCCAACCACCTCATCCCGAAATACACAAGACAGCCCTCGGTGCCGAAGACACCGTAGCATGGCAACACTTCCCCACCGCCCTGGAGGCTGTCAAGGAACTGAAACAGCAAGGCTATACCATCTATTCCATCGAGCAATGCGAGGGGTCAACTATGCTACAGAACCTCCCTACAGGGAGGGGAGGGTCTTTCGCCCTCATCCTCGGCAACGAAGTGAAAGGTGTCCATCAGGAAGTGGTGGATGCTTCCGACGGATGCATTGAGATCCCCCAATACGGCACCAAGCACTCCCTCAACGTCAGCACCACCGCCGGCATCGTCATTTGGGAGTTTGCCAAACGACTACTTATATCATAGTACCTCAAAAAGGTGAGAGTCTGACCGCTTTTATAGGCTCTAAAAAGAAAAAAGGAACGAAAGGAGGTTGAGCCTTGAAGCCCAACCTCCTTTCGTTCCTTTTGATATATGCTGTTACATGCGTTCGGGCATTTCAATGCCGAGCAAGCCCATGCCGAGACGGATGACTTTTGCCACTGCTTGGGCGAGGGAGAGACGGAAGAACTTGAGGGTTTCGTCGGTCTCGCCAAGGATGGTGAAATCGTGGTAAAATTGGTTGAACGCCTTAGTGAGTTCGTAGCAGTAGTTGCAGATGCCAGAAGGACTGTAATCGGTGCCAGCCTGACGCACTGCTGCGGGGAACTGATTGAGTTTCTGGATGAGTTCAGTTTCTTTAGTGGACAATTGAGAATTAAGGGTTGACAGTTCCTTTGGAATGACCACCCCCTGCTCATTGGCCTTGCGGAGGATGGAGGCGATGCGGGCATAGGTGTACTGGATGAAGGGGCCTGTGTTGCCGTTGAAGTCAATGGACTCTTCGGGGTTGAAGAGCATGTTCTTGCGTTCGACCTTGAGGATGAAGTATTTGAGGGCACCAAGTCCGACTTTGCGCGCCACCTCACGGGCTTCTTCCTCTGGCATTTCGGTCTGCTTCACGCGCTCCTTGCTGGCTTCGTAGGCATCGGCTATCATGGCTGCCATGAGGTCGTCGGCATCGACTACGGTGCCTTCGCGGCTCTTCATCTTGCCGTTGGGGAGTTCGACCATGCCGTAGGAGAAGTGGACAAGGTCTTTGCCCCACTTGAAGCCGAGTTTGTCGAGCAGGATGGAGAGCACTTGGAAGTGGTAGTTCTGTTCGTTGCCCACCACGTAGATCATCTTGTCGATGGGGAAGTCTTGGAAACGGAGTTTGGCGGTGCCGATGTCCTGTGTCATATAGACGGAGGTGCCATCGGAACGGAGGAGGAGTTTTTCGTCCAATCCTTCCGCCGTGAGGTCTGCCCACACGGAGCCGTCTTCGCGACGATAGAAGAAGCCTTTCTCCAGACCTTCCATCACCTTCTCCTTACCTTCGAGGTAGGTGTCTGACTCGTAATATATCTTGTCGAAACTAACGCCCATCATCTTGTAGGTCTCGTCAAATCCGGCATAGACCCACTCGTTCATCTTCTTCCAGAGGCTACGCACCTCGGGATCGCCCTGTTCCCACTTGACGAGCATCTCGTGGGCTTCCTTAATGAGGGGAGCCTCCTGCTTGGCTTTCTCTTCATCCATGCCCTGTGCAACCAGTTCCTTGATTTCTTCGCGATAGTGCTTGTCGAAGGCTACATAGTAATCACCAATGAGGTGGTCGCCCTTCTTGCCAGAGGATTCGGGTGTCTCGCCATTGCCCCACTTGAGCCATGCCAACATGCTCTTACAGATGTGAATGCCTCGGTCGTTGACGATGTTGGTCTTGACCACCTTGTTGCCGTTAGCCTCGACGATGCGGGCAAGGGCTGAACCGAGGAGGTTGTTGCGCACATGACCAAGGTGGAGGGGCTTGTTGGTGTTGGGTGAAGAATATTCAATCATCACCAGCGGACTCTGGTCGGTGACAGGCTGGAAGCCAAACTTAGGGTCAGCATTGATTTGATTGAGCAGGGCAATCCAAGGAGCATCGCTGATGACGAGGTTGAGGAAGCCCTTCACCACGTTGAACTTGGCGACCACATCGCCCACATGCTCCACCAGATACTGCCCAATCTCGTTGCCCACCATATCGGGAGCCTTGCGGGCTGCCTTCACAAAGGGGAACACCACCACAGTGAGGTGTCCTTCAAACTCCTCACGAGTCTTCTGCAACTGCACCTGCTGGGCGGTTGCCTCCATGCCGTACAGAGCCTTCACGGCTGCCTGTACACCTGCTATCAGTTTTTCTTCTATTGTCATATCTTACTTTTTACTCTTCATTCATTAAAATCTAATACCGAAAGAAGCCTTGGCACACCAGTCGTTGATGTGACCCTTACCTGTCTTGTATTTATAACTGAACGTGTCAAACTGTGCGTAGGCACTGACGAAATAACGACTCCACTGATAAGCGACAGTGGCACGTGCATCAAGATTGACGCTCACACGACCAGAGCGATTTTGTTTGCCGACAGACTCCAGTTGGAAATCCTTATCACTTCTAATGAAGGCGTAATCCCAATCATAATCTTCTGGATTACAGTAACCCAATTCATCTCCCTTGTCTGCGATATACTGATTCAGTCTTTCGGTATTCTCTTCGTCCGAAGCATCTTTGCGCCAAATCTTGTTCAAATCCTCCTCGGGCACCCACAGTTTCTTATACTTTACAAAATCATGATCCTCGTCGTCGGTAGCAGCAAACATCTTTCTGGAGAAATTCGAGTCGTAAAGTGACACCTTAATTTTGTCATAGAAAGTCAACGAGGGCAATGCCGTGATATTGACGAGCCACCCTTTGGCTGGCACCCAGTTGTAAGAATAACCCGCACTTAAACTTGCCTGCCACTGCTTGATACAACCCACCTTGCTCATCATCATGACAAAATCAGCATCATAATTAGTGGCAAAGTCGTATTTGGAGTGAAAGAACGAAACTCCTACAAGGGGCGAACCTGCCGAACGCTTTTGGATGACTGCCTGACGACGGGCTGCGGCATAGGAGAAACGCTTGTAGTTAAAAATATAGAAACCATTTAGATAGATGGTACGTGCTTTGATGGGATCCATTAGATAATATTTATCCTTGTCAGCCAAAACTTCCATTTCCCCTGTGTCCTCATCCTTATAATGAATCTTCATATCCACTTCAGGCTCATCGGTCTTGAAAGTGTGATAACGGAAGTTCAGGCTGTAGAACTTGCCTGTAGATGTAAGCGTAAGGCTGGTACCTTTATCACCACCCACATTGACAGCATAGCCTATACCGTGCCCACGATAACCAACCCAAGCACCCACAGAGGTGCTGGTCTTGGTCAAGATGCGCGGGTTCCAATCGATTCCTTCCCCTGCTTCTGCCTGAGGAAATTGGCTTCCGTCCATTGTGGAATTCATCTTCAGGTCTGTCTGGTCAAAGGCTGTCTGCACCATCGCTGACCAAGGACGCTTGGGCATCTCGATGTAACGAGGGTCATGTCCCTTCACCCGTGTAGAGTCGAAAAAAATAGTTACTTTATCATACATCCCTCTCAATCCTCGGGAGGAAGTAACGGAATCGGAGTTCACGGCGCTCTGTGCAAAACTCAACAAGGGACAGACAAACATCAGAGAAATAAGTAAGATTCTCATATTGTACTGCTTTTTATTTGCATTTCAAGTGCAAAGGTACAAAAAAGTTAGGAGTTAGGAGTTAGGAGATTGGAGTTATTTGAAAAAAGACGGAACTTAACAGTCCTTACATACCAAAAAGGACTGCTTTTCTCACGAAGAGCAGTCCTCAAACCAATAAAAATCAATTTACCAATATATAGTAGAAAGAGAGAGAAAATCGTCTTATCTGCGTCCACCGCCTGTGCGTCCACCTACAGCTGCACCTCCACCACGGGTTCCCGCACTTGCGCCTGCATTGCTGCGAGCACCGATGGATACGCCTGCACTGCTACGAGTACCTACGCTTGAACCAGCACTGGTGCGAGTGCCAATGTTACTGCTGCGAGTAGTCACCTGTACATTCGGTGCAGTAGTAGTAGCGGAATGAGTAGCACCATTGAAACGGGAAGAACTATTTATGTTGCTGCCACTACGCATGCTGCCTCCAGCATTGGCATTGACGTTGGTACGTATCTCGTGACGGTTAGTTTCCACACTGTTGTTAGGAGTCACATTCGTGTTGGAAGTCGCTGGACGATTCACGTTCACGTTCGTGTTTACATTCACGTTACGGTTGACGTTTACGTTCGTGTTCATATTACGGTTCACATTGTTATTGATATTACCGTTCATATGTGGAGCCACGTCGTTCACTCTGCCCGCACGAGGCACTGCACCACGGTATGCACCATTATTAGGAACTAGAGTCATGCCACCGCGAGGATCCATATTGCGAGTAGGTGGAGGAGCCATTCTGTCCATTCTCGGAGTCATGCCACGGAAAAAGTGACCTCCTGTGTAGGTGACTAATGGACGAGGTGCGTGATAATAGAAACGATTCACTCCATAACGATCGTAGTCATAGATACTGAAGCGCCAGCCATGGTTTGCGAAGACAATAGGACGATAAAAATAAGAGTAGTTGACTACGCGATTCCAAAGTCTAACGCCAAGCAGATTACGGAGAGCGATATCACGAGCGGTCACTACTGCCATGTAGTCGTCGTAGTAGTATCCTAATGCCACATCATCCAGATACTCGTTCACGCCCCAGATGTAGTCATAGTTGATACGATATATCTCGTCGATGAGATAAGGGTCGCTGATACCAAGTGTGTAAGCCATGCGGTCGGTCAAGAACCGTGCATTGCTACGCATTGCTGCGATGCTCATGCTCTGAGCGTTGACTGTCATTGCTCCGATGAAGAGAACGACTGCTGCGAGTGTAGTTCTTAAAGCCTTCATAGTTGTATTCTTTTAAAGTGTTAATACTTTGTTTATTTCTCTTTTTCCTGAAACTTCGTCCAACACATGGACTTGTTTCTTTTGTTGTCGATGCAAAGTTACAGCAAAAAGAAACCCCTTGCAAATGGCTTTTTCCTATTTGCAAGGGGTTTTTCCCTATTCTGTGAAGGGGAGTTCGAGTTGAACGGCTCCCAAAAGATTGAATGTCATCCGATGATAAGGCGTAGTTCCATGAATTTCAATACCTTTCCTATGTTCCTTCGTCGGATAGCCTGCATTGTGATCCCAACCATAAAAAGGGTATTCCTTATGTAATTCCTTCATATAATCATCTCGATAAGTCTTCGCCAAGATAGAAGCTGCCGCAATGGAGAGATACTTTCCGTCACCTTTGATAATGGTGGTGTGAGGTATGACCTTCCCCTCGCGTCTATACGGCAAGAACTTGTTTCCATCAATAATGAGATGCTCTGGACGAATTCTTAATCCATCAATAGCACGATGCATCGCTGTGATACTGGCACGTAAAATATTCATCTCATCAATCTCCTGTGCCGTCACGATACCTAACGCCCATGCCACAGCATCATGCTCTATCTTCTCGCGTAACTGATACCGCTGCTTGGCTGTGAGTTGTTTTGAATCGTTCAGCAGGTCGTTGTGGTAGTCAGGCGGCAAGATGACTGCTGCTGCATATACACTTCCAGCCAAGCATCCTCTTCCTGCCTCATCACAACCTGCCTCTATGATTCCCTCTCTATAATAAGATAGCAACATCTTTATCGGATTTTTCAACTAAGACCTAAAATTCGTGCCTTTGCTTCGTCAAGGAGTTCAAAAAGTTCATCTTGAGTTTCTGCACGAAGAATTCTAACGCGCGTTTGACGGAAATCGGGGATACCCTTAAAAAGAGGACAATTGGCTAGATGGCGACGTACATGCATAATACCACCCAATTCCGTTCGCTTACGTTCCTTCAATGCATTGTCCTCACGAAGGGAATACTCGATACTCTTCTGCACTTGACGTTTGAGCACATCAAACTTCCAGTCAAGGGTCATGGTATCATCGTGACAACCCGTGTCGAGATAAGTGCGGACATCCTTAAAAAGCCAAGGCTGACCAAAGGTGGCACGACCTATCATAACGGCATCGACTCCGTAACGGTTGAAAGCGTCCTGCACCTGTTCAGCGGTGCAGATGTCGCCATTGCCAATGATAGGGATATGGATGCGAGGGTTATTCTTCACGGCTCCGATAAGTGTCCAGTCTGCTTCTCCCTGATACATCTGACTGCGCGTCCTGCCATGAATGGTCAGTGCCTCAATACCACAGTCTTGAAACCGTTCGGCAAGTTCAAGAATGAAAGGCTTACCTAATTGAACAGGTTGCCATTCGGCTGGCATATCGTAGAGCGAAGGCACATCCCAGCCCAAACGTGTCTTCACTGTGACAGGAATCTTAACGGCTTTGACCACTTCCCTGGTAATGTCAAGCATCAGTTGAGGGGTACGCAACATGCCGGCACCAGCCCCTTTTCCTGCCACCTTCTTGACGGGGCAACCGAAATTGATGTCAAGGATATCGGGCTTGGCTTCGCTCTCCACCATCTTTGCCGCCTCCACCATGCTTTCCACGTCACGACCATAAATCTGAATGGCAACAGGGCGTTCGCGGTCATCCACCCGAATCTTCTCCAGTGAACGGTTCACGTTACGGATGAGGGCATCGGCACTGACGAACTCTGAATAGACCATGCTCGCCCCGAACTCCTTGCACAAAAGCCTAAAAGCCTGATCTGTCACGTCCTCCATGGGCGCTAACAGAACAGGCCTATTGTCAAGATTGATGTCTCTGATCTTCACGTTTTATGCCTCCGAGAATTCACTCTTGCCTACACCGCAAAGTGGGCACTCGAAATCTTCAGGGAGATCCTCAAATGCTGTACCAGGCTCAATGCCGCCTTCTGGAACCTACTTCCGGGTCGTACTCCCAACCGCAGGTGTCACAAACATATTTCTTCATAAATCAAAGCCCCCTTCCTGACCTCCCCGAGGGGAGGAACGCCATACGGGGTATTGGGCATTTACTTAAAATAACGGTTAAACAATCCCTGGAATCCGGCACCGTGACGTGCCTCGTCCTTCGCCATCTCATGAACAGTGTCGTGGATAGCATCGAGGTTCAGTTTCTTGGCCACCTTCGCAATCTCCAGTTTACCGGCGCAGGCACCTTCCTCTGCTTCCATGCGCTTCTTCAGGTTGGTCTTGGTGTCCCAAACCACCTCGCCGAGCAGTTCGGCAAAGCGAGATGCGTGGTCAGCCTCCTCGTATGCATAGCGGCGGAAAGCCTCCGACACCTCGGGATAGCCCTCACGGTCAGCCTGACGAGCCATCGCCAAATACATGCCGACTTCGGTGCACTCACCCATGAAGTGATCCTTCAAGCCCTGAAGCACAAAAGCCCCTTCTTCACCTTCTGGAATGGCCTTAGCCACACCCAATTCATGTTCACAAGCGAAATTCAGCCCTTCGGTTTCTTCCTTCTCCTTGAATTTAGAGCCAGGAACCTTACACTGCGGACATTTCTCTGGAGGGTTCTCACCCTCATACACGTACCCACACACGGGACATACCCATTTTTTTGCCATAAATGTTAGAGTTTTAGGATTAATACTTGTTTCTCAGAATCCGTAATTTTTGCAAAGATAAGGGAAAAGAGCATTCCTCCAAAACTTTTTTTCTAAAAAAACATTAACAGGCTCTATTTTTTCATCGGTTGGGGTAGGTCACCTCGTTGCTTCTCTCCCCCAACCCTCCATAGAAATTGGCACAACGAACCGAATAACTCACATTTTCAGGAGTTCCCTTAGGCACATTATAAAAAGGTTGAGTGGTGAATGCCACCACATCGCGGTTTCTGCATACCGCGTATAAGCAAGCCTCTGGCACATCTTCCCAATAGATACTACCACGATCTTTGATCTGAACAATTGGAGGATTTATTTGTGCTGATTTTCGTTCGGGAT
Source organism: uncultured Bacteroidaceae bacterium (assembly GCA_905235525.1). Taxonomy (GTDB): domain Bacteria; phylum Bacteroidota; class Bacteroidia; order Bacteroidales; family Bacteroidaceae; genus Minthosoma. The sequence continues at coordinate 22,928 of CAJOLW010000056.1, forward strand.
GCCAGCCTGGAAACACATCATTTATATCGTATTTCTCCGCCTCATTTTCTGTAAGATAAGTATTATATCGTATATTGGTCACTACATTGTTGGCATCTTTGAACTGCTTACGGCGCCCACGTGTCGGTGCAAGTTGAAATTCATTGTCCAAACTTTCATATTCTGAAAATAAGCGCGGAATTGTGTTGTGAATTTCCCACCCTAATGAGTCTGGCAGCAATTCCATCAATGTTCCCAAAAAGACTGCACGAGGCGCATTCTTCCAGGGACGCCCCAACATATATTTCCCTTCTTGCTCCTTTTCCCCATAGATGTGACAACTATTGAACACATAACCATAAGAACGATTAGCCTCTGTGGCTGGGGCACATATGACATCTCCCTTTCCACCATGTTCACGCAGTTCAATGTCACAACGATTGAAGTAAATGGTGCCACCGCCACAAATGAAATTATTCGTTCCTTTTATGGTACAATTCTCCAAATATGTGGTCCCTCCATCATTGGTGTAATAAGTATCTTGATTACTCATTAAAGAAAGGTTCTTGAATATGTTACCACGACAATTCTTCTCATTAAGTGCTACAGCACTGCTGGTGTAGTCATTCATGTCATCACGATAATTCGACCACAACTCCAGATCTTGAATATAGGTACTGTCTGCCCCCTTGAGAAAAAGTGTTGCAGTACAATCTATTCCTTCATACATTGGCATCGACTCAATTTCTTCATTCCCTCTCCACAAATACTGGTGTTTGGGGCTGTAAGAACAGTCATAGGACTCGAGATGGTCAATTCCCTTCCTCTCTCCTGAATTTTGATGGGATTGCCTTCTCCTTTGATACGGTACATACTCGACTTGACGAAAATACGAAACCGCTTTGACTTGTCAGCCCGAGTATTTGCAGCATGGATGGCTGCAATGAAATTGCCATTATCAGGCACCACAAAGTCATATTTGTAACGAATACGACCAAGCGAGTCTGGTGTCTGTGCTACCACTGGACAAACCAATAACAAGAAAAGAGAAAATGCTATAATTAACAAATGGGTAAGTCTTTGCATAAATCACAAATTTTTGCAAAGATACAACTAAAAAATGAAATACAGGCCATCTGTATTAAAAAAAGAGGGATGCAACTGTTTCTCAGTCACATCCCATCTCCTTTATCATACAATACTCTATTTAGATTTCTCCAATTTGTCATTTTTTTCAATTGTCCAACCTTCACGTTTGGAGATTCCACAGTCAGTCCCCTTGAACATTTTAGCGGCCTCTTGATCTCCTTTCAGTTGCCAATTGAGCCATGCCAAAGCCACCACAGAAAACTCACCTCCATGAGGCTGTCCATAAGTACCACCATGACCAACAGGGAAATTCGTTGCACAGGCTGGCACATGGTCAATGCGATGGAAATCATCCATACCGTTTCCGTATGCAATATCCGTTTCACCCCCCAACATATACATAATAGGAGAATGAATTTCCTTCAACTTAGACTTAGGAGGCATAGGCATACCACCCACTGCACTACCTGCATTTTCTTGATTGAACAGACCGCTGTTGCATATCATCAACGCCTTGATACGTTTGTCTGCACAATTGAAAAGAGTCTGAAGACCGCCACAAGACATACCTGAAACACAGATGTTCTTCAAGTCAATCTTCTTATAATATGGAGAGTTCTTGTCTGCATTCTGCTGTTCCACCCAATCCATCGACTCAATCTGCTGTTCCGTCGTTGACATAGGACCACGATAACCGTCCTCATGAGGGAAATAGCCCGTAGCCACTACAATGTATCCATGTGAGGCTATCTCATTCAGAAATTTATAATGTTCCCAAGGAGAATTAGTACAAGCACCATTGCCCCATACCAATACAGGCAAAGGATTTTTCTCGTTGAATACCGACAAATCTTGTGGAACAAAAATTGTATGTGCATCCAACGTTGTCTCTTCTTTCATGATAGCCTTGTATGGACCCGTACCACCTTCCTCCACCACACGTGAAGCAGGCGCATCTTCCATCATTGTAAAACTCATACTGACGGCACCTATTGCCATCAAAGTCGTTGCCGCAAACGCTGCGAAAAGAAAACTTTTTACTTTCATCTTTTTTATATAATTTAGGGTTAAAGTTATTTCACCTTCCAAATCTTCAGGCAAATAAAACCCTGCTCACCTCCCATGCTTGGTTGACATACAAAAATAGCATTGTTCAGCCATGCATATTTGCTGTCTTGTGGAGCCTCAAACTGAGGGGCAGTACGGAAATAGAACTGGTTGTTGCCATTCTCATCCTTACCAGTGTAAATCAAACCCTTGTTACGTATATGAATGTTCACACCATCGTCCGTCTTAATGCTGTAGATAGCCTCCACTTCTGTGCGACCATGCTCATTATCCTGTAACTGATAGTCTGCACCGCCTGGAAGGATGGTACCCTTCATCTTGGGACCCTCAAACGTGCCACCTACAATTGGGATAACAAAACGATTACCATGTGAAGTCTGTCCCACTTGATAGGCACCTTCACACTTCACTTTCAGTTCCACAACATACTCCAATGCAGGACCTTCATTCTGTGCTTTCATCCCCATGAAGAAAGCCAAAAGTAACATTGCTGTTAAAAATCTTTTCCCTAATTTCCGCAGCACTTTAGTTTAACTATCTTTATAAGTACCTGAGCAACAAAAAGTTGTTCAGGTACTTTGCCATGTCAGATTTTTCACTTACCTT
>CAJOLW010000057.1 GCA_905235525.1 uncultured Bacteroidaceae bacterium
GAATAAGTAGGTTTTAGTCGGGCTTTTCCTACGTTTTTGTCGTGCTACACACATGTAACAAAAAAGCCGTAAAAAAAGGCAGAATAAGCACATAGAAAATATGAGTCCATAAAAAGCAAATGGCGTGTAACTCATTGAGCTACACGCCATTTGATAGTGTTTTGTTATGTCTTTATTTATGCGTCTCATTTGACCTCCTCGAAGTCAGCGTCCTGAACGTCGTCGGCACCGTTGGACTGGGTGCTTCCATTAGGCTGGGCACCACCTTGGAAGCCTGCGTCACCAGGGTTGAAGCCTGCACCGGGCTGACCTGCACCACCTGCAGCGTACATCTTCTGGGATGCAGTTTGCATGGCTTTGTTGAGACCGTCGATGGCGGAGTCAATCTGGGCTACATCGCCGCTGTCCTTGGCTTTCTTGAGGGCGTCGATGGCAGCGTCAATGGCTGGTTTGTCGTCAGCGGGAATCTTGTCCTTGTTGTCGTTGAGGAAGTTCTCGGTCTGGAAAATCATACTGTCAGCCTGATTCACCTTGTCGATGCGCTCACGCTCCTTCTTGTCGGCATCGGCGTTGGCTTCTGCCTCGGCTTTCATGCGCTCGATTTCTTCCTTGGAAAGACCAGAGGATGCTTCGATACGGATTTCCTGCTCCTTGCCTGTTGCCTTATCCTTGGCAGACACCTTGAGGATACCATTGGCATCGATGTCGAAGGACACCTCAATCTGTGGAACACCACGACGTGCTGGGGCGATGCCGGTAAGGTTGAAGATACCAATCTGCTTGTTCTGGTTCGCCATCGGACGGTTACCCTGAAGCACACGGATGGTCACTTCGGTCTGGTTGTCGGCTGCGGTTGAGAACACTTCTGTCTTCTTGCATGGGATGGTGGTGTTAGACTCAATCATGGTGGTCATCACCTGACCGAGTGTTTCGATACCCACGTTCAGAGGAGTCACGTCGAGCAGCACGATGTCGCCCACACCTTCTTCCTTGTTGAGGATGGCACCCTGAATAGATGCACCCACAGCCACCACTTCATCGGGGTTCACGCCTTTAGAAGGAGCCTTACCGAAATAGTTCTCCACGAGTTGCTGAACGGCTGGGATACGGCTTGAACCACCCACGAGTATCACTTCGTCGATGTCGCTTGTTGAGATGCCAGCATCCTTAATGGCTGCCTGGCATGGAGCGAGACATGCCTGAATGAGGTTGTGAGCCAATGACTCGAACTTAGCACGGGTCAGCGTGGTCACAAGGTGCTTTGGCACACCGCCAGCGGCAGTGATGTATGGCAGGTTAATCTCCGTAGAAGAACTGCTGGAGAGTTCAATTTTAGCCTTCTCGGCAGCCTCCTTCAGACGCTGCATAGCCATCGGGTCGAGTGAGAGGTCAACACCCTCGTTGCTCTTGAAGTCAGAAACGAGCCAGTCGATAATCACTTGGTCGAAGTCGTCACCACCGAGGTGAGTGTCACCGTTGGTTGAGAGCACCTCGAACACGCCACCGCCGAACTCAAGGATAGAGATATCGAAAGTACCGCCACCGAGGTCGAACACAGCAATCTTCATGTCCTTGTTAGCCTTGTCGATACCGTAAGCCAGTGCGGCAGCAGTTGGCTCGTTCACGATACGCTTCACATCGAGACCAGCAATCTGACCAGCCTCCTTAGTTGCCTGACGCTGAGAGTCAGAGAAGTAAGCAGGCACGGTGATGACAGCCTCTGTCACTTCCTGACCCAGATAGTCCTCAGCCGTTTTCTTCATCTTCTGCAGGATGATGGCGGAAATTTCCTGTGGCGTGTATTTGCGACCTTCAATATCTACACGAGGTGTGTTGTTGTCGCCTTTCACCACAGAGTATGGCACACGTGCGATTTCCTTCTGCACCTGATCGTAGGTCTCACCCATGAAACGCTTGATGGAGAACACGGTGTTCTTTGGGTTCGTGATGGCCTGACGCTTGGCAGGGTCACCCACCTTACGTTCGCCATCCTTCACAAAGCCAACCACCGAAGGAGTTGTGCGCTTGCCTTCGCTGTTAGCAATCACTACAGGCTCATTGCCTTCAAAAACTGATACACAAGAATTTGTTGTACCGAGGTCAATACCAATAATCTTTCCCATAATTATATTTGTTTTAGTTATTTTCTTGTTAATAATATAATAATGTATTATGTTGCCCAGCACAAAGGCTGGTCGAAACAACATAAAGACAAAAGCCGTGCCAGTCCCTCCCGACTGACACGGCTTTCTTTTTCAACTGACATGACACTGACAATGTGGCACAACAAGAATGTCACATCAAGCCATTTTTACGTATTATTTGTCATTCTATCTCAATCTTCACCAACAACCGTATACAATCACTTCTGCTTTCTCTCCCTCCGCTATTCTTAATTCGAAAAATACCATCGTCCTTTTCTTTTTCACCTTCAGGAGCAGGAGTGCCAGTTGTGATGTTTAGGGTTTGGAATTGTTCAGTTGCCGAAGTTCTTGATTGCTGACAGCATAGTTGTAAAGACGGAAATCTGCCACTTGGGTTTGTGTCAAGTATTTGTCACCACGGAAGGGGGCACGTCCGATCCAGCAATTGGCTGGTGCTTCCTTGAATATTTCGGAGAGAATGGGCATGTTGTCATTCTTGCCAATCAGTTTCCCGTCAAGGAAAAGTTCACCTTTGTGACCTTGCTGTCGATAGAGAGCATGTACCCAGACATCACGTTTAGGCTGCCCTCCCTGCATGATGATTTGCTCATGCTCGTATCCCCCTGTAGAGGTTTCGAAGCGCTGCTCATTCAGCCTCATCGCCATGTAGGGACCTTCGTTGGCACTATTCTCTGCCAGTTGGGAGAAGGCGAAAAGGAAATGTCCGTAGCCATCCAGTTTGTTCTCAGAACTGACATTGAAATAGACCGAAATGGAGAAGTCCTTGAGTTCCCTGATGACAGCCCCCGTCTCGGCTGTGAGATCATAATATCCGTTGTTGGTTCCCAAATGGAGAATGGATGGATGAACTTCATCAATCTGGGCATCACGTCTGACATAGGAAGGCTGCCAAGCGAAACGGTATTCTGCTTGTTGCACGGTTTTGATGGTAGGTTCGGGGAGAGGTGTGGTCATCTTGTTGACCAGCCGTTTGATTTGTTCTTTCAGCACATGGTAGGCAGGATGTGGCATGGTGCCATGGTCAAATCCTTGCATTTCATAGAGCGTGACATCTTGATGACCCACCAGTTTCAGCATGCGCCAAAAATATGCCTGCTCTTCGTAACGCCCGTACAGTTCCAAATCCCTGTCGCCAGAGATGATGACCATAGGTGGTGCATCGGGGCGCACATAAGTCAACGGAGCATATTGGTCAATGGTGGCTTGCAAGGGACCTATGCCATGCTGTTTACGGATATTGTAATGGGTGATACATTGTCCGCTAAAAGGGACGAGGGCAGCCAAAGAATCGGCATCTACACCATACTTTTTCAGCCATTTCTTGTCCAGCCCAATGATGTCAAGCAAATAGCCGCCAGCGGAATGACCTGCAAGGAAAATCTTGCGTTTGCTTCCTCCGTATTTCTCTGCATTCTTGAATGCCCATGCCACAGCCTCGGCTGCATCATCCAGACATTGGTCGATGGTAGCCTTAGGCAGAAGACGGTAATTCGGTGCTATGACCACAAGACCGCTGTTCTTGAGTTCTTGGTCAATGTGCTTACTGCCTCCTTCGAGACCACCACCATGAAACCACACCACGACAGGTGCATCCTTGCGGTTGGTGGGGTAATACACATCCAGTTTACAACGCTCCTGTGCATAGGGGTCTGTCGATTCCGTGTAGGGAATGTCATTCACCTGCTGATATTGTGCTCTTGCAATGGCCGTGCACAGCAGAAGCACGAAAATGAGGGTTATGCCTTGAATTTTCATCTTATGGAGTTTTTTGATGGGTTATTTATCACCAAGGGAAGTTCTCTGGGTCGTTACGGGGGTTGGAACGATGATTCTGATTCAACCCGTTGATGGCTTGCATGTCATCGTCAGTGAGCGAGAACTGTATCACCTCCAGATTTTCAGCAAAGTGGTTGGGCTTGCATCGAGGAATGGTGATAAGTCCTCGTTGCACAATCCAGCGGAGCACTATTTGCGAAATGGTCTTTTGATACTTCTTTGCCAAAGATTGCAACACGGGATTCCCCACAATGTCTATGTCACCTTGCCCGAAAGGTCCCCATGCTTCGACTTGCAAACCAAGATTTCGGTTGAAGTTGATATTTTCCACCTGCGACATATAAGGATGAACCTCTATCTGGTTGATGACAGGACGGATGTCTGCATAGGAGAGCAAATCTTCCAAATGATGCGGATTGAAGTTGCTGACACCGATGGAACGAATCTTGCCTTCTTTCACATACTCTTCCATAACTCTCCATGTGAATGGTACACAATCTTTGACAGGCCAATGAATCAGCAGAAGGTCAATATAAGGAGTTTTCAACTTCCGAAGACTTTCGTCGATGGACTTTCTCACAGCCATTTCTCCCTTACGCATCGTAGGTGGCGCCACTTTCGTTGCGAGAAAGATTTCTTCGCGCGCCACTCCGCTATTGATGACACCTTGACCCACTTCTTCTTCATTTTCATACATTTGTGCTGTATCAATGTGGCGGAATCCAGCCTTAAGTGCCATACAAACATTGTTGGTGGCTATTTCACCTCGTAGGGTCCATGTGCCGACACCCATCTGAGGAATCTCCATGTTATTGTTGAGTTTTAGTTTCATTTTGTGATATGTTATGCATTTTTCGCAACAAATATACATAAAATTATTGGTTTGTATGCTTTTCTATGAAGAAAAATTCCATATCTATCACTTCATCAAAGAGTTTCCCCCTTTAGTTTGCTGGATTCAAGTAATTTTTGAGCCCACTATAAAAGCGGCTTTGGGGTTAAACATTTGCCAATGCGATGGCAAACATGAGTGCTGTATGTTATGTATGGTACAAGGTATTCCGTCACTTTTACTATTACAAATTCATCTTCCGAAACGATACATATTGTTTCACTTGGTCGAGTCACAGACGGAGTTGCACAAGATCTCAAGGGAGGGGATTCTGTTTCTATTACATTAGCCAGTTCATTATCATAACGTGAGTTCGACGAAAATTATTCAGAAGAGAGTAAGTTGATTATCAAATACTTTGACAACCTGTATTGATGGTTTCTTGGGAAAGTAGCAGTAAG
>CAJOLW010000058.1 GCA_905235525.1 uncultured Bacteroidaceae bacterium
TTGGGTTTGTTGAAGGTGGGTGACAAGGTAAATGTGGAGCGTTCGATGATGATGAACGGACGCTTGGACGGACACATCGTGCAAGGACATGTGGATCAGACTGCTGTGTGTGTGGCGAAGATTGATCAGCAGGGCAGTTACACGTTCCGTTTCCAGTATCTGTTTGACAGGGAAATGGCAAAGAAGGGCTATATGACAGTGGATAAGGGTAGTGTAACGGTCAATGGAGTCAGCCTGACGGTATGTAATTCGCAGGATGACAGTTTTGAGGTGAACATCATTCCTTACACTTACGAGCACACCAACTTCCACCAGATAGAGTTGGGAACAAAAGTGAATCTGGAGTTCGACATTATCGGGAAGTATATTGCTCGTATCCAGTCCTTCAATCAATAATAATCAAAAAAGGTAGTTCTCAAATCAATCTTTTTTGTGCATTAAAGAAACCAAAAAGAATGGAATCCTTATTAAATATGGGGTTCCATTCCTTTTTTTATTTAAAAAGATGTGTTAAATATCAACCGAATTTTGTAATTTTGCAACCGTTTTACTCCTTTTCCACTCGCTGGGAGAGGTGTTTTGTCGTAGTGAGGAATAGGCATTCCCCATTTTTCGAAGTGTAAAAAGATTAATAGAACTCTAACATAATTATGAAACATCAGTTACGTAGTGCAGTCTGCACAGAAGGTCGCCGCATGGCAGGAGCACGTGCTCTATGGGTAGCCAACGGCATGAAGCGTGAGCAGTTTGGAAAGCCAATCATTGCCATTGTCAACTCGTTCACTCAGTTTGTCCCAGGTCACACTCATCTGCATGAGGCTGGACAGATTGTGAAGGAGGAAATTGAGAAGTTGGGATGCTATGCTGCCGAATTTAACACCATCGCCATTGACGACGGTATCGCCATGGGACATGATGGCATGCTCTATTCGCTGCCTTCGCGAGACATCATTGCTGACTCTGTGGAGTATATGTGTAACGCTCACAAGGCAGATGCGATGATCTGCATCTCTAACTGTGACAAAATCACGCCGGGCATGCTGATGGCTGCCATGCGTCTGAACATCCCTGCCGTGTTTGTCAGCGGCGGTCCGATGGAGGCTGGTAAGTACAAGGGCGAGAACCTTGACTTGATTGCTGCTATGATTAAGGGTGCCGACCCCACGGTGACTGACGATGAATTGGCTGAGGTGGAGAACCGTGCTTGTCCTGGTTGCGGTTGCTGTTCGGGCATGTTCACCGCCAACTCGATGAACAACCTAACGGAGGCCATCGGTCTTTCACTCCCCGGTAACGGAACCATCCTTGCCACGCATGTGAATCGTAAGGAACTGATGAAGGCGGCTGCCCGTCAGATTGTGAAGAATGCCTTCGCATACTATGAAGATGGTGACGAATCTGTTCTTCCACGTTCCATCGCCACTCGCAAGGCTTTCCTCAATGCCATGACACTTGACATTGCCATGGGTGCATCGACCAATACGGTGCTGCACCTCTTGGCTGTGGCACAAGAGGCTGGGGTGGACTTCACGATGGCTGACATCGACAAATTGTCTCGCAAGACTCCTTTCCTCTGCAAACTGGCACCCAACTCTCAGAAGTACAGCGTGCAGGAGTGTGGTCGTGCAGGCGGTATGCTGAACCTGCTTGGCGAATTGGCTAAGGGTGGACTGATTGACACTTCTGTGAAACGTGTGAACGGTTCCACTTTGGCAGAAGACATTGAGAAGTATTCGATTCTGAAAGACAATATTGACCCCGAGGCAAAGCGCATCTACAGCAGCGCACCAGCAGGTGTATTCTGCAATCAGTTGGGTGTGCAGAACACCAACTACGAGACATTGGACACAGACAGAGAGAATGGCTGTATCCGTGACATCGAACATGCCTACACTAAGGATGGTGGCATGGCAATCCTCTTTGGTAACATTGCACAGGATGGTTGTGTGGTGAAGACAGCCGGTGTCGATGAGAGTATCTGGAAGTTCTCGGGACCCGCTGTGGTGTTCGACTCTCAGGAGGACGCTTGCGAGGGCATCCTCGGTGGTAAGGTGAAGAAGGGTGATGTGGTTGTCATCACGCACGAAGGTCCGAAGGGCGGTCCTGGCATGCAGGAGATGCTTTATCCGACTTCTTACATTAAGAGTATGCACATGGGTAAGGAATGTGCCCTTATTACAGACGGACGCTTCTCTGGCGGTACTTCAGGATTGTCCATCGGTCATATTTCTCCCGAGGCTGCATCAGGTGGTAACATCGGTAAGATTGTGGATGGCGACATCATTGACATCGACATTCCTAACCGCAGCATCAACGTGCGTCTCAGCGACGAGGAATTGGCCGCACGTCCGCAGCAGCCGCTTAAACGTAATCGTGTAGTATCAAAAGCCCTCCGCGCATACGCTCAAAGTGTAGCAAGTGCAGACAAGGGAGGTGTAAGAATTATAGATTAAGGTATATATGGAAAAGATAACAGGTGCAGAGGCTTTGATGCGTGCCCTCGAAAACGAGGGTGTGGATGTGCTTTTCGGCTATCCCGGCGGTTCCATCATGCCGACATACGATGCACTTTATGATCATAAAAAGACGTTGAATCACATCCTTGTTCGTCATGAACAAGGTGCCGTACATGCTGCTCAGGGCTATGCTCGTGTAAGTGGAAAGGTAGGTTGTGCTATCGTGACTTCTGGTCCAGGCGCCACCAATACGGTGACAGGCATAGCAGATGCGATGATTGACTCCACTCCGATGGTGGTTATCTGTGGACAGGTGGGTGTTGCCATGCTGGGAACGGATGCCTTTCAGGAGGTCGATGTGGTGGGTGTGACTTCACCTATCAGCAAGTGGAGTTACCAGATTCGCCGTGCAGAAGATGTGGCTTGGGCTGTCGCTCGTGCTTTCTATATTGCGAAGAGCGGTCGTCCTGGTCCTGTGGTACTCGACTTTGCCAAGAACGCCCAGACGGGCATGGTGGAGTTCGAACCCGCTAAGGTGGATTTCATTCGTAGTTATGATCCAGAACCCGATGTGAATTTGACAGACATCGAACGTGCTGCCAAGATGATCAATAACAGTGTGAAACCTTTTGTCCTTGTGGGACAGGGTGTGGAATTGGGTAATGCTCAGCAAGAACTCCGCACTTTCTTGGAGAAGGCTGACCTTCCTTGTGGAACGACATTCTTGGGACTTTCAGCCATACCTTCCGACCATCGCTTAAACATGGGTATTCTCGGTATGCACGGCAATTTAGGTCCGAATGTGATGACGAATCAGTGCGACCTGCTCATTGCTATTGGTATGCGTTTTGACGACCGTGTGACGGGCAATCTTGCCACTTATGCAAAGCAGGCAAAGATTATCCATTTTGATATCGACCCTGCCGAGTTCAACAAGAATGTGACTGTTGATTTGGCTGTGCTCGGCAACTGTAAGGAGACACTTCCTGCTGTGACCAAGTTGATTGACAAGGCTCAGCACACCTCATGGATTGAGGGTTTTAAGCCATACGAGGAGAAAGAATACACGAAAGTGATAGACAAGGCTCTTCATCCGACGGAAGGACCACTCTTGATGGGTGAGGTGATTCGCAAGGTCAGTGAGGCTGCTCATAATGAAGGAATCATGGTGACTGACGTGGGGCAGAATCAGTTGATGGCATGTCGCTATTTCAAGTTTACAAAAGAGCGCTCTGTGGTTACATCTGGTGGTTTGGGTACGATGGGCTATGGTCTTCCTGCTGCCATCGGTGCCACCTTCGGAGCACCAGCCAGAACCGTTTGTCTCTTTGTGGGTGATGGCGGTTTGCAGATGACCATTCAGGAACTCGGCACCATCATGGAGCAGGGTGCCCCGGTGAAGATTATTCTCTTGAACAATAACTTCTTGGGCAATGTACGTCAGTGGCAAGAGATGTTCTTTGCTCACCGCTATTCGTTCACTCCGATGCAGAACCCCGATTACGAACTGATTGCAAAGGGGTACGGCATTCCTGCCAAGACGGTGATAGAACGGTCAGACCTCGATGCAGCCATTGCCGAAATGTTGGCGACGCCAGGTCCATATCTCTTGCAGTGTGCCATCAAGGAAGAGGACAATGTGCTTCCTATGACACCCCCTGGTGCAAACATTGATGAAATGATTCTTGAGATATAATGCAAACAACCAAGAAAACCTTTGGAGGACAGTGCGGCGAATGTTCGTCATGTGGTAAATGTCAGCGTGTGCTTGAGCAGAACCAATCCAAAGAAGGGAATATAAAAGAACAAACTCCAACAATGGAACAAGATACAACAACAAAACTCTATACCTTCCTGATTTATTCAGAAAATGTGCCAGGTTTGCTTTCGCAAATCACGGCAGTTTTCACTCGTCGCCAGGTGAATATCGAGTCATTGAATGTGTGCGCATCCAGCACTCCTGGAGCACACAAATATACTGTCACTGCCAATTGCGACGAGCGTATGGCACGCATTCTGACGGCACAGATAGAAAAGCGTATAGAAGTGCTTCAAGCAAATTTCTATACTGATGATGAACTCTTCATCAATGAGACGGCACTCTTCAAACTGAGTACTCCCGTCATGATGAAGAATCGGGAAATTAGCAGTTTGGTTCGCTCATACGACGCTCGCATCATCGAGGTGAACAGCACTTATGCAGCAGTGGAAATCACGGATGATACAGACAAAATCATCTCTCTCTTCGATGAACTGAAGAAACTGGATTGTGTCTTGCAGTTTGTTCGTTCAGGTCGCATCTGTATCACCAAGAGCCGTGTAGAACATCTTGATGAGTATCTGGCTGTACGTGAGGCAAAAAGAATAAAAAAGCAAAAGAAATAGATTAACATTTTTATAATAACCAGCAAGGAGCATCCTTGCACAATTTAAACAAAAGTAAAATGGCAAAAATGAATTTTGGTGGCGTTATCGAAGAGGTAATGACACGTGAAGAGTTCCCACTCGAAAAGGCTCGTGAAATCTTGAAAGATGAGACGTGATTGGTTATGGTGTTCAGGGTCCTGGTCAGGCTTGCAACCTCCGCGACAACGGTTTCAACGTGATCGTAGGTCAGCGTCAGGGCAAGACTTTCGAGAAGGCTATCAAGGACGGTTGGGTTCCAGGTGAGACTCTTTTCTCTATCGAAGAGGCAGCCGAGAAGGGTACGATCGTGATGTGTCTGCTTTCTGACGCAGCAGTAATGTCTGTATGGCCAACCCTCAAGAAGTACCTCACTCCTGGTAAGGCTCTCTACTTCTCTCATGGCTTCGCTATCACTTGGAACGACCGCACTGGTTGTGTTCCTGCAAAGGACATCGACGTAATCATGGTGGCTCCTAAGGGTTCTGGTACATCACTCCGTACCATGTTCCTCGAGGGTCGTGGTCTGAACTCTTCTTACGCAGTATATCAGGATGCTACAGGCAAGGCACTTGACCGTACACTTGCTCTTGGTATTGGCATTGGTTCTGGTTACCTTTTCGAGACAACCTTCCAGCGCGAGGCTACTTCAGACCTCACAGGTGAGCGTGGTTCACTGATGGGTGCTATCCAGGGTCTTCTCCTTGCTCAGTATGAGGTGCTCCGCGAGAACGGTCACACTCCATCTGAGGCATTCAACGAGACAGTTGAGGAACTCACTCAGTCACTCATGCCTCTCTTCGCACAGAAGGGTATGGACTGGATGTATGCAAACTGCTCCACTACAGCACAGCGTGGTGCCCTTGACTGGATGGGTCCCTTCCACGATGCCATCAAGCCTGTTGTTGAGAAACTCTACGCTTCAGTGAAGTCTGGCAACGAGGCTCAGATTTCAATTGATGCTAACTCTAAGCCTGACTACCGCGTAGGTTTGGAGAAGGAACTTGCTGCTCTCCACGACTCGGAAATGTGGCGTACTGCAGAGGTGGTTCGTCAACTCCGTCCAGAGAACAACTAATATTTGTTATTATATAGTTATCAAGAAGAAACGCCTTGGTTGAGATTCAACCAAGGCGTTTCTTCTTGATAGGGGATAACAGTCGATTTCTCTTCATAAAGATACAGTATCTTTCATTTTTCTGTAAACTTTTTCATTGAAATCTTGTGACAAAGATAAAAATGACGTACCTTTGTATGACAAAACTAATTGCTTCTTATATACAAATATGTCTATTTGGATTATTTTAAAACTTCTGGGCTCGCTCGCATTGCTCATGTTCGGTATGAAAGCCATGAGTGAGGCTCTCCAGAAGATGGCAGGTCCGCAGTTGCGTCATGTCTTAGGTGCTATGACCACCAACCGCTTTACAGGAATGCTGACCGGCATGTTGGTGACGGCTTCCGTACAGTCTTCCACTGCCACCACGGTGATGACCGTATCCTTCGTGAATGCAGGTTTGCTTACTTTGGCGCAAGCCATCTCCGTCATTATGGGTGCCAACATCGGTACAACCCTCACGGCATGGATTATGGCAGTAGGTACATCGGGCAGTGAAGCCTCCCCGTTTGATGTCAGCATCGTATCATACGTAGGCTTTTTCATTGGTATTGTGCTCATCTATATGAAGAGACATCGGTACCTTGGCGATTTTCTGTTTGGTATCGGTCTGTTGCTCTTGGGTCTGACCACCTTGAAGGCTACAGGTATGTCGATGAATCTTGCCGAAAACGAAGCCGTCACATCCTTCTTCAAGTCATTTGACCCCAACTCCTTCTGGACCACGCTCGTATTCCTCGTGATGGGTGGCATCATGACCTTCTGTGTGCAGTCTTCCGCTGCAGTCATGGCCATTACGATGCTGCTGTGTTCCACAGGTGCAATGCCTATCTACCAAGGTATTGCCTTGGTGTTGGGGGAGAACATCGGAACAACTATCACATCCAACCTTGCAGCCTTGTCGGCCAACACACAGGCTCGCCGTGCAGCACTTGCCCACATGTTCTTCAATGTGTTTGGTGTTCTGTGGATTCTGTTTGTTTTTCGCTACTTCATTGACATGGTGTGTGGATGGGTCGGTTATGATGTGGGAATGACGAAACAAAACGTCAGCAGCGCCGCATTCTTAGCCAATGCAGCAAAGTTGAACTTTGTGCTGGCGGCCTTTCATACTGCTTTCAACGTGGCGAACACCGCCATTCTGATTTGGTTCATTCCCCAGATTGAAAAATTTGTCTGTTGGGTCATCAAGCCCAAGAAGGTGGATGAGGAAGAGGACTTCCGTCTGCACTTCATCACGGCAGGCTTCATGAAAACCCCCGAACTTTCTGTATTCGAGGCGCAGAAAGAAATTTCAGACTTCTCCGAGCGTATGCAACGCATGTTTAGCATGGTGGTCAAGTTGCTTGACCTTAGCAGCAGCGACACGGCAAAGAAGAAGAAAACGCAGGCTGGTGAATTTAACAGCCTCTACAGTCGTATTGAGAAATATGAAAGTATCTCGGATAATATGGAGTTGGAAATTGCCAAATATCTGGATTCCGTATCAGATGCACATCTTTCTGACGAAACAAAGGCAAAGATTCGTGCCATGTTGCGCGAGATTTCAGAACTGGAATCCATAGGCGATGCATGCTACAATATGGCACGCACGATTCATCGTAAGTATAATGGCAAGCAAGACCACTTCACCGAGCAACAGTATGATCATATCCACCAGATGATGAGTCTGACAGATCAGTCTCTTACCGAGATGAACAGCCTGATGGGTGGTCGTAAGGAATCATACGATGTGAATCGCACTTTCAATCTCGAAAACGAAATCAACAACTATCGTAATCAACTCAAGGCGCAGAATATCGTTGATATCAACAACCACGAATATACATACGCTGTTGGTACCATCTACATGGACCTCATCAACGAGTGTGAGAAACTTGGCGACTATGTGGTCAATGTGGTAGAGGCTCGTATGGGCACACGTCTGAAGGGAGTGTAATAAACCACCTTCCACAACAAGTTCCAAGAGGGTGTGTCATAATGGCTTGTTCAATACTGCCAATATCGACGTCGTCGATGTCGGTCTGTCGATGTCGTCGATGTCGATTAACCGATGTCGTCGATGTCGGTTTAGATGTTGTTAAATAACTTTGAAGTGAACCCCGAAAGTTTTTTATCTAACTTTCGGGGTTCACTTCAAAGTGAGCACCTTCTTCGTTGTATGAATTGTCATTTTTCTTCCAGCAGGTCAGGGCGAAGGGCTTTCGTGCGTTTCAATGCCTGTTCGTACTCCCATTCCTTGATTTTTGCCTCATGTCCTGAAAGGAGAACCTCAGGCACCCCCCAGGTCTCTTCTGGATTGGAGATAGGGTGGTACTCCGCAGGGCGGGTATAGACCGGGGGTTCCAGCAGATTGTCTTGGAAGGAGTCGGATAGGGCGCTTTCCACGTCGCCAATCACTCCCGGGATGACACGAACGATGCTATCTGCCATCACAGCCGCAGCCAATTCACCACCTGTCAATACATAGTCACCGATGCTGACTTCCTTTGTGATGAGGTGCTCCCTGATACGGTAATCAATGCCCTTGTAATGTCCACAGATGATGATGATATTCTCCTTCAGCGACAGTTCGTTTGCCATCGGTTGGTCAAACTTCTCGCCGTCGGGAGCCGTGAAGATAATCTCGTCATAATGCCGCTCCGCTTTCAGTGCCGAGATGCAGGCATCCAGCGGCTGGCACTGAATCAGCATGCCTGCCGCACCGCCAAAGGGGTAGTCGTCCACCCGCCGGTGCTTGTCGGTGGTGTAGTCTCTCAGGTTGTGTACGTGTATTTCCGCCAGTCCCTTCTTCTGGGCACGTCCGAGGATGCTCTCCCGTGTGAACGGTTCTATCAGTTCGGGCAGAACCGTGATGATGTCGATGCGCATAAATGACCTATTTGTATTTCGAGTACAAAGTTACGACTTTTATCTCACACAGATATGTAACTCTCACAGAAATTATTCATATCTCACACAGATAACACAGATATAATATATTCGTGTAATTCGTGTGATTCGTGTTCAACCTGAAAATATTTCCGTGTTCTCCGCATCATCTGTGTTATCCGTGTGAGATATTGTATTTTTTTCTGTGTGATATTGGAAAAATTTCAACTGACGCATGACCGACAATCTTTACATGACCGACAATTTTTATATATTAACCCTTTTAAATCATTTCTTTTATGAAAGAAAGAATCTTATCGATGCTCGTGCTGCTCATGGCAGTGGTGACGGGCACATGGGCACAGGACACGTACAAGGTCTCTGTGAAGGAAGGCACCGAGGATGCCGCGAAGTGGACTTTCGCTCCTGAAGATGCTGCGACTACGGGTGTGGCAGCAAGCACGGAGGTGACCATCACCTACACTGGCACGAGGAAGGTGAAGAGCGTCAAGGCCGTGAAGAAGGCGGCACCCACCGACCTCTCGACGCTGACGGGTGCCTACGTGGCGCAGGACGGCGAGACACTCACTGGCACGCTCGTCCGCAACGTAAAGATTTCGATTGCCGACGGCGCCACCGTGACGCTCGACGGCGTGACCATCAACGGCGATAGCAACTGGGCCTACGACTGGGCGGGCATCACCTGCGTGGGCGGCGCCACCATCATCCTCAACGGCACGAACACCGTGAAGGGATTCGAAGA
>CAJOLW010000059.1 GCA_905235525.1 uncultured Bacteroidaceae bacterium
TATAGACTTATCCGAGATATCATGTTTTTGACTGCAATTTTAATGCTTTTTCCTTAGATGTTTTCTTAAATATCCAACTTTTTTTGAAGTTTTTTCTGAGAAAAGGGAACAATTTGAATATTTTTATGTAACTTTGACACCGACTAAGCCAGTCCAAGCTGTCGGAAGCCAGTAGTGGCTGATGACCGTGAGGGCAGGGCGGGTCAAAACAAACATCAATGGAATCCAGAAGCTGAGAACACCGTTTGTAAGGACAGCTGAAGGGAAAGGACGTTTTCTGAACGTTACCTGTCTGTATAGTCAAATCTCGCAAATTTGAATCATCGTACAGCGGTAATGCAACGAAGCGTTCGCGTGGGTGTATTATATCCCAACGATTCTTTACCCCTATTATTATAATAAGGTGTAATGTTGAGTTGTATCTATAATACCACTCGACGTGGGCTGGCTTGCGTTGCTTATCCTTACGATGGGGCAATGCGAGAGCCTGACTATAGGGATAGGCGCGGAGAAACAAACTCCCACGTCTTTTTTATTTCCAGAAACTTAATCAGTAATAACGCTGAATTGGGGAGTTAGGAGGCAATTAAAGACTTCTAACGTTATGAACCAAACAAAAAAGAACAAAGAACTCCAGTCACGAAGGGATTTCTTCAAGAAGGCAGCAAAAGGCGCATTGCCAATGCTGGGTATAGTGATTTTAGGTCCTTCAATTATAACATCCTGTAGTGGTGGTGATATAGATGAAGCTTGCTCTGCCTGTGAATCCGCCTGTACAAATAGTTGTTCTATAACCTGTACGAACTCTTGTGCCACATCATCTGGTACGAGTTGTTCTGACTGTAGTGGAGGATGTGGAAACAGTTGTAGCGGAGGATGTTATACTGGTTGTAAAGGTGGTTGTAGTAGTGGTTGTACTGGAGGATGTGAGAGTTCCTGTGCTACAGGCTGTATTACTTCATGCAAAACAACATGTAAAGGTAGTTGTGCTGGAAGTTGCTCTACAACATGTAGGGTAGGTTGCGGAACTTCATGCAGAAAACTTACAAAATAGTTGCCAATGAAATAATCAAAAGAGTATATAAAAAAAAATTTATTATGAAAGATCAATATAGTAATAAAAATATTATTTCACGACGAGATTTCTTTAAGAAAACAGTAAAAAACATTTTGCCAGTATTAGGACTTATAACTTTAAGTAATAGTTCGTTGTCAGTTCTTGCAACAGAAATATCTCCTAATGAGAAAATGGACTGTTCAAGAAGTTGTACGACTGGTTGTGCAAATCATTGTGCTGGAACTTGCAGCTCACGTTGTGATATTTCTTGCACAAGTGGGTGCTCATATGGTTGTGGACAAGGATGCAGGTCAAGTTGTGCGGAAGGCTGCAATGGACAAACATCTAATCCTCCAGGTTGTAACGGTTGCACAAACTATTGTTGGTCCAGTTGCAATGGCTTGTGTCGTAATAGTTGTGCTGGAAGTTGTAGGGCAAGTTCATATAAAGGAAGATAGATTAGTATATATGAATATCAAGGAAAATGGAAGTTCCTGGCAGTCCGGTATGGCAAAGAATATTACATTCATTGTCACCAAAGATTGCCAATTGGCCTGCAAGTATTGCTACTTAGTAGGCAAGAATGAAAAGGAGCGGATGTCTTTCGATATAGCGAAGCAAGCTATTGACTACATTCTTGACCATGAAGAGGATTTCCGCGAGGAGAGCGTGGTTTGGGACTTCATTGGTGGCGAGCCGTTTATGGAGATAGACCTGATAGACCAGATATGTGATTACTTGAAGACCGAAATGTTCAGAAGGAATCACCATTGGTTTAATTCCTACCGCTTCTCGTTCTCCACGAACGGCATCAACTACCATACGAATAAGGTGCAGACATTCATCAAGAAAAACATGTCGCACCTAAGTATAGGCATCACCATTGACGGAACGAAGCAGAAGCATGACATTAACCGCGTTTATAAAAAGCAGACTGGAGAAAAAGAACGTGGCTCATACGAGGATGTGGTGAAGAACATTCCACTATGGATAGAACAATTCCCAGGTGCAGGTACTAAGGTTACAATCAGTTCTGCAGATATCTCGTATATCAAGGAGAGTGTGCTGCACCTGTATTCGCTTGGCATCCACGAGGTGAACATCAACTGTGTATTTGAAGACGTGTGGAATGAAGGTGATGACCTGCTGTTTGAAGACCAGTTGATGCAACTGGCCGATGCCATCATCGATGGGGAGTATTACAAGGACTATGCTTGTTCGTTCTACTCTGAACATTTGGGCAAACCGCTTGACAAAAAGCTCCAGAACCAGAACTGGTGTGGCGCTGGGCGTATGTTGGCTATTGATGCAACAGGAAACTTCTATCCCTGCACCCGCTTTGCACAATATTCTTTGAGAAGCAAAAAGGCCTGCATTATCGGAAATGTTAAGGATGGTATCAACAAGAACTTGCTACGTCCGTTCTTGACGCTCGACCGTTGCACACAATCTACACAGGAGTGTATAGACTGTGAAGTGGCAGAAGGCTGTGCATGGTGCCAAGGCGAGAACTACGATGCGGCACAAACCAACACCATCTATCAGAGGGCGACGGCTATCTGCAAGATGCACAAGGCTCGTGTCCGTGCCAACAACTACTATTGGAACAAACTCTACCGCAAACTGGAATTGGAAGGGGAGCGCGAAGAGTTTGAGAAGAACAAAAGAGAAGTGAAACCTGAAATCTGTTAGGACTATGCTGCAATACCTTATTATATTATTAGACGATACAAGCACGTCGTTCTGTAGCCTCACCCCCTGCCCATCTCCAAAAGGCGAGGGAAGTAGAAACATTATTCCCATAGAGACGTTGAAGCAAGGCATTCGTTTCGGAATGATGGAGAACCTGATGATTCAGTTTGTCTATCCAGATTACGAACTGCCGGCGGAATATGCGGAGGTGATAGAGAGCATTGACCACTCGAAGATAAAACCCACGAAGGAGGATGCCGACGTATGGGTAGTGGAAAGTGTCAAAGGCGTAAAGGCGGATGTGCCTGTTGTGTGGCGGACTGACAAGCAGACTCTCTTCGGCAGTGATGATGATATTGTAAAGGCATTGGAGAACGTGCCAAGGCTTAACGTGGTGCTGACAGACGTTGAGAAGTTCACTGACGAGGACTTTACTCTATATAAGGCTTTCCTTGAAAGGCTTGCCGGGAAGATAGAACAAATGTATGTTGAAGGCAAGACACTGCAAATAAACCTGCTGACCGACCGCATGATGCTAAAGGAGATGAACAACTGCGGCGCAGGTGATACGAATATCACTCTGGCACCCAATGGAAAATTCTACGTCTGCCCCGCTTTCTACTACGAAGACGAGACAGACAGCATAGGCGACATTGAGCATGGGCTGGACATCAAGAATAAGCAACTTTTTAAACTGGAGTATGCGCCTATTTGCCGTCACTGTGATGCTTGGCAATGCAAACGTTGTATTTGGCTGAACCGCAAGACGACATTGGAGGTGAATACGCCGAGCCATGAGCAGTGCATGGTGGCACACTTGGAGCGCAATGCAAGCCGTGAAATAATGCAGAATGTCCGCAAGCACGGCACATTCCTGCCAGAGCAGGAAGAGATAAAGGAAATAGACTATTTAGACCCCTTTGACAAAAGAGACGAATGGCAATGACAAAGAAAATTGTTGGGCAGGTGACTCCCGAAGAGCGTACGGAGATTCAGACGCTCTTTGAACGTCGCAACGGATTGAACGAACTGGCAAAGATTCTCACGGCTGACAATGCCGAGTTGTATGAGAAACTGGTGAAGGACTTGGGCGAGACTGGTACGAAGTTCCAATCGTGGTGGGACCGTATGGTGGAGAAATATCAGTGGGAATCTGCCGAGAACGGCAACTGGGAAATTAACTTCGATACTTGCGAAATCTTCTTGGTAACACAGTAGGCGTATGACATCAC
>CAJOLW010000060.1 GCA_905235525.1 uncultured Bacteroidaceae bacterium
GAGGAATCAACTGCCTACGGGACAACTCAGCGTAGCCCAATACAAACAGTGGCTGAAGCAACAGTTGGCAATGGTCAATCAATTTGATACAAACGACATACTTAAATTCGACGAATAATGAAACTGATCAATCACGTTCTCGACATACGCCGCCTGATTCAACAGGCATTCGACAATCGATTCTCACGCATGGGACTTCGTAAGGAGGCTGCTACGCCTGTAGATCAGATTCCGGCAGAGCATCAAGAGAAGCGCAGAAAACTGGATGAACTGATGAGTAGCCACCTGAGCGAGTTGGGTGACTATGAAGAGGCGCGTCAGGCTGCTATCAACGAATGTGTCTTTACGCTCTTCAACCGCATTGCTGCCATCAAGGTGATGGAGTCGAAGGAATTGTTCCCGGAGATTATCACCCGACGAAAGGAGAATGCAGGACGTTCCTTTGAGCACAACGTGTGGTTAGAGAACCATCCAGAGGAGCGCAATGCTGAACGTGAAGGACTGAAGCATTTCCTTAGCGACCAGTTCGACAGCCTTGGTGAGCATATTCCCCTTTATCGTAAAGACTATCCATACGCATTGTTACCAACTGCCGATGAACTGAATGAGATTATCGAGCAGTTCAATGCCATAGAAACAGATGCCGACTGTGGAGCAGATGTTTGGAAGGGTGATGACATCCTTGGCTGGCTTTACGAGAACTTCAATGCCGTAGAGAAAGAGGCATTGAAGCAGAGTGGTGAGAAGACTGAATATAATAAGGTGTCGCTTCAGAGTCAGGTTTATACGCCCCAGTGGGTGGTGAAGTTCCTTGTTGACAACACGTTAGGCAAGGCTTATATGGAGATGTTCCCCGACAGCCATATCAAAGAGAAATATCAAATAGCCAATATTCCTGACCATCAGGTGCGCCATCCCAAGGATTTGCGCCAGATGCGACTGCTCGACCCTGCCTGTGGTTCGGGCAACTTCCTGATTTACGCCTTCTCGCTCTTCTACGATTTATACGTTGATCAGATGGAGAACTACGACCGTGACTATAGCCGCCGTGATATTCCTAAGATGATTGTGGAGAACAACCTCTTTGGTATAGATTTGGATGAGCGAGCAGCACAGATTTCGCAGATTGCACTCTTCATCAAGGCACGAGAATTAGGTGGTCATCGCAGTCATTGGCCAGCATATACCAATGTGGTAAGCACGCATTTCTTCCTAGATGACTATGAAAAGGTGAAAGACACCTTTGAGAACATCGACAATCTGGACGAGTCGAAGCGTAACATCATGCGGATGATATGGGGCGACCTGAGCAATGCCTATAAATTCGGTTCATTAGTGCGAGTGGATGAGACTTTGGACATGATTCTGCCCAACGATGACAACCACAACCTCTTTGCACAAGAGCAGATGGAGGATATGTTCTCCTTTAAGCAGCAGTTCATGAATCAACTGCGGCAGAAGGTGAATGAACTGGGTGAACTTGGCAGTAATGCCTATACATTGGCAAAAACCAATGATGCAATCTCGTTCCTTGAAATCATTGCAAACAAATATGATGTGGTGGTAGCCAATCCGCCCTATACGGACAGCGGTGACTTCGGTACAGAGTTGAAGAAGTTTATAGAGGAGAACTACCGCAAGCCTTTGAAGTTCAATTCCAACCTCTATGCTTGCTTCATCAAACGATGCTGTGAGTTGGCTGGGGAAGACGGAAAAGTGGGAATGATTCACCCACACACCTTTATGTTCATCAAAACTTTTGAAGATGTGCGAAAGTTCATGCTTGAACAGACACATATCAATGTGATGGTGGACTACGGACTTGACCGTGTAAATCTGTTTGGACCAGGCATCTTACTTGATGCTACGTTCTATACACTTGACATGAACAATAAAGATAAGACCGCTGGCATTTACTTTAATATAACAGGTAATCAACAAGAGAAATTCAAGAAAGGCTCACTAACACAGGCTTATTCTGACTATCTTAATGGTCAGTCCAACGACCGTGTTTATACCCTTCCTCAATCGAAGTTGAAGGGCATCAAGTCATATCCTTTCATCTACTGGATTTCGGATGAGTTCAGAGGGAAGTTTGGAGACAAGCAACTAGGTGATGTATGTAACATTTTGACGGGGCTTATGACAGGTGATAACAATAAATTTTTAAGATTCTATTGGGAAGTCGCCCCTGATCAAATAAAGAAAACTATGGATGATAATCGGAAGTGGGCAATGTATCAAAAAGGTGGTCCGTTCAAAAAATGGTATGGCAACAATTGGGTTGTTGTAAATTATGAAAATAACGGAAAGAATCTTGCCACACGAGATAATAATACTTTCTATTTTAAAAGTGGAGTTTCATATAGTGCCGCAGGATCTAAGGGGGTAAGTTTTAGATATATTGAGAATGAGTATGTCTTTGATAAAGGAGGCCCTTGTTTGTTTCATAAAAGTATTGAGCCCGAAATTTTATGCGGTTACATGAATTCAAAATTGTTTTCTTATATAGTTTCGTGCCTGAATCCAACTGTTAATAGACAGGTGGGTGATCTTAAGCGTATTCCGTTTGTTTCTATGGATACTAATACTAAAAGTGTGTTTCAGAAACATACACATCAGTGCATTTCAATTCAGACAGATTTATGTAAATATTCTATATTTGAACGCAATTATAACAATAGTCCAATTAAAGAAGGTAGAGACGTCATTTCATCCATCAATTCATTCTATGTCAAGAATAATGCTCTTTTAACTCAAGTTCTTCTCAATGAGAGCATTATCAACAAAGCTATCTTTGAACTTTATGAATTAAGCGAGCACGATAAACAGATGGTGCTTGATAAGGAGGGTATACCTGTCGGTGACCTTCCTGTTAGTCATGAGGCAAAAGAAGCCTATCGCCAATGGCTGATGTTGGAGAGTGAATTCAAACCAGCAAATGATGTGTTGGAACATTTGGAGAACTTGAAAGTACAGGACGACCTTCCCCATATTACCGACTTTGACACCCTTTATCAGAGCAATAATGAGTGGGAGGAGTTCTGCATCAAGCACGAAATGAATCCTGTGGAAGCATGGTGGCAGTTCAAAAACGCCAATGTGTTGCCTCCACAACGCACACAGGTGTTAGCATTCGAACTGATAACCGATATCATCCGCACCGTGCTGGCGAAGGACGATGACGGCATCATTCCTCTTGGTGAACGCCTTGGTGAAGAACGCCTTGCCATCCGCATTGAAAAGGAAATGATGGAGCGTGGCTACTCGGCAGCGCAGTTCTCTCAGGTATGCCAGTTGTTGGGTTGCGGATTGGAGAAATATCTGCAAGAACGGTTCTTCCAGCAACTCAGCGACCACCTGAACCTCTTTATGTATCTGCCAAAGACTCCGTTTATCTGGCATCTCAGCAGTGGTCCGCACCACGCCATAGAGCTTTATGTCAGCATCTACAAGTGGAGCCGCGATGCCCTGTATCGTGTCCGCTCTATCTATGCTGCCAATCGTGAGGCAGCCCTTCGCGACCGTCTCAACTCCATTGACACCAGCAACACCGAAGGACGCATGGAGGCACAGGAACTTCGTGCTACGCTGACAGAACTACAGGAGTTCTGCCAGAAAGTGGATGACGTGCTCGCCACTGGCTATGACCCGAAACTCGACGACGGTGTCGGCAAGAATATTGCACCGCTACAGAAGCGCAAGATGCTCAGCTACGAAGTGCTCAATGCCGGACAACTAAAGAAATATTTGAATGCAGACTGGTAAAATTTGAGTGATTATGATAGTAAACGAGAAATATACTTTCAGAAAGCAAATACTCGTATGTGAACAAATCCTTGACATGATAGACAAGGATTCATTGAGGTTTGTTGGTCACACCT
>CAJOLW010000061.1 GCA_905235525.1 uncultured Bacteroidaceae bacterium
AGAGACAGGCAACGTGAACAAGAGAGCCAAGTGTCGCATGACACCAGCCAGTGAAAAAGCCCCTGAAGGTGTCACCCACAAAACCCATTATACGATGGCAGAGGTAATGAGCAAGTTCAACATCAAGTACGGTCGCCTGTACGAGATACGCAACCGCTTTCAGCTGGCATCTATCCATGCCTGGGGAACGACTGCCTTCAGGAAAGCGGATGTCGAGAAAGCCATAGCCAAGTACAATGAGGAACAGGGCAAGGCGCTGACAGAGGCATACTACACCTGTTTTGACATCATGCAGAAGTACGGTCTGGGCAAGACACAAGTACGTCGCTTTGCAGAAACTCATGGAGTGAGAATCAAGAAAGCCAACGGCGGCAGGGCTAAACTCTACCTTAAAGCGGACTGGGAAGCAGCGAGGCGAGGTGGCTGTAGGTGTTGATGTAGTAGCGGAGTGCCATACCTTCGTAGTAGGAGAAACAATCAAGGTATGGTCCCATCGTGCGCTTCAGTCCTATCACCTCACATTGTCCCTTTCCGTTGATGTAGTAGCGGCATATCTCTCTACAAGTAGCCTTGGAGGGTTCACCCTTGCGGTGCTCGGTCTTGACCTGTGCCACACAGAGGACTTATAGACCAATCAAACCTAAAGAAACGAAAAAGACCGCCACGACGGACGGCCTATAATATATAATAATGTGGAGAAACAAAGAGCGGGAACCGAGGCCGAGGATGACGGTGCGGCTTCTCGCTTTGCTGTTCTCAAACCGATATGGATTATATCTCTTTCTTTAGCGCAGTAACAACTTCCTTCTTGAAATCGCCAATCAGTTTGAAATACGGACTCCCAAATCTGCTTGAAATGCAAATAGGATGGCTAAAGCGTATTGTCTCTGCTGCCCAACTGTGAACGCAAAAATCTTCTCCTTTCTCACATTCGACTTGTTCTCCTGTTACTACATAATAGCCTTCTATCTCATTTCCGTGAACAAAAAGCATCACATCATCCTTATGCACATTCTTATAGAAGCTCCATACTGACATAATTCTCATGTCTTGTGCATCATTTTCGAGCATCTCATTACGTTCTTCCTTATATGCTTGCACAAATGTCTTGTAGTTGTAGCTCTCTATGTTCATGATTGCCTCCAGCGAGAAGGGCGTTTCCTGTGCCACGGGGTTGTATGAATACATCACGACCACCTTACCCTTGTCCATTGCCTTTTTAGGGCAGTATTTGCGGTTGAGAAGCCAGACATGCCTCTTGTCGGGATTGGTGAGGATATTTAACAGTCGTTCCATGATTAGTTAGTATTTTGAATTTATTTCCATATGTATGTATAAATCAAATCGGATTTTTCTTCCTTGAATGAATAGGAAAGATGAATTCTTTCAATTGTACCGTCCTCATTATAGTAATAATCTCGATAAGATATGTCATTTTTCAGAAGCCAATTTTTGCTTGCCCACCTCGTCAACTGACCTTTGGCATTGTATTCATAAGTGTTATCGTCATATACGGTAGTATTTCCCGTAACTGCATTTGTCGTTGATGACTTGACTAAATTATGGTGACTGTCATACTCATAGACCGTAGTGTTTTCAAGAGTACCGAATTTAAGGTCAGTCGTCACCTTGGTCACTGTGTTGCCGCTATAAAAGTACTCATATATATATCCATAGTCCGACCCCATATAGAGCGTGCGCTCTATTTCTTTTGAAAGGCGTTTGCTGCTGTCATATTCGTAAGTGTATTCTGTGAGAGGTTTCCCTTCGCTGTTATAATTAGTCATGATGGAAACGGAGTCAAACTCATTATACTGGTATTTACATTTGGCGAAAGCAAGCCCCCACTGATCCATTACGATGAGCCTGTTTCTTTCATCGTAGGCGTATTTATATCTTCGGTATATGCGTGTACCAGTTGTTTGGTTAATGTAATTGGTTGACTTTTCGAGAAGATTACCTTTTTCGTCATATTTGAAATTCTCATAGTCTTCACTGTAGCTGGAGCGTTCGCCAAACTTCCAAGGATGTTCCTTTACGGTAATCTCTGCAAGATACTTCTTGTCATTACCGGCAGACGTACCGTCATCGTCATCAGATGAGCAACTTACAAGATTGAACATCATCGCCAATCCCATTGTAAACAATAAAATCTTTTTCATATCGCCAATATCTTAAAGTCTATAAAATAAAATGCGCAGGTCATTCCTACGCACTCCCGGCTCACCACAAGCCTCAGTAACCGCTGAAACGCCTGCGCACTATGCGCCGACGCCCTTGTTACTGATTGGCTCCGTTTGTCCGAGGTGGTGATTGGGAGTGTAGAGCCTACTATGTCTTTGCACTCTTTGCAGAATGTGGGTGCAAAAGTAGTGAAAAAGATTGAGATAGCAGACAGATTTGTGCAAAAGAATTTAAAAGGAGGGCAAATAAAAGTATAATTCTTGTCGAAAACGTGCTTGGATTGTGAATTATTTACTCACTTCGCATCGTGTTCTTCAACTTAATGTTTATCTTGCCGTAAGCGAGACGTTGCGGAGTAGTCCCTGAAGGGGAAAAATCTTCCTTATAGAGAAGATGCAACCTTCTATATAGGGAAGATTCGGGCGGCTTGCAGAGGCACAAATTTGGAAAGGGTAAACGTATGGCATTTTTCAAGAAAGTGTTGTAGATATTGAATGGATTGACGTGGCAATGCTGGGCATGAACGGAGCCGTAAGCGACAGCGAAAGCCGACGAGAAGCTGCGGGACTTCTACACTATCAAGGAGCGTGGCAACTGGCAAGACCCGATGTTCTTCGCTCATTGTTTTCTTTAATAGGTGCTCAGGCGAGCAAGCTCGGAGCTTTGCCATGTCTGCCTATATCTACCGCATTGACGAGGGCTTGCAGTTCTGCATCAAAGCCATTCAGGACTTTGCATATTCTGGCTTCGGCGGTCGTGGCGGCAAACATGGAGACATCTTCTGGGACAACGAGTCATACGCCATCAAGCAATACCTGAAGATGTTTGCTGAACTGGCAAGTGCCACCCTGAAGCAGGTGGCAGACTGGTTTGTCTGGTTAGCAAGCACTTTGGGCAAATTCAATGCTAACGAGCTCAGACGTGCAGACCATGAAGTCCACGACATTGTCGATGGCAGATACGATGGACGCATACAGAAGTACCAGCAAGGGATGTCGAGATAAGCTGCTACTATCTGATAACTATTCGATAAATAAATT
>CAJOLW010000062.1 GCA_905235525.1 uncultured Bacteroidaceae bacterium
GAGGAATCAACTGCCTACGGGACAACTCAGCGTAGCCCAATACAAACAGTGGCTGAAGCAACAGTTGGCAATGGTCAATCAATTTGATACAAACGACATTCTTAAATTCGACGAATAATGAAACTAATCAATCACGTTCTCGACATACGCCGCCTGATTCAACAGGCATTCGACAATCGATTCTCACGCATGGGACTTCGTAAGGAGGCTGCTACACCTGTAGAGCAGATTCCGGCAGAGCACCAAGAGAAGCGTAGGAAACTGGATGAACTGATGAGTAGTCACCTGAGCGAGTTGGGTGACTATGAAGAGGCACGTCAGGCTGCTATCAACGAGTGTGTCTTTACGCTCTTCAACCGCATTGCCGCCATCAAGGTGATGGAGTCGAAGGAATTGTTCCCAGAGATTATCACCCGACGAAAGGAGAATGCAGGACGTTCCTTTGAGCACAACGTGTGGTTAGAGAACCATCCGGAGGAGCGCAGTGCAGAACGTGAAGGACTGAAGCATTTCCTCAGTGACCAGTTTGAAAGTCTTGGTGAGCATATTCCTCTTTATCGCAAAGACTATCCATACGCATTGATGCCGACTGCCGATGAACTGCATGAGATTATTGAGAAGTTCAATGCTGTGGAAGCGGATGCTGACTGTGGAGCTGATGTATGGAAGGGTGACGACATCCTTGGCTGGCTCTACGAGAACTTCAATGCCGTAGAGAAAGAAGCATTGAAGCAGAGTGGCGAGAAGACAGAATATAATAAGGTGTCGCTTCAGAGTCAGGTTTATACGCCCCAGTGGGTGGTGAAGTTCCTTGTTGACAACACGCTGGGTAAGGCATATATGGAGATGTTCCCCGACAGCCATATCAAAGATAAATATCAGATAGCCAATATTCCTGACCATCAGGTGCGTCATCCTAAGGATTTGCGCCAGATGCGACTGCTCGACCCTGCCTGTGGTTCGGGTAACTTCCTGATTTATGCATTCTCGCTCTTCTACGACTTATACGTAGATCAGATGGAAAACTATGAGCGTGACTACAGCCGTCGTGACATTCCGAAGATGATTGTGGAGAACAACCTCTTTGGTATAGATTTGGATGAGCGAGCAGCCCAGATTTCTCAGATAGCCCTCTTCATCAAGGCACGAGAATTAGGTGGTCATCGCAGTCATTGGCCTCCAATGTGGTGAGCACGCATTTCTTCCTCCCTAAATATGAAGAATTGCAAGGCACATTTGAGATTCTTGGTTCCTGGTCACAAAAACATATTGCAACCATTGAGCAGATTTGGAATGATTTGTGCTCAGCTTATAAGTTTGGCTCACTGGTACGTGTAGAAGAGCGCCTGAACGAAATGATGCCAAACGATGTTAATCATTCTATGTTCAAGGAGTATGAAATAGAGAGCCTCTTTGAATACAAGAACAGTGTCATTACACAACTGAGGAACAACGTGAATCAGTGGGGCGGTCAGGGTAGCAACCAGTTCACGTTGGCAAAAGCTAACGACGCTATCTCTTTCCTCGACATCATTAGCCACAAATATGATGTAGTGGTAGCAAATCCCCCCTATACCAGTAATGGAGATTTTGGGACAGAACTAAAGCGATTTGTCGATGACAATTATCGAAAACCATTTAAATTTAACACCAATCTTTATGCTTGTTTTATCAAAAGATGTTGTGAATTGGCTGGGGATGACGGAAAAGTGGGAATGGTTAATCCTCCTACATTTATGTATATTGTGACATTTGAAGATTTAAGAACATATATACTTAATAACACACACATAAGCTTATTTGTAGAGTGGGGCTATCTTGGAATGTTCTCTTCATTTGCCCGTGTTGATAGTGCAATGTTTATTCTTGATAAAAGTCACAACAATGAAGATTCTGTATTCATAAAGCTAAATGATTTGTACGAGATGAAAAGGAAGGCGGTCTTGTTTAAGGCCTATAGTGATTATCTTAATGGCCAGCCCAATGATCGTGTTTATGTCCTACCTCAGAACAAACTAAAAAGCATAGATTCTTCTCCTTTCATATATTGGATCTCGGATGAATTCAGAAGTCAGTTTGGGCAAAAGACTATTGGTGAATATCTGAAAGTTGCCAGTGGAATATCAACAGGCAACAATGAACGCTTTCTTCGTTTTTGGTGGGAGATTCCCTCTACATCTATATCAAGTGATTACAAACATGATAAATTGAAATGGGTTAGGCATGCCAAAGGAGGCCCATTTAACAAGTGGTATGGTAATGATTGGGTTATAATCCTTTGGGGTAATGATGGTGACATTTTGAAAAATTATGTGGATGAGAATGGTACGCACAAGGCAACTATACGTAATGCATCATATCAGCTTAGATTTCCTGGTCTAACTTTTTGCAAGGCTGGGTCTAAAGGTGCTTCATTCAGATATATTGACTCTAATCATACATTTGATTCAATGTCTCCATGTTTGTTTGATCAAAAAACGCCTTTGTACACAATTGGTGTTATTAATTCTATATTGTGTCACTACATTCTGGATTGTTTAAATCCAACAGCTGGGCTACAAGCAGGTGATATATCACGTGTTCCTTTTGTATATTCAAACAACGAACAATCTAAGCTTATTGAAGAATCGGCTTCTCAGAATATAGCAATAA
The DNA here is from genome assembly GCA_905235525.1 of uncultured Bacteroidaceae bacterium. GTDB lineage: Bacteria > Bacteroidota > Bacteroidia > Bacteroidales > Bacteroidaceae > Minthosoma. The sequence continues at coordinate 2,653 of CAJOLW010000062.1, forward strand.
AAAAGCACTTATGTACTTATTCTATTGTGGAGTATAATTATAATAAGTCTGCTTTTCAATGTGGAATGGATGCACATGGTAGCCTTACCCTGTTCTTTAATAACGAAAATGCTCTCTATACTCAAATTCTTCTTAACGAGAGTATCATAAACAAGACTGTTTTTGAAGTTTATGAATTGAACGAACACGACAAACAGATGGTTCTTGAACAACAGAGAGAAAAGGGGCAAGTTATTGTCGGTGATTTACCTGTTAGCAAAAAAGCAAAGGCTGAATACAAAAAATGGTTGACAGAAGAAAGCGAGTTCAAAACAACCAAAGTTGTATTAGCGCATTTGGATGCTTTGGAGGAACGTGATGACCTGCCAAAGATTACAGACTTCGATACCCTCTATCAGAACAATAATGAGTGGGAGGAGTTCTGCATCAAGCGTAATGTGAATCCCGTGGAAGTGTGGTGGCAGTTCAAGAACGCCAACGTACTGCCCCCTCAGCGTACACAGGTTCTGGCCTTCGAGCTGCTGACCGATGTCATCCGCACTGTACTGGCAAAGGATGATGACGGCATTATCCCATTGGGTGACCGTCTGGGTGAGGAACGCCTTGCCATTCGCATAGAAAAGGAAATGATGGAGCGCGGCTATAGTGGCGCACAGTTCTCTCAGGTATGCCAAATGTTGGGTTGCGGATTGGAGAAATATCTCCAAGAGCGATTCTACCAGCAACTGAGTGATCACCTGAACCTCTTTCCCAATATGCCCAAGACCCCATTCATCTGGCACCTCAGCAGTGGCGAGCATCACGCCATAGAGCTTTACGTCAGCATCTACAAGTGGAGCCGCGATGCCCTGTATCGTGTCCGCTCTATCTATGCCGCTAATCGTGAGGCTGCTCTCCGTGACCGTCTCAACTCCCTTGACACCAGCAACACCGAAGGACGCATGGAGGCACAGGAACTTCGTGCCACACTGACAGAGTTGCAAGAGTTCTGCCAGAAAGTGGATGACCTGCTCGCTACCGGCTATGCCCCGAAACTTGACGACGGCGTTGGCAAGAATATTGCACCGCTACAGAAGCGCAAAATGCTCAGCTACGAAGTGCTCAATGCGGGACAGCTAAAGAAATATTTGAATGCGGATTGGTAAAATTTGAGTGATTATGATTGTAAACGATAAATATACTTTCAGAAAGCAAATACTCGTATGTGAACAAATCCTTGATATGATAGACAAGGATTCATTGAAGTTTGTTGGTCACACCTATGGAACAAACTCCAGGTGGGATATTGGACTAAAGAGCTTGTTCATTTATCAGTTGCTTTCAGGTTTTCAAACTCCTGAACTGATGTTTGATGGCAGCGAGAAGAACTGGTATGTAATAACCGGGGAACGTCAACTGAAGTGTATTTACGAGTATATAACAGGCTCTCTTATTTTGAGCGAAGAAGCACTTGGGGAGTTTAAGAAATATAAACGATTTGAAGAACTTCCCTTAATGCTGAAAAGGAAGCTCCTTAATACGGAATTC
>CAJOLW010000063.1 GCA_905235525.1 uncultured Bacteroidaceae bacterium
TGGATTTTGCAGTAAATCTATCACATCGGATTGCAGTTGCTCCTTCAGTTCCGTCATGCCAGCAACGTCTGCAAAGCCATTGCCGCGTTTGACTTTCTTCTGTGACTCTTTGTTGGACGTTGTACTGCTTGCCCTTTTGACAATCTCTACCTTGACTTTCCCAGCAATGGCATCCATCATTTCCTGTGCTGTCTGGAAACGGTATTGCACATCATTCTGCGTAGCCTTATGGATGATGTTCAGCAGTTGCTCGTCCAACTCAAACATATCTATGTTAGGCATACGTAGCGGATGCTCCCTTTCTACTTGCAGCCTTTCAATGATTTGCTGGTCGCTCATTCGTGATGTATCAAAGAACCACGGTAGTTCATCAAATATCAACTGATAGAGAATGGCACCAACAGAGAACAAATTATGAGTCTTTGTCCGACAGCAGCCATCAAATGGATTCGACATATCGTCTGTTGCTTGACCAGTTGAGTGTACCATCATTGTGCGTCCAGGTACTTGCTATTGCCGATGCCCTTATTGGCGGCAGACCAATCCCTACTCCTGGCGGTGGTGGAGGTTTCACATCAGATTTGAGATGGGACGGGCGCAATCCCGATGAAGAGGAGGATGCCTACCGCAGAAGATGTCTGTTGCAAGCATCGAAGATGGTGGATAGCAATGGAATAAAAAGGAAAAGGTGAACAACAAAAAAGGATGTCACGGCTTTTTCGCTGCGGCATCCTTTTTTCAGATTACTCCATCACTCGTTTAAAATCTACTTGAGTAGTGCGACGAATGAGAACGGTGCGAGCTGTGTGAACGGTGTGAACTGTGCGAATAGTGATTATTCGCTTGAGTCTGCACACTCATCGGTTGCTCCAGAATCAGAGATTGTCCCTGCTCAATGATAGAGACCTCGTGGCTGTTCGTAACCATGGCAATTACATCCTTGCTCAGGTTCGAGGCATACGTGGTTCCAGCAAGAAGGGCAGAGACAAAAAGAAATAGGAATCTCTTCATTGAACCTCCTTTTTTAAATTGTTAAACATTAAATGAACTATCACTTAGACACAGGCCGAGGCCGTGATGTCTTCTAAATTGGGGTTGATGTGTGCGCTGTGATGCTTCTGATTGGAGGCAAAGAGTCCTCCGCACTGTTGGCGAAGTTTGCATCCCTCGCACTCGGGAAGATAAGTGTCTTTCCAGTCGGAAATGGCATTGACAGCAAACTCCCTTATTTCGCGAGGCAGCACACACAACTGGGCATTGTAAACGCGGGTACAGATACCACGATTCACTAACAACAAGACGGCTTGCTTCAGTTCCTCGTTGTAATCGTATGGGTCTATCCACAATTCGTTGAGATTGGTATCTGCGTTACCCGTCGTTTCCATTTGAAGGAATGCCACTTGGCTGACAAACGGGAAATTATGATAGATATAGTCAGCCAATTGGGGCAATCGTTTGTAGGTCTGCTTATGCACTACGATTCTCAGTCCTATTCGCTGATGGAACAAAGCGAGATTGTAAAGTCCCTGCACCGTCTTATAGAAAGTCTTTGCTCCCACGATGCGATTGTGCTCGTCGGCTATGTCCGAGAATATCGGCACATCTATTTGCAGGTCGTGATGCTTGCACATAGCGAGTTTCATAGTGTATGACTTATCGGCAAACTTCACTCCATTGGTCAGCAGACTGATGCCTGCTTTCGGCTGGTACTTCTGTATCTGCTTAATGAGGTCAAAGAGCTTGTCACCGATCAGCGTAGGCTCGCCCCCAGTAATGCCAACTTCTACTGTATTCTTGTCTATTAGCGAAATCAGTTTGAGATTGAATGACGTTTTGTCCTCTTCTTCCGCAACTGGCGGCTGGGGACACATGATGCAGCGGTGATTGCAACGCTCTGTGGCAAAGATGGCATTATGCAACGACTTTATCTCGTAAAGGAATACGATTTCACCCTTCTTGTTTATCAGCACCACGTCGCCCTCGTTAAATTCATCGAGTGTTTGCACATTCCCCACACATGGCTTTCCGCCGCTAATATCCGTGCTATTTGCAATCAAAGCAGCGTAGCCAGACGGCAAATCCTTTGCGTCTGCTCTTACCAGTATCTCGTCCTTGCGGTTGAAGATGCTCTTTCCCTTTAGCGTTATTCGGCCAAGGATGTCCGCCTCGATATTGAAGGCTGTTCCGTTAATCTGTTTCATATCGTCCTAATTTATCCATGACCAAAATATTCTGTTTATCTCTGGGTCGTGTTTCTTTAACAACTCAAACAAGTAGTGCATAATGGCTGTGTTCTTCTTGCACATGTCGCTTGTAGGGCGATGCCCCACCATGTCGCCCTGTTCCGAATAGTTGCGCACAGGGTCAGCACCGCAATACGGTTGGAAGACACACTCTGAGCACATCGGCAAACATTCCGTGCAGGCGTTCTCGATGATATGGTGCAATTTCTCACCATTGAACATTGATTGATAGCTGTCTTCATTCACATTACCCAACTTGAAATAGTAGTCCTTGAATCGGGCTAACATTCTGCCCTCGTCGGCCACATAGACATTGCCGTCCCAGTCGTAAATCGCTCCTGCAATACCAACGCCAGCGGGCGATTGCAAATCAACAAATCCTGTAGCAAATGGCGTGAGTATTCGTTTCAACAGCAGAGCCGCATATCCTTCAATGAAGAAAGTGCCCTGCTTGTTCAGTTCTATGATATAGTCAAGTCCTTCCTTGAAGTTCTCAATAAAATCCTCCACGGGGTATGCAATCTTCTCCTTGTATTGCTTGGCAAACCCATACGGATTCAAAGCGCGAAGGAAAATATTGTTGTAGCCCATCCGCACGTACTCATCGATGATTTCCTTGAAGTGGCCGAGGCTGTATTTCGATGTAGTCATCAGAGCCGACACACTATCCTGTCCGCATATCTCACGAATCATCTTGATGTATGCGTCGTATCCTGTAGCGGGCGGTTTGTGTTGTGCAGTTCCTTTGGCCCGTCAAGTGAGGTGGAAATGTCGCACTTGTGTTTCTTCAAGTATTTCACCATCTCAGGAGTAAGCAACGTGACGTTGGTGCATATCACAAAGCCGAGGTCTTTCTTCTTGAAAAGGTTCTGCCACTCTGCTTCCTCAATGATGTACTTCACCATTTCAAAGTATGTCGAGGGGTCGCCACCTTGGAACTCAATCTTGATGCAAGGCGACGGCGACTCGAAGATGGTCTTCACCACATTTTTGGCCGTCTTCTTTGTCATGTCTGCCTCATGGTCGTCCATGTTCTTTCGCGCCACCTGACAATAGATGCAACTGGAATTGCATCGCAAGGTCGGCACCACCATGTGCAAACTCGTGAAATCACGAAGGATGCTCTTTTTGGTTCTAAACTTTGTCGCCAGCATATTCACCACGTCCTCCATTTTGTCGGTCGTGGCTATTTGCTTCGATGCAATATCTTGGAACACCGTTGACTTCACATTCAGTTCCTTATTGATGAATTTCTCGAAGTCCTCATTGCAAAGGAAAATGTACTCACCAACATCGTTTGTCAGCAGGTATTCCGAATCGTTGAAGCGGGCGAAACGGAAGGGGAGTATTTGGTATTTGTTCATTTTTTATTAATAATTGCCATTATGATATTGCCCATTATGGTAATGTGGTAAATTGGCAGAATAATGAGCAGCATGAGATGGTCGTTCATTATACTGGTTTTCTCCAATTTCTGTACTATCAGAAAGAACCTTATCCCTGTGTGGCATCAACACAAGAGAATCAGATGATGTTGTTGTGCCTTGTGTAGTCTTCATTTTATTAGTACAGGATTGAAGAATACCTATTAACGGAAGTAAAAATAATGCTATCTTCTTCATTTGCTCACAGGTTTAAATGCTTCCTCAACAATCAAATCACGAATATGCCCAAACTGCTGATTCGTATTAAAGCGAACCTGCTGGTCTATAAGTTCGTTGCAAAACTGCTTGACTATAACCTTAGAAACATCATTGCCATCCTTCGCCTCAAAAACGACGATTACATTATTGTCAGATGTCTGCTGATGGACATAGAATCGGTCTGTAAACTTATAGCAAGCAGCAACAAGAGATTCTTTGGCATAAAGAGCCATATCAACGACAATTTGAAATCTATTCTTTTCAAGTTCGGTCACAGGGAACTTCAATTCGGTCATATCCTTATATCTCCGCGCCCCTTGCAGCACCATCAAGGAACCTTTCTATAATTCAACGTAGAAGCGTGGCACTGATTTGCCACTTCTTCTGATGGAGGTTGTGAGATACCTTGAGTTGAGAAGTTGTAACCAGCCCACGCTATACGCGCGAACCGCCACACTTTCCTTGCAACTCTTGGAAGTTTCTCACATTTCCATCAGCAAGTCGAGTATAACGCTTCGTTTTACCAATATGTCTTGCAAAGATACTCAATATTTATTAAACAGAAGCAATTTTTATGTTGTTTCAATGAAATGTTTGCAATTTTTGATTAAATTTATGCGCGCAGCAAATTAAAAATGCTGATTTTCAAGAAAAATATGTATCTTTGTGTCGGCTTTTAAGCATCTGGTCCGTATGACAATAGAAGACATACAAGCATTGATACATGGCGACGAGACTCGCACGTTAGAATTGAAAAAGACAACGGGTGAGTTGAAGGATGGCATGCGCTCTGTTTGTGCTTTCCTCAATACGGCTGGTGGCTGGCTATTCTTCGGCATTGCCCCGACAACACTGAAGATTCTTGGTCAGGAAATAACCGATAACACAAGGAAGGAAATTGCCAGAGAAATAGCCAAATTGGAACCATTGATAGACCTGCCGGTAGAATACATTGACGTACCAGACCGTCCTGGGTTTCAAGTTATTGCAATTCATGTAAATGCTGCAGGTTATTGGAGTGCGCCCTACACTTACGACAGCAAACCTTATATACGGATAGAAAGCACTACCGTTGTCATGCCCCGTGATATGTTTG
>CAJOLW010000064.1 GCA_905235525.1 uncultured Bacteroidaceae bacterium
GGGTTACGATTTAGAGACCTAACTCTTGCACCAATCCACATCAAGTTCCATTTTCACCTCGTTCCTAAACTCCCCAGTTTTCCTCGCATTGCCTTTTATTTACGGTCATTCTGCGTTAATTCTCCTAAATCCGTCTTTTGTTACAGACTTTTTCCGTAACTTTGCCTTTTGAATATGGGAAAGATTGAACTAAAACGCGCCGAACTGAAGGATTTCATCAGTGTGAGAGGCGTGAGGGTGAACAACCTGAAAAACATAGATGTGAAGATTCCACATAACCAGTTTGTGGTCATCACGGGAGTGAGTGGCAGCGGCAAGTCGTCGCTGGCATTCGACACGCTCTATGCTGAAGGGCAGAGGCGGTATGTGGAGAGCCTTTCGACGTATGCGCGACAATTCTTAGGACGTTTGAAGAAGCCCGAATGCGACTTCATCGAGGGTATCTCCCCCGCCATTGCCATCGAGCAGAAGGTGAGCAGCAGGAATCCACGTTCAACGGTAGGTACAAGCACGGAGATTTACGACTATCTGCGTATGCTTTATGCGAGGATTGGACGAACCTACTCGCCAGTGAGCGGTCAAGAGGTGAAGAAGAACACGACAGATGACATCATTGAGTGCATGCTGGCGCATGAGGAGGGAATGAAACTGATGGTGATGACTCCGCTGATGGTGCGAAATGGAAGGACTTTGGTGGAACAGTTAGATGTGGATTACAAGAGCGGTTTCCAGCGTGTGGAGGTGGATGGAGAGGTGATGAGGATTACGGATGTGATGGTTGCTGCGACAGAATCGCAGCACACAGAACTGAAAATGATGCTGGTGATTGACCGCCTCAAAGTGGCGAATGAGAAGGCGACCATTAACCGTTTGGTCGATTCTGCCAACACCGCACTCTATGAAGGCGACGGACAGTGTGTGCTGAAGTTTGAGAACGGGGATGTGAAGGCGTTCTCGCTGAAGTTTGAGGCCGATGGCATTGAGTTTGAAGAACCGACCGACCAACTGTTTTCGTTCAACTCTCCAGTGGGTGCCTGCCCTGAGTGTGAGGGTTATGGACGCATCATCGGCATAGACGAAAGTTTAGTCATTCCCGACCCCGAATTGTCGGTTTATGACGGCTGTGTGGCTTGCTGGAAGGGAGAGAAGATGTCGGAATGGAAGAAGGAGTTCGTGAGGAGGGCTGAGAAGTATGAGAACTTTCCTGTCTTCACCCCTTACAGCCAACTGACAGAGCGGCAGAAAGAGGTGCTGTGGCATGGGGTGTATGAGGAAAACGAATGGGGCAATCGTTCCATCTGCATTGACGAGTTTTTCCGCATGTTGCGGGAGAATCAGTATAAAATCCAGTACCGTGTGATGCTGGCTCGTTACAGGGGGAAGACCCTCTGCCCCACTTGTCATGGACGACGATTGAAGAAGGAGGCGGAGTATGTGAAGGTGGGCGGCAAGAGCATCACCGACCTGTGCGATTTGTCGATTGATGAACTGCACGAGTTCTTCCGCACCTTGAAGGTGACATCACAAGAAGCAAAGATTGCAAAACGGCTATTGGTGGAAATCAAGAACCGACTCCAGTTCTTGGTGGACGTAGGTCTCAGTTACCTGACTTTATCCCGATTGAGCAATTCACTCTCTGGTGGCGAAAGCCAGCGCATCAACCTCGCCACAAGTTTAGGTTCTTCGTTGGTGGGCAGCATGTACATACTGGACGAACCCAGTATCGGACTTCATTCGAGAGACACGCAACGACTCATCCATGTGCTCAGACAACTGCAGCAACTGGGCAACACGGTCATCGTGGTGGAGCATGACGAGGAAATCATGCGGGCAGCCGACTACATCATCGACATTGGCCCTGACGCGGGACGACTGGGTGGACAAATCATGTATGCAGGTTCTCCCAACCCTGACCCGAAACAGATGAAAGAGGGGCAATCGCACACGCTCGACTACCTGACAGGGCGCGAGACCATTGCCATCCCCGAAAGCCGCCGACCATGGAACAACTACATCATGGTGAAGAATGCTCGTGCCAACAACTTGAAAGGCATCGACGTAAAATTTCCATTGAACGTGATGACGTGCGTGACTGGTGTGTCGGGCAGCGGAAAATCATCGTTGGTAAGAGACATCCTCTACCTCGCCATGAAGCGACATTTGAAAGAAAGCGCTGATAAGCCTGGGTTATTCTCCAGTCTGGAGGGGGACATGAACATGATTCAGCATGTGGATTTCGTCAACCAGAACCCCATCGGCACTTCATCACGTTCGAATCCTGTGACCTATATTGGTGCATGGGACGAGATACGTAAACTCCTTGCCAATCAACAGTTGGCGAAGCAGATGGGTTACACGCCAGCACTTCTCTTTCAACGCAGAAGGAGGTCGGTGCGAAGAGTGCAAGGGCGAGGGAACGGTGACGGTGGAGATGCAGTTCATGAACGACTTGACGCTGGAATGTGAAGCCTGTCACGGCAAGCGTTTCAAGAGCGACATTCTGGAGGTGAAGTATCAGGGAGTGAACGCCTACGACATGATGGAGATGACCATCAATCAGGCGATTGAGTTCTTCACCAAGCATAAGCAGGAAAGGATAGTGGAGAAGATGAAGCCCCTGCAAGATGTGGGATTAGGATACATCAAACTGGGTCAAACATCCTCCACCCTTTCAGGCGGTGAAAACCAGCGCATCAAACTCGCCTACTACCTCAGCCAAGAGAAAGCGGTGCCCACGCTGTTCATCTTCGACGAACCGACCACAGGGCTCCATTTCCACGACATCCAGAAACTCCTCAATGCCTTCAATGCCTTGATTGCCAGAGGACACACCATCCTTATCATCGAGCACAACATGGACATCATCAAGTGCGCCGACCACATCATCGACCTCGGTCCAGAAGGCGGACAAGCAGGCGGCAATGTGGTGGTGACAGGCACGCCTGAAGAGGTGGCAAAGTGTGCATACAGTTACACAGGACAATTTCTGCAAGA
>CAJOLW010000065.1 GCA_905235525.1 uncultured Bacteroidaceae bacterium
CCATATTTGAGCGTATAGAGGCGTGTGGCATTTATGCCGAGTGTCCAGTCACCGATGGCGCGACAAAGTCCTGCTTCGTAGAGTGACTGGTATTCGATTTGGTCTTTGAGATTGTTGAAACCCTCACGGATGGCTTCTTCTGTCAACGAAGAAATCCACAGACGCTTGACAGGACATTTGGCTCCAGCCTTCTGCATCACCCACCGCTGAATCAGTTCTCCTTCCTGCCCGGCATCGCCGCAGTTGATGATGCCATCGGCTGCCTGCATGAGTTTCTCGATGGTGGCAAACTGACGTTTCACGCCATCGTCGTCCTTCAGACGGATGCCGAAACGTGCCGGAATCAAAGGGAGATCCCAAAGATCCCAACGCTTCCAACGGGGGTAATACTCATCAGGCTCTTTCAGTTCGCACAAATGACCGAACGTCCAAGTGACCTGATAGCCGTTACCCTCTATGTAACCTTGCTTCATATCTCTGGCTCCCAACACGTTGGCTATGTCGCGCGCCACACTCGGTTTCTCCGCAATACAAACAATCATGAGTGTTTCTGTTGGTCGTGCAGTTCCTTCGCCTGCCTCAATATATCGCTGGCAAAGATGAAGTCTTCCAGTTTCTTGTTGGTAGCATCCATAATCTCCTTGTTGCTGCCCTGCCACTCGGCACGTCCTTCGCAGATGAAGGTGATGTTCTCACCGATGCCCATGACAGAGTTCATGTCGTGGGTGTTGACGATGGTGGTGATTTTGTCTTCATGGGTGATGCCTGCAATGAGTTCGTCAATCACAATGCTCGTTTTAGGGTCAAGACCAGAGTTGGGTTCATCGCAGAAAAGGTATTTCGGTTGCAACACGATGGCACGTGCTATTGCCACACGCTTCTGCATACCACCTGAAATCTCGCCAGGGAACTTGTTTTCAGCCCCTTGCAGATTGACACGCGCCAGACAGTCGAGCGCACGACGCTTGCGGTCTTCGTAGGCGTCGTAGGAAAACATGTTGAGCGGGAACATCACGTTGTCAAGCACCGTCATGGAGTCAAACAGCGCGGCACTCTGGAAAATCATGCCCATCTCACGGCGCAGAAGTATCTTCTCCTTTTTCGTCAACGTCACGAAATCGCGGTCATCATAGTAAATGCTTCCCTTGGTCGGTGTGAGCAATCCCACAATGTTCTTCATCAACACGGTCTTACCGCTACCACTCTGTCCGATGATGAGATTCACCTCACCATCACGAAACGTAGCGTTAATGTCCTTGAGCACTTCACGGTCCTCAAAACTCTTATACAAATGTTCAACTGTTATCATTCCTTTTCTGTTATGGTTATAGTTGGTTTCCCACTTTGCCACAGTGCCATGTGTAGCGTTTACTACAGTACCAGTGTAGCAGTTGCTACAGCGTCAGTGTAGCGTTTGCTACAACGGCAGTGTAGCCGAAGCAGCAAATCCACTCTTCGCTAAGTGAGCATATTGGTCAGGAAAATATCGGAAAACAGCACGAGAATACTGCTGGTGACGACGGCATCGGTGCTCGACTTGCCCACTTCCACACTACCCCCTTCCACGGTGTAACCCTTGTAAGCGGAGACACTGGTGATGATGAAAGCATAGACAATCGCCTTGATCATACCGCACCAGAAGAACCATTGGTTGAACTGGTAGCGGAAACCCTCTGTCAGTTCGGGCACCGTGGTCGTTCCGAGCAGGGAGGTGGCGTAAGCACCTATGATGCCTGCTGCCACACTCAAGGTGACCAAAATTGGCATGATGGTCATGAGTCCCACAATCTTCGGCAGGATCAGATAATTGGCAGAATTGACACCCATGATATCCAAAGCATCAATCTGCTGTGTAATTCTCATTGTACCGATTTCAGAAGCGATGTTAGAACCCACCTTACCTGCCAAGATGAGGCACATGATACTCGACGAGAACTCAAGGAGCATGATTTCGCGTGTGGTGTAACCCACCACCATGCGTGGCATCCACGGGCTCTGAATGTTCAATTTAATCTGGAGGCATATCACAGCGCCAATGAAGAAGGAGATGATGAGCACAATGCCAATGGAATTGTATCCCAATTGATACATTTCCGTGACATACTGTTTCAGAAACATTCGCCAGCGGTCAGGCTGCGAAAGCACCCTCCCCATCAACAGCACATATCGTCCCAGATGCGTTAATCCACTTTTAATTGACAACACTTTATTTGCTTTTTAATCATTTATATTTGGCAAAATCTTTGCAAAATTAACCATTTTTGTTCAAAAGAACGGCTTTTAACATAGTTTTTTGCTTTAGAAAGTGACTAATCAACAAACAATTCGTACTTTTGTAACTCATTTTGAATTGATATGGAG
>CAJOLW010000066.1 GCA_905235525.1 uncultured Bacteroidaceae bacterium
CCCGCCTCGCCGCCCTGCCTCAGTCCTTCCCTCACGATGCAGACCGCCACCCACAGGCATTCAAGGGCTGTGGTCAGCGTGAAGACCTTGCAGACAAAGCTCCAAGCCTCCCCATGCAGCTCCAGTCGCTTGCCACGCCACAACGCCACAGCGGCAAGCATCCCTGTCACCGCCAGTCCCAGCAGGCACAGGTACCATTTGGGCAGCAGGTGTGCATCGGTGAACAGATAGATTGGCGGCAGGTAGCACACCACGCTCATCCATGCGGCAAGGAATTGACAGGGCATTGACGTTTTCATCGGTTTTCCTTTTTTACTGTTGTGGGTGCAGGGCTTCACAGCCCCGCACCTGCTTTTGATGAAATCATTGCTGATTCAACCTTTCTATATCCTTTATTGGAGAATAATAGTACTTGCTCCATTCCTGAAGTCCAATGCTATAGATGGTGTCCTTCTCCTTCAATTTGTATTCACCATGTGGTATGGCCTCAGAATTACATATCACATATGGGTCTTCCCAATAGGCGTCACCCATGATGGATGTACCAGGGGCAGTCTTGTAATATCTGTATTTTATTGTATGAGAAAATTCTTTCTCCCGACCATCTTTTCTCAATGTATAATGCTTTTCCCTGACAGGATTTCCTTTTGAATCATACAGAAAAAGTATCTTTCGAACATCTCGGACAGAGTCACTCCACTCTCTTCTATAGGTCACATCTTTCAACACCCCTTGGCTATTGTAATTGTATTCCAATTTACCATGCAAGCGCAGAGTTTTCCCCCTCTTCATCCATTCTGTCATACACTGTGTCCTTCCCTTTTCGTCGTATGTCCATTCCCTACTGTTAGAAAGCTCCCAACTTCCATTTCTCCATATATTATTTATACGTGAAATCATCTTACCATTTATGGCATACTTGAATATAGTTCCTGATACAGGTAGGGGAATACTGTCATAAACATCATATGTTGTATATTGTATCAGATTATCATGATCATCATAAAAAAACTCTCGTTTCCCCTTCTCTTCATATTGGCGATTGTTTTTTCCCATCCATGTTGTTTCCACATTCCGACCTTGGGCATCATAAATGAAATCAACAAAAACTCTTTCCACTTCTCCACCTTCCAACATCGTGGAAATGTCAAGATGAGTAGTTTTACCAATCTCATTAAGATGGCGAACTTTTATCTGACAGAGTTGCCAATCTTTATGCATAGCTTTATATATTTTTTCTGTGACATATAAGGAATCCATCTGATAATCAAAAACGGTTTTCCTCTTTCCTTCTACGGACATTTGGACTATGCTATCAAGACGTTCTGTGTAATCTTGATACTTCTGTGCATCTGCACAAATAGCATAGATACAAAGAAGCATCATTGTTCCCCTTAAAAAAACTCTCATATTGTTGAATGTTTTTTATTATAATTTCTATACCATTCATAAAAATCACATCACCATATAGTACCAGTTACTACATCAAAAGAACGCTCAACCTGTCCTTTATCGTCAACATAAAGAACACGTTTCTTTTTTTTATTAACATGTAATCCAACCACATAATGATTTGTCAGATTGAGTATTACACGATTAAGAGTTCCCGATTCTCCTCCTAATTCCACAAGTCTCTGCACTGTTGAATCATGTTTGTTAACTATTGATGTGTCATTTGTGGTAGGATCAACTATCATATGTAGATCACTTGTATAAGAATGGAATCCCAAACCGATGGAATCGCCTATTCTTACCATATCCGATTGACGTATACCATTAGATATGTCTATGTGGTTTCTTTTTATTACACCTCTGATTAGCTCTTCGGCATTGTATCCCCCCCTTAGGTGAACTTAACACCATATACCACATTCATTATCTTGTGTGTTATACCCCCATTCATCTCCTGCCCCCAATCTTGTTCCCATTTCTGCTAACGTGTACATTTCACTGTTGTCATACGCATCATCATCCTGGCTGCATGAAGCAAGGAAGACAACGGTAGTTGTTACGAATAGCGTGGCAAATATACCACAAAAGTTTGTAAATTTCATCATAATACTTTGTTTTTAACTTTTTATAATCTATTATAGTAGCTTTTTACTCTAAACACTTCTCACCCACGTAATCTGTTATGGTTAGGGTCAAGGTTAGCGTTAAGATTCCTCACCACCACACTTGTTCACCTTTCTCATACGTGAAGATTCGCTGCTCATGCCCCTTGGTCTTGTCACGGAGCACATACAAGCCCCCACTGGGCACGTTCTTGAAGGTGAGCACGTTGCTTGTTGCCACCTGTGTACCCAAGAGTGACCAGTTCTCGTACTCATCACCTATCTCCACACCGTTGCCATCGTTGCGAGGAATGAACTTGAATTTGCTGATTTGTTGAGGAGCAGGGAGTTTCAGCCCCACCCAATGACCATCGGGACTGACACCGCTGAAGCCTGTGAGGATGTCACCATCGAAGACTTTCTCCTTGCTTGCCCAAGGGTCGCCCTCTGTGCCGATGATGGTGCCCGAGAGTTTCTTTCCGTCAATGCCGTAAAACTCCAGTTCGTTGATGTTGCAGTGGGAGCCCATCGGACCGATGTAGCGGAGGTAACGGTACTTGCCCTCGTCAGTGACAGGAATCTCATACCAGTTGCCATTGGTCAAGCCCTCAAACTTGTAGAAGGTCTTCGCATCAGAGAAGTCGGGAAGGTTCGCCCCCTG
>CAJOLW010000067.1 GCA_905235525.1 uncultured Bacteroidaceae bacterium
CCCGAACAGAGAAGTTAAGCCCGGGCGCGCCGATGGTACTGCACCGCAATGCGGGAGAGTAGGTCGCCGCCTTCTTGAGGGAGTCTCGTGCAGAAATGCAGGGGACTCCTTTTTTTGTTTTAAATATATTATGTATCTTTGCCTCAGATTTTAGTTTTATGAGATATGGAAGAAGCCAACCTTGACATTCGGCAACGGGTGCTTATGTCCACAGACATTACAGATTTTCAACGAAAGGTGTATTTGGAACTGCTCAAAGTGCCTCGCGGAGCAACTATTTCTTATGGAGAGTTAGCGCGTCGCATTGGGTGTGGCAGTGCTCAGGCTGTAGGGCAAGCGCTACGAAGGAATCCTTTTGCTCCTGATGTTCCTTGTCACAGAGTCATAGCGAAAGATGGTTCTCTTTGTGGCTTTGGAGGACAACGGACTGGTGAGAACTTGGAGAAAAAGAAAAGGTTGTTGGATGTAGAGCAGTGTTAATCATTTTTAGGAGATCATCTGGTCAAACATTTTTTTATATGCTTCCACCTTCTTGTCGAAGGCAAGAGGGTAGGCGCGTGACGAAGACGGAAGGCGATAGAGAACCAGTTGCTCTCCGTCTTTGTTGTAAGTGTCGGGGATGGGAACAGCCGTGTTGACTTTGGGAACCTCTGGTATGTTCATATAGGCGCAAATGGTGTCAGTGGCTTTCTCCCCCGTGGTGACAATGGCTTGGCAATGTGGTAGTTTTTTCAGCAGGGCATGAATGTCGGTTGGCTCCACCACTTCCAAGAATTTGTCCGAAGCATTATCCTTCAGTCGTTTGATGGCGGTGGAAGTGTCGAAGAAGGCGATGCCCTTGTTTTGGCAATGGGCAATGATGGCATTGAGGCGGAAACATTTGGCCTCGGCATCCACAAAGTGATTCCTGTCGCCAAAGAAGACCTGCCCCTCGATGCGCCAATGGTCGTTGATGAAATTGGGGTAATAGAAGTCCATGCACCAGCGTTTCCGTTGTGGCGGAAAACTGCCGAGGAAAAGCACTTTGGCATTCTCAGGCAAGAAGGGAATGAGCGGATGATATTCCACTTCTGCCGTGCTGCGTTCGATGTTTGCAGTGTTCAGATAAGTCATGTGTGTACTTTTAGCAAACAAAGGTAGGTATTTTTTGTGAAAAATCCTTACCTTTGTAGTATGAAAATCGTTTTGGCTTTTGATTCGTTCAAGGGATGCCTGCCGGCAGAAGATGTTTGTAGGGCAGCAAAGGACGGAATCCTTTCGGTGTGGGAGGATGCCGAAGTGGTGAGTGTTCCCCTGAGCGATGGTGGTGAGGGGCTGGTGCAATGCTTTCTTCGCATGGGGAAAGCGAGGGAGGAGAGTGTGAAAGTGCATGGCCCTATGATGGAAGAGGTGTCGGTGACTTATGCTATCAGTCATGATGGCGAAACCGCCTACATGGAGATGGCAAGTGCGTGTGGCTTGACCTTGGTGCCAGTGGATAAGCGGAATGTGATGGATGCCACCACGTATGGTCTGGGCGAGATGATGGTGGATGCTTGGGAACGGGGAGTGAAGCATATTGTGCTCGGCTAGGAGGTTCTGCCACCTGCGATGCGGGTATGGGAATGTTGAAGGTTTTGAAGAACCACACCTTGCTCTTACCAGAAAAGACTCAAGGGATAACCGTTGTGTGTGATGTTGACAATCCTCTTTACGGAGAGAAAGGTGCAGCATACGTGTTTGCTCCTCAGAAAGGGGCGACACCCGAACAGGTGGAGGTGTTGGACAGGCGTCTTCGGGCTTTTGCGATGGCAACGGAAGAGATGGGCTTGGCGACAGCAGAAGATGCTTTCCATCCGGGGGCTGGTGCTGCTGGTGGATTGGGCTATGCATTGCTGACGTATCTGGGTGCAGAGTTGAAACAGGGCATTGACGTGGTGATGGAGGCATGTGGGTTTGATGATGTGTTGAAAGGGGCAGATGTGGTCATTACAGGTGAGGGATGCTCGGATGGACAGACGCTGCATGGCAAGGTGGCGGCTGGTGTGCTGATACGGGCGAAGCGACAGGGCGTGAAGACTGTACTGATGTCGGGACAAATCAAGGAAAAGGATATATTGGAGGCTTATGGATTTGATACACTATATGGCATCAATGAGGGTGATGAACGACCGCTTTCAGAATTGATGAACCCCGATGTGGCGAAAGAGAATATCAGAAAGACGTGTCAGCGGATGATAGAAGAAGGGGTGTTGAACTGAAGAATTGAAGGGGTGAAAAATTGAATTTATGGGAAAGAATTCGTTCAAGGAGTTTTTTTATTTTCAGAAAAGTGATAGAAGAGCCGTTGTGGCATTGGGGTGCATTGCTGTATTTGCCATCGGTGTGCTGATGATAAAATCCTCATTCCAGTATCCCTCTATGGAGAGGGAAAACTGTCGAGGCGCTGACCAGCATGAAACAACCCGGATGGCTCTCCCCATAGGGGGTGAATCCGAGAGGGATATGTCTGAAGGACAGAGGGGGGCTACCTCTTTCGACCCCAACACCGTCGATTCAATCACGCTGATTGGCATGGGCATCAAACCGTGGAAAGTGAAGAACTTCCTCCACTACCGTGCCGCAGGGAAGGTGTTCCGTTCGGCAGCAGATTTGGGTGACACGTATGGGTGGACAGCAGAGGATGTGCAGCGGCTTTCCCCTTATGTGAGTGTGGGCACTGTTTATCGAAAGAGGAAGGAGGCACCTCGTTATGAGGAAAGACGGACGTATCGGGAAGAAAAGCCGAAACACGTGGAAACGAGAAAGTTCCAGGCCTTAACAAAGGTGGATGTGAACGAAGCCGACACCGCCATGCTGCGGCGCATTCCCGGCATTGGCGAAAAGATAAGCGTGGCGATTGTTCGCTATAGGGAACGGTTGGGCGGTTTCCATTCGGTGGAACAACTGAAGGAAATCTCCATTGTCTCGCCCGAACTTTTGGAGTGGTTCACCGTTTCCTCTTCTTCTACGGTTCAGAAAATCCATCTTAACAAGGCTTCTTTCCAAACCTTGAACAGCCACCCTTACATTTCTTACGAACAAACGAAATCATTGTTTCAGTACATCCGCTTGTATGGGGAGGTGAGGGACGAAGAGACCCTCCTTGCAACAGGCATTTTCACGCAAGAGGATTTGGAACGGTTAAGACCTTACATCGCTTATGAATAAAGAAGAATACGAGAAACATAAGCCTTTTGCTGGCGAGAAGAAACCTTCCATGTTGCGAAGGCGGGTGGGGCATGACTATGAGTCACGACGGATGTACCTCATCACGATGACTGTAGAGGGAAGAATACCGCTGTTGGGCAGATTGGTGGGGAGGAGCGATGCTCCAGAGGGTTCTGCTGAATGGCCGCATGTAGAGTTGTCGGAGTTGGGTAGGGCTGTGGAATATGAGTGGATGAATGTGACAAGGTATCATCCAGAGGTGTCGGTAGTGGCTTTGCAAATCATGCCCGACCATCTGCATGGCATCTTCTTTGTGCATGAGCATATGCCACAGCATCTGGGGCATATCATCAAGGGTTTTAAGGCAAGCACCAACAAGCACTATCGTCGCCTTGTTCTTGGTGTTGACTCTGCTGCGACGGCGTCGCAGCAAAGAAGACCAGGGGAAAGGCGAGACCGAAGCCTTGACAATCGGCTCCATGGCATGCTATGGAGCCTTGGCTACAACGACCATATCCTTTCTGGAAAAGGAGAACTCCAGCGGTGGGTCACCTATCTGCATGAGAATCCCCTCCGTCTCACAATCAAACATGAGCATCCCGACCTCTTCCGTGTCCGCTTCGGCATCAATGTTGCGGGTCAGACCTACGCAGCCATTGGCAATCGGTTCCTTTTGCAGAATCCGCAAAAACTGCAGGTGCAATGTTCTCGAAGCCTGACCGACGAGCAGATACAAGAGAAAGTGGCTTTCTTCTTGGCTAAAGAACGGCAGGGGGCAATTCTCGTATCTCCTGCCATTTCTAAAGGCGAACAGGCCATCATGCGTGCCGCTCTCGATGCCCATCTCCCTCTCATTTTCCTCACCCCTTGGGGCTTTAATGCTTTCTCCAAGCCTGGACATCAGTATTTCAACGCTTGTGCTGAAGGTCGCCTCCTGATTCTCGCTCCTTGGGAACATCAGAACCAACGCATCCCCCTCACAAGAGAGGTGTGCTTGGCTTTGAATGGGATGACAAAGAGTATCTGTGAGAGGTGAAATGTTTAACTGATAAAAAAACAACACCCCTCGATTCTAACGTGTAGAAATCGAGGGGCGTTGTTTTGGGGGAGTTTAGTCTCTTTAATACACTTTGAAGCCGATGATTTTGCGCACCTCACGGAGTGTGGCTGCCGCACTTTCACGGGCTTTCTCGGCACCCATCTTCGCCACCTTGTCGAGCAGTTCTTGATTGCTCTTGTATTCGAGAATGCGCTCACGGATGGGGGTGAGCGTCTTCACGATGTCCTCTGCCAGTTGCTTCTTCATGTCGCCATAGCGGATGGACATGTCGTTCCACTTCTCGTTGAAGTAGTCGTAAGTCTCTTTGGAAGAGGCAATCTCCATGAGGGTGAAGAGGTTCTGGATGACTTCGGGCTTCTCTTGGTTGGGTTCTGTGGGACCAGAGTCAGTCACAGCGCGCTTCACCTTCTTCTCGATGCTCTTGGCATCCTCGTAGAGGTAGATGCAGTTGCCCTCTGACTTGCCCATCTTGCCCGAGCCGTCCGATGGCGTGGTCGCCGAAGTAGAAGTTTTGAGGTTCGGGGAAGAACTCCACACCGTAGATGTTGTTGAAACGGCGGGCGCACTTACGGGCCATCTCCATGTTCTGCTCTTGGTCCTTGCCCACAGGCACCTTCGCTGCACGGTGCTGAAGAATGTCGGCAGCCATCAGGGTGGGGTAGGTGAGCAGACCTGCATTCACGTTGTCGGGTTGTTTGCGCGCCTTCTCCTTGAAGGTCGTCACGCGCTCCAACTCGCCGAGGTAGCAGTTCATGTTGAAGTAGAGGTACAACTCGATGGTTTCGGGCACATCGCTCTGTATGTAGATAGTAGATTTCTCGGGGTCGATGCCGCAAGCCAGATATTCAGCCAGAATGGTGCGAGCCGACTGCTGAATGTCTTCGGGCTTGGGGTGTGTGGTGAGTGAATGCCAGTCGGCAATGAAGTAGTAGCAGTTATAGTCCTCCTGCATCTTCACGAAGTTCTGCACGGCACCATAGTAGTTGCCAAGATGCAGGTTTCCTGTTGGGCGTATGCCGCTCAATACAATCTCTTTCATGTTGTGTGTGTTGAAAATTTGTGCAAAGGTACGGAAATAAAGTGAAAAGTGAAGAGTGAAAAGTGAAAAATCTGAGTTACTTTTACCAATGAGGAACAATTGATTGGCAGGTGACTTGGATTTTTCACTTTTCACTCTTTACTTTTCACTTATAATTCATCCACATTTTCCGTTCCCCTTCTGCCATTTTCTCGATGGCATAACGTAGTGTCGTTCGGGGCATCTCATGGGCATGTTGCTCCAGAAAGTCGCGGAGGAGATCCATGTCAATGCGTTTGCCCATCTCGCGGAGCATCCAACCGACTGCCTTGTGCATGAGGTCGTGGGGATGATGCAAGTGCATCTCGGCATAGCGGAGACACCACGAAGGGTCGCCCTGCTGCGAGGTCTTCCATGTGCAGACCATGCTGATGCGCTGTTTCCAGAGGTAAGGGCTTTGTGCAAGGGAATCCAGCACCTGTTGCTTGTATTCTTGATGAAGTCCTGCTGTTTTGCCGCCCAAGCAAGTGGGGAGCAGCAGCCAATGCCCGATGACTTTCGGAGCAGACATATCGACTAAGTCCCAGTTGTTGGCTTGCTCGGCATATTTCAGGTAGAGCGTCACGATTTCGTCCCTTTGGCGGATGGCTTCGGAGTCGTTGATGAGGCGTTTCGTTGCCAATCGTTCAAATTGAGCCACCAGCAACAACCATCCGCAGAGCCTCACCTCATGCCAATGGCATTTCAGCAACGTGGGTATTTCGCTCAGCGGCGTGTCCTTTGCCACCTTCACCACCTCCCGAGTCTGTGGTACTTTGATGCCCAAGAACTCGTCACCCTCGCCATACTCACCTTTTCCCGTCTTGAAAAAGCCCATCAACACCCGTCGCTGCTCCTCGTCGTGCAGTGACTCCATATATTCTATAATGTCTTTGGCTGTTGTCATCTTATTTCACCTAAATTCCGCAGCACTTTAGTTTAACTTTCTTTATAAGTGCCTGAGCAACAAAATGTTGCCCAGGATTTGGCCATGTCAGAAATTTCACTTATCTTA
>CAJOLW010000068.1 GCA_905235525.1 uncultured Bacteroidaceae bacterium
CCCATCTTGCCGAGTTGGATGGTGATGGTTGGGTTTGTCACGTCACCGTTGATGGTGGCATCATAAGTGTTGGCGTTGCCGCTGTGAATATCAGTCATGCTGATGGTGCCTGTACCAGAGATGGTATGGCTTGTTCCGTCAATTGTCACATTCTCAAATGTACCATTACCCCACTGTGGATCTTGGAAGTAAGCATTCCATTGGTCTTTTTCGTTCTGAATGGTCAATTTGGCAGCATCGCCATAATAGGAGTTGGTGAAAAAGCCTGATGATACGAAGATGTAACCACTGAGTCCTTCCACTGGATCAATGATTAACTTGGGTTCGTCATCATCATTGCTGCAAGAGGACATACCGACCAATGCAACGAGCGCTAATGCTAAGAATTTAATTGCTTTCATTTTTAAACTATACTATGTTTGTGATTTATATTCATCTTTACGTTTCGGATTCATCGGGAACCAGCCTTTTTCCACCCGTTTCTTCTGCTCAAACAGTTCGAGGATGCTCCATAAGCATGAACAACCCACCACACCGAGGATGGGACTGAGTACATCATTGGCTGTGAACAACGATGCTACGATGAAAGCAACGCCAGCCATAAGAAATGCCCACCAGCAACGAGTGCCCAAATAGTACTCTGATTTGATGACAATGGGATGAAATACGCCTATCACGAGAAAGGTCGCTACAGCGATGATAAGTCCTAAAAAATTCATGCCTGAAAGCCTTTTTTACCTATTTTACCAGTATGAAACGAAAAACACTGCAAAGGTACGGCTTTCTTGCTTTCGGTGCAATCCTTATTTGTTAGGATTTCAATGAAGATTTAGTGGGGAAGCCGTTCCAACAGAATCTCAATGAGTCGAGGAAGGGCATATTGGTCGAGGTCAGACTCCTTCACCCAGATATAATCGTCAGGAAGGGCAGGAGGTGTGTCCGTCTCCAACAGATAGAAGTCGGCAAGCAGAATGCGATGCGTCAGCACATGCTTCACATCTTTACACACCAAAGTGCAGCGTCCACTTCCTAAATCCCCATTATACGGTTCCCAAAGTCCTTGCCAAATATCTCCGGCTCTTCTTCGGTGTATAGCGGTCTTCCCTTTACATCTTATATATATATAAGAAAGGCGCCGTGTTTGGATGGTCAGTTTCTTCTCCTTCACGGGCAATTCTTCGATGCGTCCAGTGCGCAAGGCTTCGCAGGTCTCTTGCAAAGGGCACACCACACATTTGGGTGAGGTGGGGGTGCATTGAATGGCTCCGAAATCCATCATGGCTTGGTTGAAGGCGGCAGGCTGGTCAGTAGGCAGGAGGGATTGTGCCAGTTTGGAAAACACCTTCTTGCCCTGTGTGGTGTTGATGGGTGTGTCGATGCCGTAATGACGAGCCAGCACCCGATAGACATTGCCGTCCACCACAGCGGCAGGGAGCCCGAAGGCGATAGAGCCGATGGCAGCAGCGGTGTAGTCGCCTACGCCCTTCAGTTGCTTGATGCCTTCAATTGTGGTGGGAAAACCACCACACGCAATGATTTGGCGGGCAGCCGTGTGCAAGTTGCGGGCCCGGCTGTAGTAGCCCAAGCCTTGCCACATGCGCAGCACCTCATCCTCTGTTGCCTCAGCCAAATTCTCCACTTGAGGCCATCGCTGCATGAAGCGCAGCCAATAGTCCATACCCTGCTGAATGCGCGTCTGCTGAAGAATAATCTCACTCAGCCAGATGGCATAAGGGTCACGTGTGTGTCGCCAAGGCAAATCACGCCCATTGATGGCAAACCAATCGAGAAGTGTAGTGGTAAACATGAGTGCAAAGGTAGAACTTTTGAGCGAAAAGTGAAAAGTGAAAAGTGAAAAATCTAAGTTACCAGCCATCCTGACATATCATTAGCATAAGTAACTTAGATTTTTCACTTTTCACTTTTCACTTTTCACTTATTTTTCCTACCTTTGTAGCGAAAAATAAATATTTATGCCACATTTCGAGATAGCCATCGTGGATTCCAACATCTTGGCAGCGCTTGGGTTACAGCCGTTGCTCACCGACATCATCCCAGTGGCGGAGGTGCATATCTTCATTTCGTTCGATGAACTGCAAGCAGCCGATCAAGGGCAGTTCGTCCACTA
This sequence comes from uncultured Bacteroidaceae bacterium, assembly GCA_905235525.1. Taxonomy (GTDB): domain Bacteria; phylum Bacteroidota; class Bacteroidia; order Bacteroidales; family Bacteroidaceae; genus Minthosoma. Next base: position 2,129 of record CAJOLW010000068.1, read on the forward strand.
TTTCGTGGCATCACGGCTTTACTTCGAACATGCAGCCTATTTCCGTGAGAAGTCACGTCGAGCCATCGTGTTGGTCAACGGCGATTTACAGATTGCGGGAGTTCCGACATTGAATGTGTGTCAAACCGAACAGGCATTGGTCAAGAGCATCCTTTCCGTTCGTCGTCAAGGACATCCCCATGAAGCCCCCCAACATCATGTGGTTCCTCCCTCTTCATCCTCTTCTCGCCTCTCTGCCCGTGAGATCGAAGTGGCGATATTGCTTGCTAAAGGACATATCAACAAGGAGATTGCCGACCAACTCAGCATTAGCCTCACCACCGTCATCACCCACCGTAAGAACATTATGGAAAAACTCCATGCCCGTTCACTTGCCGACATCATCCTCTACGTCGTCATGAATGGTCTCATCGACGTGGGGGAACTATAACTATAACCTTAACGGTCAACAGTACATCCGTACAACTTCGCTACCAATGCACCACTGATGTTGTGCCATACACTGAAGATGGCACCAGGGATGGTTGCCAAAGGGGCTGCGGCAAAATGGAGGGTCGCCAACGAACAGGCAAGTCCGCTGTTCTGCATGCCCACCTCGATGCTGATGGCAGCACGTTTGGCATGGGAGAGTCCCAACAGATGTCCAAGCCCATAACCGAGTGCCAAGCCGCTGAGGTTGTGCAGCACCACTACGAGGATGACGATGAGGCCACCCGTTATGAGTTTGTCAGCATTATGCCCCACGATGATGCCCACCACGCCTGTAATCATCAGTGTGGAGAAGGCTGGCAGATAAGCCACCGCATGCTTGGTGAAAGTAGGCAAGAACTTCTGGATGAGGAAACCCACCACGATGGGCGCAATCACCACATAGACAATCGAGAGCAACATGCCCCAGGCATCCACATCGACGAAGGTGCCAGCCATCAGCCATGTGAGGAAGGGTGTCATCAGTGGAGCCAGCAGGGTGGAAGTGGCAGTCATGCCTACTGACAGTGCCAAGTCGCCCTTCGCCAGATAGGTGATGACATTCGATGCCGTGCCTCCTGGGCAGCACCCCACTAAAATCACACCCAATGCCAAGTCGGCAGGTAACCCGAACGCCTTCGTGAGCAGCCATGCCATCAGTGGCATGATGGTGAACTGTGCCAAACAACCAATCAGCACATCCTTCGGACGGCTGAACACAATCTTAAAGTCGTTGACATTCAGCGTTAAGCCCATCCCGAACATGATGAGTCCCAACATCGGGTTAATCAACCACGTGTCTATCTTGCAGAACGGTTTTGGCAGCAAGAACGACACCACTGCCATCACCAACACCAGAACACCCATCCAACGGGCAATAAAATCACAAATCTTTTTCATCTTGTATTTCAAATTTGCTACAAAGGTAAAACTTTTAAGTGAAAAGAGACCATAGAAAGTAGAAAATGTTTTTTCAAGCGTGGCGACTTATCGCAACTTTTCAATTTCTCATTCCCCATTTGTTGACAAGTGCGAAACTTCACAGTCTCGCACTCTCCTTCAAAACCAGCGTTGCCCCTCTTCCACAACCTCTAAATCGATGTCGTCGACGTCGGTGCATCGACATCGACGATGTCGGCAAACCGACGTCGACGATGTCGATTTTGAGATTAAATCTGCAAATTTCTGATTTCAGTATTTCATGGTCGTAATGTATTAAGATTAGGAAAGAATATGAATCCAACAATGCGAGAGGTGAAAATTCTGCACAAACTCCACATCCTGACCATCAGCAAGGATCCCAACGGCATGAACAATAGAATTGTGACCAACAACGAAGTGGAAGACGGTTGGTAACCATATAATAAGGAGAAAAAACAAGAGGTTGCACCTTCCGATGCAACCTCTTGTTTGGTAGCGGGGGAGGGG
>CAJOLW010000069.1 GCA_905235525.1 uncultured Bacteroidaceae bacterium
AGCGTGGGCTGTTCTACACCATTCAAGATGCAAGGTTTTCTCAGGACCTCCTATAGAAGAGTGGGCGTAAACAGTGCCACGCTTCTGCGTAATAATAATAGTCCTTGGGAGGTGCTGATGGGACACGGATATTGGAATGGCTATGGCTGAACTGAAATTTCCTGTTACCGAAATTGACAATGACAAATTTCAAGTTGTTGTAGATATGGCGTTGTATGCCAAAGAAGCAATTGTTGCTGCTTGCTATAAGCTTACAGATCGATTCTTTGTTCATCAGCAAACAGAAGGAGATTCTGTGTGTGTTGTGTTTGAATCGAAAGAAGGTAATGCTGTTTCTGAGGAAACTGTCAAGCAGTTCTGCAATGAACTCATTGACCAACAGGTTCGTCACAATACGAATCTGCAGTTTGGCCATATACGTGATTAAGCATTTAAGCCTGTGAACAAATGAGAGATTATCAGATACTTCCCTTCCGTTTCTCCCGCTTCAATGAGTCAGAGTACTTACTAACGAATGACGTTGGCGAGTACATATTCCTAAGCAATGAGGATTTCGAGAAGTTTATCAACAAGGAACTGGATGTGAAGTCAACGGTGTTCCAAGACATAGCATCGAAGCAAATTGCCACGACCGACAAAGTGGAGGACGTGGTGAACATGCTGGCTACTAAGTTCAGGACGAAAAAGAGCATATTGAGAGATTTCACCAGCCTGCACATGGTGGTGCCGACCTTGCGATGTAATTCCAGTTGTATTTACTGCCAAGTGGCGCGAAAGAACATGGACGACCACGAGGCTGACATGACGAAGAAGACGGCCAAGAACGTGGTGAAGACCATCTTCGAGTCGCCGTCACCCTGTATCAAGATTGAGTTCCAAGGCGGCGACCCCTCGACATACTTTGAAATGGTGAAATACATCATTGAGGAAGCGGAGTGGCAAAACCTTTTCAAGAAGAAAGATCTTGGCTTTGTGATATGCACCAACGTCACGCTACTCACTCCCGACATGGTGAAATATTTGAAGAAGCACAAGTGCGATATTTCCACCTCGCTTGACGGGCCAAAGGAACTGCACAACACAAACCGGCCGCTACAGGACACGACGCATACCCATGAGAAGTTTGAGGAGAACATCAAAATGATTCGTGAGATATGCGGACAGGATAGCGTGTCGGCTCTTATGACAACATCGAAATACAGCCTCGGTCACTTCAAGGAAATCATAGACGAGTATGTGCGAATGGGTTACAACAATATATTTCTTCGCGCTTTGAATCCGTATGGGTTTGCCAAGCAATACAAGGAGAAGATTGCATACCCCGTGGAAGATTTTATCGAGAACTTCAAGGAAGGGCTCGACTATATCATAGAACTGAACAAACAAGGCACATTCTTCATTGAAGGATATGCAGCTCTGCTGCTGAAACGAATTCTAACTCCATTCGCTACGGGATTCGTGGACTTGCAATCACCAGCTGGCGTTGGCATCGCAGGAGCTATATATGACTGGGATGGAAATGTCTATGTGGCCGACGAAGGCAGAATGTTAGCCCGATTCAAGGACTACTATTTCAAGCTGGGCAATGTGAATGAAGACAGCTATCAGTCTATGTTCAACGGAGAGAAGTTGCACCACATTATTGAGAACGCTTGCACGGAATGTTTGCCGATGTGCTCAGAGTGTGTTTTCCAGCCCTATTGTGGAGCAGACCCTGTGCGCAACTATTCGGAACAGGGCGACATGGTTGGGCATCGCCCTACGAGTGAAATGTGCAAGAAGAACACAGCCATTATGCACTACTTGTTTGAATTGCTGAAGAGGCACGACCCAGAGATAAACAGAATATTTTGGTCATGGATAAATTAGGACGATATGAAACAGATTAACGGAACAGCATTCAATATCGAAGCGGACATCCTAGGCCGAATAACGCTTAAGGGAAAGACCATCTTCAACCGCAAGGACGAGATACTTGTAAAAGCAGACGCAAAGGATTTGCCGTCTGGCTACGCAGCTTTGATTACAAACAGCGAGCAAATTGCTGGGGGTAAGCCATGCATTGGGAATGTGCAAACGCTTGATGAATTTAACGAGGGCGACGTGGTGCTGATAAACCAAAAGGGAGAAATCGTATTTCTCTACGAGATAAAGTCGCTGCATAATGCCATCTTTGCCACAGAGCGATGCAATCTCCGTTGCATCATGTGCCCTCAGCCGCCAGTTGCGGAGGAAGAGGACAAAACGCCCTTTAACCTCAAACTGATTTCGCTAATAGATAAGAAAACGGTAGAGGTCGGCATTACTGGTGGTGAACCTACTCTGATAGGCGACAAGCTCTTTAACCTCATTAAGCAGATACAGAAATACCAGCCAAAAGCAGGAATCAGTCTGCTAACCAATGGGGTAAAATTTGCCGATAAGTCCTATGTCATAAAACTGGCGATGTGCAAGCACCACGACCTGCAAATAGATGTGCCGATATTCTCGGACATTGCCAACGAGCACAATCGCATCGTAGGAGCAAAGACTTTC
>CAJOLW010000070.1 GCA_905235525.1 uncultured Bacteroidaceae bacterium
TGTTCAAGACCGTCTCATCAAAATCTGTAAAGATGTGCTTCATTGGGAAGTACGTCCCTCTGGAACTTGGGCACGTCACTCCTTTGCCACCAACCTTACCCATGCAGGTGTAGAACGGTCATACATTGATGAAGGTATGGCTCACTCTCAGGGCCAGTCTGTCACTGACCTTTACATTGCTAAATATCCTTTGGAAAAGCAGATTGAATACAACTCCAAGCTGTTGAACCTGAATCCCACTCCTGCTATTACAAAAGATGACATCAAGAATATGAGCAAGGAGGAAATGGCAAACCTGCTAATGAAACTAATAGAAAAATGAGAATGAAGCTGGGGTGGCAATTCACCACCCTGGCTTATAACCTCTTTAGGATTCGGTAAAATAATTGGAGCCACCAATACACCATCTTCTCTTTTACTGCCTTCAAAAACCAACAAGAACGGCGGTGCTTTCTTAAACAAACTGCAGTAGAACGCATGTAAATTTGTTAAATTATAGATATTTTATATCAGAAACGATGTAATATCAAAATAAAGTTGTAACTTTGCATTCGAAACAATATAATTTAACATGGAAAGGACAAAACTATCAGCAGTTGTAAAGACCCTACGCAAGGAATATGGTCTTACTCAGGAAGACCTCGCACTGAAGTCGGGCGTGGGGCTTTGTTTCGTAAGAAATCTGGAACAGGGAAAACCGACGCTGAGAATGGATAAGGTGAACCAACTACTTGATTTGTTTAACTACGAACTAACGGCAACACCCAAGCAATGAGACAAGCTGAAATATATCGCAAAGACATTCTTGCAGGCATCCTTACAGAAGAAGGTGGCGAATACCGTTTCTGCTATGATGGAGCGTATCTCGCTCGTGAGGACGCGCAGCCGGTGAGTCTGACACTACCATTACAGACGGAGGCATTCGTAAACCCTGTGCTGTTCCCATTCTTCGACGGTCTGATACCCGAAGGATGGTTGCTCGATGTGGCACTCCGTAATACTGACATCAGTATTCTTGACCGCATGTCGTTACTGCTGCTGTGCTGCAAGGAGTGCATCGGATCAGTCAGTGTCGTACCCATAAACAAGGAAGGAGGCGAATGATGTGTAAGTGTCTGTATTGTTATCAACCTTTGGAAGAAGGACAAAAGGATTTCCATCCAAGATGCGCTCGAAAGTTCTTCGGGACAAAAGATGTTCCGTCAATGGAATATCGGCATGAAGACCTTGATAGTCTGGCCGAACAAGTCATTCGAACGCAGACATCTTTGACGGGTGTTCAGCCTAAGCTATCGCTAAACCTCAGCAAGCATGAGGGTTGCAGCCGACTAACCATCGTGGGACTTTGGGGCGACTACATCTTCAAGCCCCAGACAGATAGTTATCCGCAGTTGCCCGAAAACGAAGATCTGACGATGCACCTTGCTGAAGCAGCGAAGATAAGCGTCGTTCCTCATAGTCTTATTCGTTTGGCTGATGGAGAACTCGGCTACATAACTAGGCGCATTGACCGCACCAAGAACGGCGAAAAGATAGACATGGAGGACATGTGTCAACTGACGCTGCACCCAACAGAGTATAAGTACAAAGGCTCGCATGAGCAGATAGCGAAGACCATAGCGCAGTATAGCAGCACACCTAAGCTCGACCTGACGAACTATATGCAGCTCTTGCTTTTCTGTTTTGTGACAGGCAACAACGACATGCACCTGAAGAATTTCTCGCTCTATCGCCCTTCTGAGAAATACCAGTTGACTCCAGCCTATGACCTCCTTAACGTTGCTATAGCCAACCCCAAGGACAAAGAGGAGCTGGCGCTGCCTCTTTCCGGAAGAAAGACAAAACTATCTGGACGATTTCCTAAAAGCTGCCAAAACGATGGGGTTGGAGGAGAATGTAGTGCAACGTCTTATAGCAGGTCTTCACAAGGCTTTACCAAAGTGGCAGACTCTCATCCAGGCTTCTTTCCTCAACGAAGAGATGAAGTCAGCGTATTTGGAGCTTGTTACGTCCAGATTGGCCCGATTGCAAAGGTGAGACTTCCATAATTCCCAGGATTCTCAATCTGAGGGTTATTCTTGCAGAGAGTGCTTATGGCGCTGAACAAAAAAGCGAGGTTGCCCTCGCTTTTTCTAAACAATTATCTCATCAGTGTATCTTAGGAGATCTATACGCCGATGTGTTGTACCAGTTGGTGTCATGTTTATATCTTGAAATAGCTATAGACGGGCTGACACCACGATTAGATGCTTCTTGGGCAATGGTCTTCACAATCTTGTGTGGAGAGAGGCTACTGCTGCCAACTCGTAAAATACCAGTCCATATGTCATCTGGTATAAGCTGTTGTCGGGCAAAATCATTCGCTTCTTTCTCTCTTGGGTCGGTGGAGTACAAGGTACCCTCCATAGATATAAAGGCTTTTTGTTCTTCTGAAAGATGGTTTTCGATGTGGCATAATTCATGTAATACATCAAAAGCCAGCTTGTCCATATCATTATAACGATATGTCACAGTCACAGCTGGATGACCATCCACAATAGTGCTATAAGCATCAACAGGCACCTTATCCAGTTTCTCAACTTCTACATATAAAATACCGAATTGGTTTAGACAATCCTTCATTGACTGAACAGAAAGAGTACGGGCATTTGCCATCCTTGCAATAGACTCAGCGGCTTTTAAACCATTTCCTTTCTTGTAGTTTCCTTGAACTTTCGTTTCTGTAGTTGCCAACCAATTCAATAGTAGCCATGTTTGCATGTTTTTCTCATCTATCTGCACCTTCTCGCTATGTTTGTATAAGCCTGCGACTTGTAATCTAAGCTCTGTAGAAGACAATAGGTCGAAAGAAAACATTTCCTTTATTTTAGCTACTCGTTCAAGGCAGGGGAGGATAGACATTCTAAGCCTTTTGTATAACAAATTCAGATTAAAAATTTCCGAACACGCTTTTTCAAAAGCAATAGCTTCTTGCTCTTCGGTCTGTCTTTCTTCCAATGCCTTGCAGTCGTACACATAGCCATTGTGCAGATTCATCCATGTTTTAAACGGGATGCCCAAATGTTTTTCCAGCTTCATAGCCAAATCTTCATTCAGATTGCGCTTCCCCTTAATAAATTCATTCAGATGAGTTGACTGCACGCCAATCATTTGGGCAAAATCCTTTTGCTTGATACCACGTTCCTGCAACTCATCACGCAAGATTTCTCCTGGGTGTATTGCCCTGGCAGGAACTAATCTGTTACTTCTTGTTGCCATAATGCGTACTATCAATTTCTATTAATTCTACTTCAATGCCGTCATC
>CAJOLW010000071.1 GCA_905235525.1 uncultured Bacteroidaceae bacterium
ATGTCGTAACAAACGTATTCACCAGTGCTTTTGTGCATTTCGTGGCCTCACGGAAGATTGTCATCCGCTGGCGTAGTTTCTTTTCGTAGGCATCCTTTAGTTCATAAGGCCCGATGCTAAACTTCATCTCGCAAAGATGCACCATGCGGTCGGCACGGTCGATGATAAGGTCAATCTGTGCGCCTTCCCTCTTGGCCGGGTCTTGATCGGTCTTGTCAGCCAATTGCCGCCATGAGGAAACGCTGGTTGCCATTCCAGAGATACCGAGCGCCCGCTTTATCTGCCCTACGTGGCAGAGGCAAAGTAGTTCAAATGCCCTGCCCATCCAGGATTCTACACTGTGTGACTGGAAATTATGGCTCCACCACTGTTCGTCGCCCGACAGGTCTTCGGAAAGGAACTTATAATAAAATAAGGTGTAAAAGTCAACCAACCTGTAAATGGCATCGGTTGACTTATTAGGGAAGCGAGCCATTTTGGCGATGAAGTCGCAGCGTTCCAGATTACGAAGTACTGCGGTGAGATTGCGCCCTTCTATTTTCAGAACTCTCATCATATCATTCCGTGTCATACCTTCTTTATGTTGACTGAGAGCTTTCACCACAGAGATATATTGGTCTGCATGTTTGAAAAGTGCCGTATATAGTTCCTCAAACTCTATGCGAAGTGGGGCATTCGGGGCAAAACACAGGCGGTCAACATTTTGGACAAGACTCTGATTCGTCTTCAGCAGACTAAGGTAGAAAGGGACCCCGCCAAAGAGCATGTAACACTGCGCTATCTGGTATCGGTCCCATTTGCAATGATGAGAGCGCAAGTACTCTTCCGTCTCTTTAAGGTTGAAGGGACGTAGATAGATGTTTGCAGTGATGCGAGCGTGAAGTCCACCTTGATTTTCAATCAATTTGTCAACCATCCATGATGTTGCCGAACCAGACCCCACAAAGACAATATCGTTCCGACGGTTTGCCCACCCATTCCAGAAGTTCTCCAAGGCTTCAACAAAGTCTGACTTTTGTGTGTCTATCCAAGGCATTTCATCGAAGAACACTACTTTTTTCCTATTGGCTGGAAGATTACCAAGATGTTCCTCCAGCGCATCAAAGGCATCAAACCAGTCGGCATACTTTGGTACAGTCTTCAACCCTGCATACTGCTTCATGGCTTTTCCAAAATTGCGCAGTTGAACCCTTTGCGTGGAACGATGCGAGCCCACGAAACTGAAATCATAATCCATTTTGAAGTACTGATCTATGAGGAAGGTCTTTCCCACCTTCCATAAACGATAACAAATTCTGAACGGTCTGACTCCATGCAGTCCCGTAACATAGAGCACTCTCTGTCTCTCGCAATAAGCTTTTGTTCCATATTAATAATCTATTATTTGTCGGCAAAGGTACAAACAATTATTGAGAAAAAGCTATTTGTTGGCATATTTTTGCCCCAAAAGACAAGAATTTGATTATTTTTGGGGCAAAATAGAGCCCAGAGGTGAAAATCGGGGTTGACATATCGATGAAACCAGATGCTGATGTGGCTATGAGAAAACTTGCACAAAATTCTTCTTTTTGTGGTTTACAAAAGTTAAATACGTTAAATCTTCATCATTTTCAATCTCTGTAGAATTTACGTCATCACTTTTCTACCGTTTAGTTCGTAAATCACTGATATAAAGCAACTTGCAAATACAGTCGTTGCTCAGGCTTAACCTCCGTGACTCTCCCCATCAGCGTGACTACGATTGGTAGCTATGCTTTCGGTGGCAGCCCACATGTGTTTATATGTAACAGAGAGGAACCACCCTCTGCAAGTTTTAATAGTTTTACAAAAGGATCTTTTGCCATTGTATCCCCATCTTTTGCCTCTGAATATGAAAAGACCTGAGTTCGGGATAAAGCAAGGCCCTATCGTTCATCCACCATAAGGCAACAGCGTCTTGTCACCAGCACCATTGCCGGTGACAAGACTCGGAAGATGTTCTGTGTTTTGAATTCTATTTGAAGAGTGTCAACTGACCGTCGAATCCCTCTATGAGGTAGTCCACGTTGATGGCGGGCTTCTTGTCGAAGAAGGAGTACGCGCACAACGCCGA
>CAJOLW010000072.1 GCA_905235525.1 uncultured Bacteroidaceae bacterium
TGTATTTAGAGACCTCTAAACAACCATAAACAATGAAAAGCACATGGAGATAAATCTTTGTATATCAACCACTTTTAGAATTTAACACTTCGGACTTGCTTTTTGGTGGTTCTCAAAAATCCGCTTATCTTTGCAACGCATTTCTACCGCGGAGAATTTTGAGGGCTTTTATTTTGCTATCTCATGGACTGGGTTGACAAAGGTTGACAAGAGTGTACATCGGTTGACTGAAGAACGAGAGGGAAAAGAGCAAGGAAGTGACCTCATTTGAAGAACGTGACATCGTGGAATGAGTTGACAATGGGTGTCAATGATTGACGAAAGTTTACTCCGTGGCGGTTTGCACGAAATTGATTGTAAAACCACATAAAAAGGAGTCAAATGAGAAAGACAAGAAAATGCGCCTTTTGCGGTAAGGAGTTCACTTGTAACAGTGGCTCGCAGAGGTATTGCTCAGAGCATTGTGCTGAGGCTGCAAAGGCTCAACGCAAGAAAAGGCAACAGGACTTTTTGAAGGCAGTCCAGCCAGTTATAGACATCGCCAGCCAGGAGTATCTTACATTCTCCAAGGCTGCCATCCTTATGGGCTGCTCTCGTCAGTACGTTTACAAACTGGTAAACGAGGGTAAACTTCCTGCATCACGAATCAGCAAACGAATGGCATTTATCCGGATGCTTGCTGGCAATCCTTATCATAGAGTATTGCCAGGCGCTTCATCAAACAAGAAATCATCCCATTCATCATCTTCTTCCCTTTCGTCGAGGAAAGATAAGAACCACATACCAGAATATGATATGCGGTCATCAGAACCACTTGAATACATCTCTGGCGAGGATGTTATGCGCATCTACAAAGTGAAGCGTTCATGGCTCTACACTTCTGCCAAGAATAACCAAGTACCCATTTGCAAGATTGCAGGTAAGAACTACTATAGCCGAAAGCACATGGATGCGCTCTTCGGAGTTACTGCCGAGCTTGAAGCCTTGACAAAATGGCTCACAACGGATGAGGCAGAATCCCTCTATTCCACGACCAAAGAATCCTTGCGCACCCAAGCCTACCGACGCCATATTCCCACCAAGCGAGAATATGGCAAGACCTACTATTCAAAGAAACATCTTGATGACATCTTTCGTCCCGACCTGAAGGCGAGTGATGACTATTACACTACTGCCGAAGCTGCCAGGAAGTACGGCATGACCAAGAGCAACATCTGTGTTATCGTCAAGACGAACAACCTCACGAAGGTGAAAGTCGGAGTACAGAACCTCATCGTCAAGGAGGAATTAGACCGAATTATGGCAAGCAGACTGGCGCAATTCGGGGCTTACAGGCTCCAATAATGGCCAATAATAAGCATCAACTGCGTGAAAGTGCAATTATCCATGAGTTATGAAAGGGTAAGTTGGTCACACTTTCATCACGCAGTTACTTTGCACTCGCTATGAGACGCATAGCCTTCGATTATTAACAAAACAAATTCCTACAAGTATGAGTAACATTTGTAAGACAGTAACCCTGCGTACGCGTAAAATAAAGAAAGGTACGCAACTACGCAACTGAGCTTCTACCTTGACTACTATCCCGGCTACAGGGATGAGTCAACCATGAAGGTACAGCGGCATGAGTCACTTGGCATCTACATCTTTGCCAAGCCCAAGAACCAGCGCGAGCGTGACTACAACGAGCGCATGACGGAGAAAGCCGAGGCATTGCGATGCCGACGCTATGAGAGTATCGTAAATGAACGCTACGACTTCTTTGACCAAGCAAAGATGAAGGGCGACTTCCTTGCCTACTTCAAGATGAAGGCAGACAAGAAGAACTGCAAGTGGCAGCATGTCTATAAGCACTTCAACCGTTTCTGTAACGGTAAGTGTCATTTCGACGAAATCAATGTTGACCTCTGCAATAGATTTCGTGACTACCTGCTGACCGCTCCGCAGACCATTCATACGGAACACAAGTTGCACATCAATTCCGTCGCGGGCTATTGGTCAACCTTCCGTGCCGTACTCCATACTGCATACAGGGAACACAAGATTATGGAGAATCCAAATGGCTTCCTTGACAGGATAGACACCATCCCTACGGAGAAGGAACACCTCTCACAGCCGGAACTCGTAAAGCTTGCCAACACCGACTGCAAGGAACCA